>NHEP01000075.1 GCA_002171515.1 bacterium TMED88 | reverse complement strand
ATCCAAAGCAACACCATTGCGGGGAACGCTTTTGCGGACTTCGGCACGGGTTGCGACGTCACAAATGTCAGCATCTTGAGCAACACCATTGGGACCAATCCCGACGGTGATCTCTCCACGTCCTACAACAACCGCGCGGCCGTCACGCTTTGCGGGTACGGACACGAAATTGGTCGTGTCGCCCAGGGGAACGTGATTTCCGGCACCTATGCGGGAATCGGTATCATTAACTCGGGCACCGACCCCGCACCCCCCGACTCAAAAAATGTACTCATCCGCTCCAACTGGATCGGTACGGATCCGTTCGAGCGCGACCTCGGCGGTCTCTTCGGTGTTCTGCTAGAGGACACCTTTGCGGAGATCGGCGCCGCACCCGACGAGGAGGACAGCTTTCAAATTGCCGCTCAGGGCAATTCGATCGCCAACCAATCCCTCGCGAGCGTCGTGATTCAGCGTGACGCGCTGACACCCCCAGGCGGGACATCGGTGCGGGGCAATCTCTTTGCGGGTGATCCACCCGGTGTCTCGATCCGACTTCGCACTCAAGGACAAATCGACTGCCTCGACGGTGGAGGAAGTTGCGCGCTTCCGAATGACTTTGGGGACACGGACCTGGGCCCCAACCAGCAGCAGAACTTTCCCGAATTCGACGCGGCGCAAACGCTGTTGAATTCATCCACCGGTGAGGTCGAGATCCGTTACCGGGTCGACTCAAATCTCTCCGACAGCAGTTACCCCCTACAGGTTGACTTCTATGTGGCGAGCGCCAACTTCGAGGGAGTCGATCTCTACTTGGGTTCCGACACCTACGCGAGCGCCGACGCGGGTTCTTTCCGCAATGTGGCGATCGACCCCGTCGATCCCTTTACCCCGGTGGAGGGCTTTCTCCGCGCCACGGCGACGGATAGCGAAGGCAACACGAGCCAGATGAGCGAGCAACTCATCACCGTGCCCGAGCCGGGCTTTGGGGCAGGGGTTTTTGCGGGGGGGCTCGGCCTCGTCGGACTCGCAGGTCGCCAGCGTCGGATGAATCGCTTGCTCTAGCGATCGATCCCGGGCATCGTCTGCGCCATGACGAATCAACAGAATGCTCGGCCCGTCGCCATCGTGACCGGGGCCTCGTCGGGGATTGGTGAGGCCTCGGCCCGCGCCCTCGCCGGGGCGGGTTTTGGCGTGGTGTTGGCCGCGCGCCGGGCCGACCGCCTGAAGACTTTGGCGGAAGAAATCGAATCCAAGGGTGGACAGGCTCTCGCGGTTCCAGCGGATCTGGCCGAGGAAGCAGCCACCCATGGGCTGGTTGATCAAGCGATGGATCGTTTTGGGCGCGTAGACGTCCTGCTGAACAATGCCGGGTACAGCCCGGCGGCGGCGAATGAACAAATCTCGCGCAGCGCCCTGCGGCATACCTTTGAGGTCAATCTTTTTAGCGCGTTGCAATTGGCCGCAGAAGTCTCGCCCATCATGCGCGCCCAGGGCTCGGGGCGGATTCTCAACATGGGCTCCTTGGGGGGGTCGGTCGCCGCGCCCCTCGCCATCCCCTACGCGGGCACCAAGGCCGGTATGGAGGCCGTCACCCGGGGCCTACGACTGGAACTGGCGCCCTTTGGTATTCACGTGTCGCTGATCGTGCCGGGCTTTATCGACACCGAAACCTTCGATAACTCCCGCGCCTCTTCGGTGCATCTGCGAGAGGATCCCGACAACCCCTACCAGCAGATCATGATCGACCTCGATGAATTCGCCGCCAAGCAAACCCGAAACGCCCTGCCCCCGGAAGCCGTCGGCCAGGTCGTGGTGCGGGCCGCCACCGAGGCCAAGCCGAAAATGAGCTACTACGCGCCGGCCTCGGCACGGTTCCAAAGCGGTTTCATGGGGATGCTCCCGGAATCCTGGGTGCACAAGATCCTGCTTCGGCTCTACAAACTGAAATCAAAATAAGCGAGCAACGCTGTGACGAGATCGCCCGATCAATAGGGCTCAAGGGCCACGCCGAAGCGCTCGCGGTAACTCGCAAACGTGGATTCGACCTCGGCGGCATCGAGGCCAAAAGACTCCAGCCCATAGCGGTGCACACCGTGCTTTTCGCGCGGATTGTCGGTCACGAAGGCTTTCATGCGCGCCTCCGTGGCGGGCGTCAGCGGCAAATCGAAGTGCTCGTAGACTTTTCGGACTGTGCCTTGTGGATCCGAGACGATCGAATCAAAGTGGAGATCGAGGATACGGGCATCGAGCTCTGGCCGGCGCGCCCGGGTCGCCACGCAATCATCGAGCAAAGTCTGCCAGACTTTCATTTGCTGGGCGCCGAGTCGATGGGGATCCACGTCGTCGGAACACACCATCCGCATGGTGTATTCGAGACTCGAGACCGACGGAATCACACGACCCGGGTCGCGATGGGTCTGGATAATCATGGCATCGGGATAACGTTCGATCAAAGCATCGAGGGCACCCAGATGTCCCGGTGACTTCAGCACCCAATGCTCACCAGGACAACGCCACTGTAGGTGCTGCAAGAAATCGTGATGAAAACGATAGGCGTCCGTCATGTCTTGATCGAGCATCCAGCTTTGGTAGCCCGCGACATCGAAGGTCATCTCGAAGCGAATGCTCATAAACTCGGAGGCCATCAAGACGATGCACTCCTGTGGCATCAGTGAGCCGATGGGGTGAATGGCCTGAAACCCTGGGGCGAGCTGACGGAGTTGCTCAAATCTCTTCTCCGTCCGCTCGATACGGGGGTCCGTCAAATACGTGGCGGTCTCCGGAGGCGGGTCGGGTTCGTCAATTTCCCAGGAAAGCGGCGCTCGAGCCGCCGGATCCTCGGCCAACAGGCCATAAAGCAGGGTCGTGCCCGTACGCGGCAAGCCCAGCACAAAAATCGGAGGCGCGACTTTTTCTTGGGCGATTTCGGGGTGACGCTTCCGCCAGTCGACCAGACGAAGACGATGGGATAGAAGCTCTAGAAGTTGTCGTTGCGCAAAGAAACGCCCAAAAAGGGTCAGCTTCGCGTCTTCCTCAAGAGACTGAAGCAGACGGCGAAAGCCCGGACGGAAACTCTCGGCCCCATAGTCGGACAAACCGGTCTGGCGGGCGGCCGCGCCAGTGAGTGCAGCCTCGCTCAAAGCGATCGGCTTGACGCCAACGCGAGAAAGGCCCCGCCCAAAAAAATTCATCGAGCGAATCGGCAACGGGCGAAAAGGCTGGGGCAAGTGACGGGCGTCCACGGCTGGACCGACCTCCGGGTTAAGGCGCGCAGGATCGCACGCTTGGGCCGTCGATTCACACCTCGCCACAAGACCCTTGAACTGATCGAGTCTGATTCCCGGCCGGAATGCACCCCAGACCGTGTCCAGGCGGGGACCGGGCCGGGCCGGCGACTGCTACGTTCCCGGCCTTCCCGCCGACAATCCAGAGAGGAGCAGACTATGTCCGAGTCCGAAATCACGCCGAGCCAGGCCGCCTGGAACGCTTTCGCGGATGATCTGAAGCGGATCGGCGAGAAAGTCACTGGCGTCACAGGCGCCCGCAATCCCCGAGAACGGGCCGAGGGCTACCGCTACCTCATTCGGCTGATCTCGGCCGCCCACCAGTTGGAGCTTGAGGCCGACCGCCGCCGCCCCACTCTGTCCCGGATGATGCTGCCCATCCGGAAGTTCAAGGGAGACGGATGCGACACGCTCTATCACGAGGCGAAGGTCGACGAGAACCTCGAATACCGCTTCGAAGTCACCCGCGGCGACGACATTTTTTTCTCCGCCACCGTCTATGCCTACGACGAACGGCAGGCTTACTACATCGTCGACAACCTAGTGGACGACAAAATCGTCTGGAGCGAACGAGGCGGACGACCGTATGCTGAGATTCACCTCTCCGCCGAGCGACCGGAGGGGGTCGACAACTGGGTCCAGCTCAAGGGCGATAAGCCCATTCTCTTTACCCGGGAATACTTCCCGGAATTCGTCCACACCACAGACGAAGGTCGCTACCAAACCGCACAGCTCAACATCGAATGCCTCACCGACGCGGGCGCTCCGGATCATTACACCGAGGAAGATCTCGCCGACGGACTCAAAAAGATCGTGGACTTCGTCGAAGATGCGACCGACGTTTCGATCGGGCTTTCGATCTTTGCTGGACTCAATCTGATCGAATACGACAAAACCCAGCGCGGCCAAAAAGTCGATGTCACACACATCACGGAAGGCAAGATGCTGCTCGATGAGCCGCGCGACGATGAGCACACCCCCGCAGAGCTCGCCCAGATGATCGATCCGAAGCTGATTTCCAACAACCTGCCGGGCCCGGGCATTCAATACCTGGGGGCTTGGTTTCGATTACAGGACGACGAAGCGATCCTGATCGAAGGTCAAGATGTTCCCTGCCGGTATTGGTCGTGTCAGATCCTGACCCGCTATCTCGAATCCGGAGACTTCCGCTATCACAAAGTCGGGCTCAACAATCAACAGGTCAAACTGCGAGACGATGGTTCATTTGTCATTTACGCCTGTCACGAAAACCCGGGTGTCGACAACTGGGTTTCGACCCAGGGTTATGAAAATGCCCACATCCTCATCCGCACACTGCTGGCAGATCCGCTCATGGAAGCCAGCTTCTCGGTCATTAAGGTGGCCGACATCGACAAGAGTGCGGGCTAGTTTCGAGCGCTGCGCCGCACGTCAACCCAAGCCCTCTTTCATTGTTCCCCGTAGGAGTTCGTCATGACAACCCTCGACCTCAGCCCCGACCAACTGCTTTCCACCACACGCGCCGTTCGAAAGCGCCTCGACTTCGACCGTCCCCTGGAAGTCTCCGTCATTCAGGAATGCATTGAGATCGCCCTGCAGGCGCCCAGCGGCTCGAACGCACAGGGTTGGCATTTTTACGTTGTGACCGACGAGGCCAAACGGAAAGCCATCGGCGACATCTACCGACGAGGCTTCGAGCTGTACCGAGGGATGCCTGTCTCGGCCCATGCGCTGGCGGAAGCCGAGCAGAACCCCGTCGACGCCCAACAAATGGGACGCGTCGTCGAGTCCGCCGAATACCTGGCCGAAAACATGCATCGAGCGCCCGCCTTGATCATCCCGTGCGTGAGCGGTCGCATGGACCAAGTGCCCGGCAACATGGCCGTGATCGCCCAGGCCAGTCAGTACGGGTCGATTTTGCCCGCCTTTTGGAGCTTCATGCTGGCGGGCCGAGCCCGAGGCATTGGGACCTCCTGGACGACGATCCACCTGATGTACGAAGAAGAAGTCGCCAATCTACTGGGCATTCCCTTCGAGGAAGTCACCCAGGTGGCCCTCTCGCCCATCGCCTACACGATCGGCACCGAGTTCAAGAGCGCTCGCCGCAAACCGCTCGACGGTGTCCTTCACGTCGACCGCTGGTAGGGGAACCCCAGAAAGAAGCTACTTCCCGGCGCCTTGGGTCTCGACGCGCCGGAGCCTTGGCCCATCCGCGTCGAGGGAGGGGGGTGATCCCGCCGCCATTCTGCATCCATCGATGATGAGGGGGCAGCCGGGCACCACAGGCTCGCCCCAGCCCGGGATCGATTGGGCACCCATCATGCCCGACTCCAAGAGCTGCGGGTTGGAAAGCAGCTCACGGGTGTCGAGGGTGGCGCCGCAGGGAACGCCCTCGGCCGAAATTCGTTCCATCGCGGTGTGCTTGTCGTGCCGGCTTGTCCAATCGCTCACGATGGCCCGCACCTCATCCACCTTGGCATTGCGAAGCGATTGCCGGACGTACCGCGGATCACCGATCAAATCCTCTCGTTCAATGGCCCGCAGCAGCGCATCCCAGTGACGCCGATGGCCAAGCAGCACATAGACGTAATCATTCGGCCCACCCGGCGAGCAAGGGTGGAGTCCGCTCGGTGCAGAAGGCGCATAGGCATCGCCAAATCGTTCACTGGGCTCGCCGCTGACATACATGGGCCCCATGGCATTTCGCATCAGGTTCAGCATCGCGTCCTGTAAAGAGATGCTGACCGTCCCGCCTTCTCCGGTTCGGTGGCGCCTCATCAGCGCCGCCAAAATACCCACCGCCAGCTGGGCGCCCGCGCCGCTATCCGCCACGGTGGGCCCGATCCGCACCGGCGGTCGATCGGGTTCACCGGTCACGCTAATGGCCCCGGCAACCGCCTGGGCGACGAAGTCAAAGCTCTTCCAATCCGCCCAAGGACCCCCAGGCGCATAGCCCCGGATGCTGGCCACAACCAAATGGGGGAAACGCTCGCGCAGGAACTCCGGGGCAAGGCCGAGGCGGCCCAAAGTGCCCGGTGCAAAATTTTCACACAACACATCCGCCGACTCGAGCAACTGAAAAAGAACGCGGCGTTCTTCTTCCTGCTTTAAGTTGAGGACGATGCTGCGTTTACCCTGATTGAGGAGGCCGAACAAAATGCTGTCACGGTTGTCTGTGCCCCCCGCTAAAGAGCGGCTCGGATCGCCCCGCGGCGGCTCAACCTTGATGACATCAGCCCCGAGCCAAGCCATCAGCTGGGTCGCCGCAGGGCCGGATTCAAATTGGGTGAGATCGACCACCTTCACCCCGCTCAAGGGCGCTTCTTCAGAGTCTGAGGCGATCTCAGCCCCAACACGTTGAGATTGAAACGACATCGACTCTCATCACCTCCTGTTTGGAGCCCAACGCCTCGCGGAGACTCAGAATCATTTTCACTCTACCCAGCCCAGTCTTTTCGTGTGGAACGGAATCGCCCGCGCGGTTCAGCGGCGCAACATATCCAGAAGCAACTCAAAACGTTCACCCGTCATGGCTCCCCGAACGCCGCCATCGATTCGGATGTTCGGCGCCATGGCGCATTGCCCAAAGCAGCGAAACGGCTCGAGATAAACGGCCCCATCTGAACTGGTCTCAAAGCATTCGGCTTCGAGCTTCTGCCGCGCCCTTCGAAGCAGCGCCGCGCCGCCGCGTCGTGCGCACGTCTTCCCTGTGCAAATCGTGACCCGGTGGCGAGCGTTCGGATCCGCCGTCAGAGAAGGGTCGGACTCCATGATGGCTTCCACCTCGGCCAGGGAGCGACCCGTCCGTTCGGAAATCAGCGACCTCGCCTCTGGGGGTACGCAGGCCAACACAGACTGAACCCTCTCCGCCAAGTCGGATGGATCCTCTTGGCCTGGGCTCTGGGCAAGAATCCGTTCAACCCGTTGCTCGAGGAGATTCCGGCGGCGAGGAGAGGAAGACATCTGGCCAGCATACATCGCCCAAGTGAAGCCTGGCCTAGTCGCTTGCTTGGCCAGGAGCAAGAAAGCGGATGATGGCCGGCCAGGCCTTGGCGTCCTGGAGCAGAAAGAGGTGGCCGCCCTCGAAAAACTGAAGCTTTGCCCCTTGGATCCGATCCGCTAAAGCGTGCTGATTGGCCTCGGGAGCGATCCCGTCGTATCGACCGCCACAGATGAGGGTCGGGCAACTGATTTCAGAAAGGCGCGACCAAGTATCGTGCGAGCGGCGGGCCAGGAGCTGTTGCCCGGCCCCGTGCAGGGCCTCGGGGTGATCCGCATCGGGCAGACGACGACGCGCCATCGACTCTAGGATTTTCTTCAAGGGCTCTGGGTTGTCGCGACGCCACTGCGCGTCATAGCGAAGATCGCTGATTTCAAGGGACCGAAGCGCTCGCTGCTCGGGCGCCAACTTTTCGAGATCATGCAAAGGGTAAGAGCCGCCGCCTTCACCGCCGCTGGAGGTGCACAGCAGTGCCAGTCGCCCAACCCGGTCCGGATGACGCAAAACGAGTTCTTGAGCCACCATGCCGCCAAACGAAATGCCGATCACGCCACACTGCGTCCAGCCTACGTGATCGAGGAGTGCCGCCGCATCGTCCGCATAGTCCGCCATGGTGTAGGGACCATCGGGTTTGCCGCTTCGGCCCAGTCCGCGCTGGTCATACGCCAGCAAATCGAAATGTTCGGGAAGGGCTCCGGAAAAAAAACTCGGCTTGTGTCGGAGGTCGCCGCCTGTCCCGCTGATCAAGAGAACCGGCGGGCCCTGGCCTCCGCGCTCGTAGCAGAGTTGGATGCCTCGAATCTCAGCCAAGGGCATCGATGCGCTTCTCCTCCGATCGGCGGGATTTCGCCAT
Organism: bacterium TMED88; assembly: GCA_002171515.1. Lineage (GTDB taxonomy): Bacteria > Myxococcota_A > UBA9160 > UBA9160 > UBA4427 > TMED88. Next base: position 15,488 of record NHEP01000075.1, on the reverse strand, counting down.
CAGTCCGACTGCATCGACTTCAACATCCCGGCCATCAATTGATGAAGCTTATTCACGGCCTTGAGCGGTCGAACCATGACTTTGAAATCTATGATCTGCCCGGACTCATTGAAGCGAATCAAGTCAATCCCGTTAATCTGGATGCCGTCAATTTCGGTCATGAACTCCAGAAGTGCGTCCTGGGGCCCGACAATCTCGCGCACGTATCGGAACCCCGAATCTTTCCCGCCCGTCTCCCCGTCAGTGGGCGGTCGATCTCGCTTCGCCCCCGAAGAGAAAACACCCGCTGCAGCGGATAGATAGAGACGGGTCACGGCTTTCCCCTCCTGGGGGGTGTGGACGACCGGTGAGTGAAAGACCACCTCGTCCGCCAGCAAATCGTCGAGCAAATCAACTTCTCCGCGCCGGACGACACGGTGCCAGCGCTCGATGGCTTCGGCTGTTTCCATTTTAGAACCTCCTTGCGGCCTTCCCGGGAGGAAAGCACCATCCAATCATACCCGGCTCGCGCGGACTGTCGTGGGCTCAACCTCGCTCAGGAGAACCTCCATGCCGAAAGAACAGCGCGTCCTCGACAAGCCCGCGATGGGCATTCGTGACGGCCTGCCCCTCCAGGCCAGCGACGGGGGGATCGAAGACCTGCGCAAAAACATTCAGCACCTGATGGACATCGAGGCCATCAAGCAGTTAAAGCATGCTTACTTCCGCTGCGTCGACACCGCGAACTTCGAAGAACTGGCGACGATTTTCCACCCGGATGTCACGGTTCGCTTCAAAGGCGGGACCTATGAATGGAACCTGGATGGAAGAGAGGCCTATCTCGAATCTCTGAAAACTTCTTTCACCCAAGAAGCCGTGGGACACCACAACGGCCATCATCCCGAGATTCAGGTGCTCAGCGAAACCGAGGCCACCGGCATTTGGTACCTGACCGACAACATGTGGGTCCTCAATTTCGAATTTTTCACCACGGGCACAGCCCTGTACTGGGATCGCTATTTGAAGGTCGATGGGCGCTGGACGATTCGAGAGACCGCCTACGAGCGTCTTTATGAACTGCCGAGCCGACTGGAGGAGCGCCCAGGCTTTTCGAGCCACTACTTGGCCCACCACGGAACGCCACTGCCAAAGCCCTCGTAAAGGCAGCCACTGCCTTTCGAATAGAAAAGCCCGAGGCCCTGCCTCCAACAAGCGAGACCTACTTCTCGCCGGGGACTCTTCGGACTCAGTCCTCCGGCTCGATCACGTAGCCTCGTTCATCTCGAACTTCCGGGATATCGACCCGCGCGCGACCATCGCCAAATTTGGCGTCTCGATCTGCAAACGCCCCCTTGAGCCCCTTCTCCTTGACCGCCGCGAAGTAGGCCTTGGTCCCTGGAGCGCGGTGTCCCCTCGCGTCGTTCTCGGCGGCCAGCCGTTGAAGAACTTGCGACCCCATCAATTCCATAGCGGCATTAATGATGCGTTTGTTGGCGGAAAGAAGGTCGGGGTCGATCAAGGCCAGCCGATCCGCCAGCTGTTCGACTTCTCCTTCCAAGAGTTCCGCCGGAACCGCCTTCAAGACCAGCCCGATCTTCGCTGCATCGGCTCCGCTGACTACGTCTCCGGTGAGGTTCAGTCGTTTCGCCCACTGCGGACCGCAGTGGTAGACCCACATATTGTTGGGAAGAGCGCCGAGATTTCGCGCCGGGGGAAAGCCAATCTTGGCGTCCTCCGCCGCAATCACCATGTCACAATACAGCGCAACGTCCGTTCCACCGGCGAGACAATGACCGTGAACCTGCGCAATCGAGGGCTTATGCATTTCAAAGATCGTTCGAAGACGGCGGTTGTTCTTTTCGAGATTCCACATGTCGTCATCGATTGTACGGCCCGTTCTGCGGGGCACGTCGTCATCGCTTTTTCTTCGTCCACCCGCCAAATCGTAGCCGGCGCAGAAGCTTGAACCCGCTCCCCGAATGATCACGGCGTGAACCCGGGTATCGTCATCGGCCTCCCAAAGAGCCTCTTCAAGATCGCGCAGCAGTTCGTCCGAGAGGGCATTTCGCTTCTCCGGGCGGTTCAAGGTGATCCGGGCCCGACCCTCGACAACTTCGTACAAGATATTTTCGCTCTGCATGGTGGCCTCCTTTGCCCCGGATCATACCCCCGACCCGCGCCCTACGGCTCCCTGCGCCGTCGGAACCGATTGAAAAGTTGAAAACACTGCCTCATCCGCGATAGGACGACGCTTGTGGTCCGGTGGGCGGAGTCGTAGAATCCGGAGGCGCAATGCGACAGCGATGGGGGCTAGGCTGACCCCGAGCTTGAGCCCAAGGCTCTCAGTGCGCGAAAGCGGTCCAAATTCCTAATTGAGAGTCACCGGCCGTAGGATCCGTGCGGTGCCCTCGATCATCCAGCTAAAGAAAAGAAGAGGAGCTACCCGATGTCACGAAACCGTTCAATTGCAATGCTCATCGGCGCGGCAATGGCCGTCGCCCTGGTGGCCTCGGGTTGCTCGACGAACAGCCAGGCCATCGAGACCGAACGCCTGCTGGCCGCTGCCGGTTTCCAGATGCGCCTTGCGGACACCCCCGACAAGCTGACCCGGCTCACCGCGCAGCCGCAACGCACACTGGTCCCCCACGATCAAAACGGGAAGATCATGTACTCCTACGCGGATGCGAAGGTCTGCAAATGTCTTTATGTCGGCACCGAACGGGCCTATGGGCGATATCAAAAACTGGCTCTCGTCCATGAGGACTCAGTCCGTCGACTTCAAGCCGCCCAGTACCAAGAGAACGCGGCGATGGACATGTCCACTTGGGGACCCTGGGGACCCTGGTGGTACTAAGGCGCTGAGACTCCACCAAGATTCATGCTGAAGCTTTCCCATACGGGACGCCCCAGCGATGAAATCATCGCTGAACTTGAAGCCAAGCGTGCGGAAGACGTGCGCTGGGCGGACGGGCGCACCTTCGGGATGATTTACGATGGCGGTCCCTCGGTACATGAAGTCGCCGAGCGGGCCGCCCTGCTGTACCTGCATGAAAATGCCCTGAACACCAAGGCGTTTCCGTCGCTCGGGGCCATCCAATCCGAAGTCGTGGGATGGACGGCCCGCTTGCTTCACGCGGACGCTGAAAGTGCGGGCTTTCTCACCAGCGGCGGAACAGAATCGATTCTTTGCGCGGTCCTCGCGGCCCGAGAGCGCGGCCGAAACGAGCGTCAGGTCACCGAACCCGAGATGGTGGTGACCGAAACAGCGCATGCAGCCTTTCACAAGGCGGCTCACCTGTTCGGGATCAAGCTTCACAAAACCCCGGTTCAGTCAGACTGGACCGCGGATCTCGACGCCATGGCGGACCAGATCAATGACCGGACCGTTCTCGTTGTCGGATCGGCCCCTCAGTATCCCCAGGGCTTAATTGACCCCATCCCTGAAATCGCCGCTCTGGCCGCACAAGTGGGGGCGCACTGCCATGTCGATGCCTGCATGGGCGGCTTCGTCCTGCCTTTCGCCGAGCAGCTGGGGCGGCCCGTTCCACCGTGGGATTTCCGGGTGGAGGGCGTCGACTCCATTTCTGCGGATATCCACAAGCTTGGCTACGCGCCGAAAGGTGTATCCGTCATCCTCTATCGCAATCGCGGGCTGCGTCGAAATCAGACCTTTGTCTTTGACGACTGGCTGGGCGGATTCTATGCCTCGCCCAACTTACAGGGATCCCGATCCGGAATGCCGATGGCGACGGCTTGGGCCGTCATGCAGCACCTGGGTCTCGAAGGCTACTGCGCCCTGACCCGCGATACGCTCGAAAATGCCGACCAGATGCGAGCCGGCATCCGGAACATCGAAGGTCTTCAAGTTTTGGGCGACAGCCACTACCACTTGGTCGCGATGGCGAGCGACTCTCGAACTGAACACCCGCCCATCGATGTCTTTGCCTTGGGGGACGCTCTGATGCGCCGGGGCTGGTACCACGACCGACAAAAGCCGCCGGACACGCTGCATTCCACCGTCAGCAACACGAATGCCGGAGTCATCGAAGAATACCTCCGCGACCTTGAGGCTTGCGTCGAAGAAACCCGAGGTGAGCGCGCCGCAGACCGCTCCACCGAATACTCGACCCTTGAGTAGACGAGCCCGATTGGATCCCAACATCCAGATTCAACTGAGAAGCCAGGGGCCGGCCGGCCTTTCTCAATACAGCGAGGGCACGCCGTGAAAAGAGCACTGATTGGCTTTTTGGTTCTCGCCGTGTTGGCCTACATCGGTTTTCCACTGGCCGTCGCCCAATACCAATCCGCGAGCCTCGACCCAGCCTTTTTTGAGTCGGCGATCGTCGCCTTCGAGGAAGGTGACCGAGAAAGCCCCCCCGAGCCCGGCGGGATCATCTTCGTGGGCAGCTCCAGTATCCGCTTCTGGGACACTCTAGAAGCCGACATGGCTCCCCTGCCCGCGGTCGAACGCGGCTTCGGGGGCGCCCACATGGCGCACGTGCTCTACAACGCGGACCGAATCATCCTCCCCTATGCGCCTCAGGCCGTGGTGGTCTACGCCGGCGACAACGACCTCGCCAAGGGCTCGGGCAAGACGGCGGAGGACGTCACCCGAGACTTCCAGCAGCTCGTGACGCAGCTGCGGGCCGCCCAACCCGGACTCCCCATCTACTTCATCACCATCAAGCCCTCCACACTTCGCTGGGATCGATGGCCCGAAATGGATCGCGCGAACCGGCAAATCGCGGCGCTGGCGCAAAGTGATCCCCACCTCTCGATCTTGGACATCGCCACCCCGATGCTCGGCCCAACGGGTCAGGAACCCCGATCGGAACTCTTCGCCCTCGATGGACTTCACCTGAGCGACGCGGGTTACCAGATGTGGACCGAGGTTGTCCGGGCGCAACTCATGAAAGATTGGGCTACGGAGAACATCGGGGAGCAATCCTCGGGGATGTTAAAAACGAGCGAGCACGCCGAGCCGCAGTGAAATGAGACCGTCGTCGGACAGGGCGCCGGTGCCGAGGACGTAGCCTGCATCGAGATTGAGAGCGATGCGAGGGGTCAACGCCAAGTCGAGTCCCGCCCCGAAACGAGGCGCAAAGTCCATCTCGGACCAGCGAGCCGGAAGAACCGACCTCAAGGTGAAATTGGCCGACTCGCCCATCACCCCGAGCCCGACGGATCCATAGGGCTGAAGCGTGCCGGTGGCCAAATACCCTTTGGCTTCGACCATGAAAGTCCAGCCCGAAACACCCCCCGCCTCGGTGGTGCCCGAGAGCACTTCGCCGGGAAAAGACGGGGAGATGAAACTCAGAGTGAAGTCGGCCCGCGCTTCGAACCAATCAAAACTGCTCTCCACGGCAAAGCGGGGATGAAAACGCCAGCCCAGCCCCACCGAGGCGCCGAGCAGCGTGCCGGGCTCGACCCGGGCCTCCAAAATCTGACTGTCAGCGGGCACGATGCCACGGCGAATCAAGAGCCCAGGTAAAGCCGCGTTCAACTGGTCGAGGCGCCCGGACTGGGACACGCCCACCGCCGCACCGGCCCGTCCATAAAGGCCCGTCCGAACAGAGCTTTTGGCCATGGCGGTGGATGCACTGAGGCCCAGAAGGCAGAGCAGTGCGAGACCCATTGTTCTGGGGCCGATTTTCGGGTGCCTGGCCCCCATCCTGAAGGTCTCCTTGCCCACGATCAGCTCGGATGCTGCTACGCCAGGGAGACTCCTGTCAAGGAAACAATGATTCGCTCATACGTCTTATTGATCAATCGGATTAGACTCTCCGATGAAGGGATGACTAAAAGCTGAGCGGCGAGGAGAACCTATGGAGACCATGATCGACGGCTATCGCATCTACCCCGGAGAGCACTGCGGGAGCAGCTCCATGCGCGGACTCCTCGAACATTACTGTGGACTGAAGCTTCCGGAGGATGCCGTCTTTGGCCTCGCCGCAGGTCTCGACTGCGGTTTCTTTGACAGCGACGCGATGGACCCTCCGATCGGCGTGTTTGGCCGAACCGCATCATTGGAACAAGACCTCGGCCAGCATCTTCAAATTGACTATCGGGAACAGACTGAAGACGACGACGCCCACGCCTGGAGTCAAGTGCGCGAGGAAGTCCTAGCTGGACGACCCACGATGCTGTCGGGCGACATCCTCTATCTCGACTACCGGGAATATAAAGTGCACTTTCCCGGGCACCGATTCGTGCTGCTGGGATTTGATGACGCGATCGAAAAAGCTTTCATCGCTGATCGCATTCGAGACATCCCCGAGGCATGCTCCTATGGTGCCCTCGCCCTCAGCCGAAACCCTCCCGAAGGGCTCTCAACCCAGAATCTTTGGGGTCGTTTCTACGGAACCGAAGTGGGACGCGATCTAGTCAGTGCTGTGCGCATCGCGATCGAAAGCTGTGCCCATCGAATGCTCGGACAGAGCGCCGATCAGGCCGCGACCGAAATTCAGATCCCGGGCGATCGGAAACCCGCCAACGGCATCGCGGGGATCCGAGCCTTCGCATCCTCGCTGCCTACCTGGGGACAGCGTGAGGATGCCCGCTGGGTCGCCAGCTTTAATTCGCGCTGCATAGAGAAGTTCGGCAACGGAGGTGGAAATTTCCGGAGACTCTATGCCGGCTTCCTTGCCTGGGCTTACGAGCTCGATCCGCAGCGGGTTCCCAATGATGCTTCCGCCCTCGCAACCCAGGCGGCCGACGGATGGACCGGGATTTCCGAAATGCTCGCCCAAGCAGCCCGCGGCGAAGCCGCTGAGGACGTCTGGGATCAAGCCGCCCGTCAAGCCGACGCCGTAGCCGACATTGAAGAAGCGCTCTTTCGGAGCCTCGCCGCCTGCGGCGCCTGAAATCAGACTCAAATGTCTGCAGAAGGCGAGGGTCTGCGAGCTGGCCGAAGCCATTGCCCTTCCACGGCCGCGAATACAAAGACCGAAGCGCTGTAGAGGTAATACACCTGATGGTAAAGCAGGGCTCGGACCGCAAAGCCCAATCCGTTTCGCTCGCGAAAAAGTCGGAATAAATCCGCGTTCACGAGGAGGGCGAAACCGAATAACAGGACCGTTAAAAAAAGAAACGCTGGCCGAAAAAGAGCAAACGCCAAGCTCAGTGCCAGCACGCCAGCCAGGATGGCCTTGAAGCGTTCGCCCGGTCCGACATTCAAATCGGTAAACGCACCCGGGTAACGCTGCATCAAGCGAGCCCACGGCAAGGCTCTTCTCATCACATCCGTACGAATCACTTCGCCCACGGACCAAGCCTTGAGGTGTGTACCCTTTATACCGGGCCAGCGCAGAATCTGGCCGCCCGCCTTCCTTAACCGACGCCCTAGGTCGATATCTTCGATGCTGGGCACGGGGTAGCGATCGGAGTCGAAGCCACCGGCTGCACAAAAGGCGCGTCGCCGAACAGCCCCCAACCCCGTCCAGAAGGTTTGGGCTTGATTGGTCTCGCTTTGATGCACGTGATGATGTCGTAAATTCATATACTGACTGGAGAAACTCTGATCCGGTGGTGCATCATCGTAGGCGCCGAAAACCGCAACCACCTCAGCGGTCTCAAAGGCCTTTAGGACCTGCGGAATCACATCTTCGTGAACGGCGACATCGGCGTCCACAAAGAGAATCAATTCTGACCGAGCCGACGAAACTCCAAGGTTCCGTGCGTAAGCCGGCCCACTGCCCCGCCGACCGGTTTCGAGGACCCGGGCTCCTAATGAAGCCGCGTAGATTGCGGATTCATCCCGAGAACCATCATCAACGACGATGAGTTCATAAGACTGGCCGTCTAGGGCGCGCAGCAAAGCGGGCAAAGTCTGGGCAAGGAGCGCCCGGCCATCGAGGACCGGAACCACAACCGAGACACTGGGTTTGTCTTCCGAGGCTTTAGGCATGAGCGACAGGCCTCGAAAAGACTTCGGGAAATCGGCCCTTCAGAAGCTTTCCGGGGTGCAAAGGCAAGGTCATCGGACGCAATGCGGCGCGTCACTCACCGATCGCACGCGCGTCGGCAATCCGATTGTAAAGAGCTGCAAGAACCCAACCCGCAAGGGCCCCAATTAAGGTCCCGTAGAAGAGACCTAGAATCGACCCCCCCCAGGTCACGCTATAGCCCGGAAGGTAGACCCCGAGGAGCCCGAGGTGGGGGCCAACGGGATAGCCACCGCGGATCACCAACCAAATCGTGGCGATAAAGAGAATTGCTCCCCCGAGAAGACCGCAGACAACAGAGAGCGCTCGCGACCTTAACCGCACCATGGCGCGCTGGAGCATCATTTCTTCTATCTCAAAATTCTGATCTTCTTGGTTCACGATTCATCCGCCTCGTAGAGGTTCATCATTTGGCCAGCCTCGAAAGCCGCAAACGTTTTGCGCTCTTCGATCCGCATGACGAGATTGGTCAAGCTGGCCATCGACCACCCCAGCAGATAACCGGCCAGGGATCCTTCGATCAAGCCAACAACTGAACCGAACCACGACACCCCGTACCCCAGAAAATAATTTCCCAACAAAGAAATGTTGGGCATCGAGGTCTCCGCACCGCGCAGCAGAAGAACAACAGTGGCCAAGAAAAGCGTCACCCCAGTCATCATTCCCATCGCAGAGCCCAATGCGACGGGGTCGATCCGGGCATACAGTTCGCGAATTCGACGCTCGAGGGGCGCAATCTCGATTCGGCTGGGGACAAGACGGTCTCCACTCGTCGAGAGATTCTTTGAATCGCGCTCCTCGTGATAGTCCTCCTCAACGTTGACGTCCCAGATGTCATACTCACTGCCGACAATATTTCGAGCCGCGTAGACTCCTGTCATCATGGAGTGATCTTGATTGTTGTATCGGTGCTGTCCATTTCGACCGATCAGCTGAAGCCCTCCGATCTGGTCCAGCCAAGACCGGATTTCCGTCAAAGACTCTTGGTATGTACCATCGTAGACCGGATAGGCTTTAGGCATTCGGACCACTGACCCGCCCACAACCTTATCCGCCGAGGCAAGCCCCAGCGTCTCACACTCGCGGGTTCCCAGCGCAATCAGCTCGTCATCCGGCAAGCTCCAGAGCTCATCGCCCTCCTGAACGAAGTACTCAAGCCCCAAGGCGGTCTTCTGTTGATCCGGAACCATATCGGGGCTCCAGTTTTTGAAGTTTTGTACCCGGCCGACTTGGACTTCATCAGAGTGAATGTAGATCCAGTTGTCTTGAAAGAGGTCCGGCTCTTCTATGATGAGAGCGACGGTCAAAAAGTCACGATAGTTCAGTCGCTCGGCAGCACGGAGAACTGACTCGGGAGGAGCGGGATCGAGACAGCGCAACAGCGTGCGAACGGGCATCGAGGAAAGAACCTGATCGGTGCGAATCAGATACTCTGGCATTCCCGGCTGCTGGGCCACGACACCGGTGACTTGACCTCTCGCATGTTGAACAGAAATAACCTCGGTCTCCATCATGGTCTTCGAGCCAAACTCGGAGAGCATGTCTCTGCACCGCTCCCACATCTGGCCAGGCCCATGACGCGGGTATTCAAACTCCTCGATCAGGCTCGTGACCACTTCACCTTGACCGGTCGCGACAGACCCAATCAGCGCGTTTCGGACCGCCACAAGCAGATCAAGCTGCCTAATTCGCTGCGATGCCCAATCGGCGCTGATCTGACTGCAGGGCATGCCCCAGACCTTCTCGGTATAGGTCTTGAAGAAAATTTCGAACAGGCGACGACCAAAGCGGCTCACCACCCAATCCTCAAAACTCGCCACCCGAGGCGCCGGCGCAATCTGAGCCCGCAAGAAACTGAGGCCGATGCGGACCGCTTCAACCGGCCCTAGGCCCAACAGGGCGTTGAGCGGCTTCAAGGGGTAATCGAAGAACTTTCCATCGTGATAAATCCGGGAGAGCCGAGGACGGGTCAGCATTTCATTGCCGAGAATCTCGCGCCAGATCTGGCGCACATAATCGACCTTGGTGAAGAAACGATGCCCCCCGATATCGAACCGATAACCCTCGAACTCACAGGTTCGAGAGATGCCCCCCACCTGATCATCCTGTTCCAAAATCACGCTGCGGCGCCCGAGCTTGGACAGCTCATGGGCTGCGGTCAGGCCCGCGGGACCTGCACCAATGACTACAATTTCAGAATTCGAGTCCGCCACCAAGGATCACTTTCTAGGATGCTGCGCCCGGCCAGCGGGGACCGGCCGCCGCGGAGCGGGTCTTGATTGGATGTGCTTGAAATTTCATCGGCGAGTGCGCCCGCAAGATTGAACGGGAAACTCGCGAACTCACTTGAATTGATGGGGGTTTTGCCTCTGCGAGGAGGGAAAACGACCCAAACGGGCTGGCGAACTCGACGAACTCTTTCCTCAGAGTCCGGATTCGGCCGGCCAAGGGCGCACGCAGGACGCTGAGCCACAAGACAGACCGGATGAGCTAAACCTGATCGTCTGGAGCTGCAAAGGCTTTAAAGCTGCTCCACTCCGTAGTTTAACCCAAAAATATTTTCAGGTGACGGATAAACCCCCCGATGACTGGCCATTGGCCGGTTAAATTTATACCCGAGGGGTCAATCCCGATCGATCGATAAGGAGAGAGGCCTCATGCAAGATCTGCGAGACCGAGTCGCGGTCGTCACCGGTGCGGCAAGTGGGATCGGGCGGGGGATGGCACGGGCCCTCGTGGAAGAGGGGGCGAAGGTGGTTCTCGCCGACGTCGAAGCCGCCCCCCTTGAGGAAACTGCTGCTGAGATGAGGGCGTCGGGCGGGGACGTGCAGCCCGTCTGCTGCGATGTATCGGATGCGGCGGCCATGGACCATCTACGCGATGAAACCCTCAATGCGTTCGGGGCTGTTCACGTGCTTTGCAACAATGCAGGGGTCGGCGGGGGCGGAACATTGCCGATCTGGGAACAGCCCGCCTCAGAATGGAACTGGGTGATGGGCGTCAATCTCGACGCAGTCATTCACGGGATCCAACGCTTCATGCCGCTGATGATCGAGCAAGGGGCGGGCGGTCACGTCGTCAACACCGCGTCGATCGCAGGTCTGATCTTAGGCGGGGGAATCTATGGCGTATCCAAGCACGCCGTCGTGGCTCTATCCGAAGCCATCTATCGAGATACCCTGTCGCGGGGTCTGCCCATTGGCGTTTCCGTGCTCTGCCCCGGATGGGTCAATACGCGCATCCTGGAGTCCGAACGAAATCGCCCAGAGAGCCCGCGCGACACACCGGAAGAACCCGATCTGCTGAACGCGGAAATCCGGAAAATGGTCGAAATGAGTATCCAGAACGGCATGGATCCCAATGCTGTAGGGCGCCGAGTCGTTGCGGCGATTCGCTCAAACGAATTTTATATTTTGACCCATGAATGGACCGCGATGGTTGAAAACCGCATGCGGCCGATTCTCGAGGGGCGCAATCCGGAGATCATGATCCCACCGCTGGGAGAGTCCGCGGAATCAACTCACTCTTAGCGGAAGATGCCGAAAAATCGGATCTGCCCGCTCCCCAACAATTCAATCATCCCTGAATGAAGAAGGAAACGAAGATCAGATGACCACCGCCACATCGCGTCAAACCCAAGGCCGAGGAAGACTGTATGAAAGCGTCATGGACGCAATCGGAGACACACCCTGCATTCGCATCAACACACTGGCACCGGAGGGCGTCCGGCTTTATGTGAAGGCCGAATTTTTCAACCCCGCCGCCTCGGTCAAGGACCGGCTGGCCGTCAGCATTATCGAAGAAGCCGAACGCAGTGGCGCGCTATCGCCCGGCCAGACCGTGGTCGAAGCCACCAGCGGAAATACCGGAATCGGCCTCGCCATGGTGTGCGCTGCGACGGGGCATCCACTCGTGGTCACGATGGCCGATAGCTTTTCGATCGAGCGACGAAAATTGATGCGCTTTCTCGGCGCACAAGTCGTGCTGACACCCCGCGCGGAGAAGGGCATGGGGATGTACAAAAAGGCCGTGGAGCTGGCCGAGGCCAACGGTTGGTTTTTAGCCCGGCAATTCGAAACCGAGGCCAACCCGCTGATTCACGAAAATACCACCGGGCGGGAAATCTTGAACGATTTCAAAGACGACCGTCTCGACTATTGGGTGAGTGGATACGGAACCGGTGGCACCGCGACCGGCGTTGCCCGCGTCCTCCGCAAGGAGAGGCCGGAGACTAAAATCATACTGACCGAGCCCGACAGCGCGGCTCTTATATCAAGTGGGCAAGGGCAATCTCGTAACGAGGCGGGCTCCCCCACAGAGAGTCACCCCGCGTGGGCACCCCATCCGATCCAAGGCTGGACCCCCGATTTCGTTCCCCTGGTCCTCCAGGAAGCCATCGACGGGGGCTACTACGATGAGATCATCCCCATCGCCGGCGGAGCGGGAATGGAGCAGGCCAAGTTGTTGGCCAGGAAGGAAGGGATCTTCACCGGTGTCTCGGGTGGATCCACCTTTGCGGTCGCCCTTCAAGTCGCCGAGCGCGCTGAACCGGGGTCGGTGATTCTTTGCATGCTGCCCGATACGGGTGAACGGTATCTGTCTTCGCCTCTATTTGAAGACATCCCTGAAGAAATGACCGACGAGGAAAAAGCCTTGTCGCTTTCAACTCCGGGCTACCACATGCCCGAGTAGCCACAGCAGCGCGCCAATCGTTGATCACATGAGGACGCCGTTCTCCGGCTCAAGAGACAGGGGAACGTCGTCCTCGCCGAGCTGCTGAAGGAGCCCAATTTCAATCGTTCGGCAAATGGCCGTCATGGGCGTGTCATTCGGTCGATTCTCGAAGGGATTCTTCAGCTCAGCACCGAGGCGTTCGGTGATGAGAAAAGCCAGCATCATAAACGGCAGCACTATGTAGTCGATCGGGTCAAAGCCGTCGGACTTGGCCATCAAGGCCACCGGGATCACGATGGCCAACGACCAGGCACAGAAGCGCGTAAAGTAAACAACGCGGTCGGGAAAAGGCGTTTTCTTAATGCGCTCGCAACCTCCCTGCGCGTTCTGAAGGCTCGTCATCGTTGTTTCGATGCGATGCTGAGCCATCTCACCGACTTGACCCGCGGCTCTCGCCTCAGCAAGAAGTTTGGCCTGCGTGAGCATGAGCTGACTGGGGCGGTCTGCAATCTTGGAGAGTGTTTCCGCCTCACCCGCCGGCAGAAAAGGAACAAGCGGATCGAGTTCATCTTGCCGGCGCAAGCCAAGGCGCAGAGCATTGATCCACGCAATCTGACGCAGGACCATCTCACGCTGCAATGCGCGCACGCTTCGCTCGCTTTCTTGATCGCCAGGAATCGGCCTCAGCAAAGAAAGCACCTGCCGGGCAAAACTCCGGCTGTCGTTCACAATGGCGCCCCACAGCGTGCGGGCTTCCCACCAACGCTGATAAGCCTCGTTTACGCGAAACACCAAAAAGATTGAAAGGGCGGTCACCAGCAAGGTCACGGCCGCGACCGAGAGGGCCGGCCGATCGAGATCCACGTAGTTGTTCGCCCATTCGACGCTCCCGGTGATGACCACGACAGCCAGAATGCGAAAGAAATTATCCCGAACGAGCGTCCGCACTCGTGTGCTTCGTTCAGCAATCATCGGTCTCTCTTCTCCCTACAAAAAACCAATCAACTCGACCCAGACTCGATGGGTTCGACGATGAGAACTAGGCCCTCCAGCTGAAGGACCCGGGCCCCATGGCCCGGCTCGATGATGCGTTTCTTCTCCGTCTCTGCAACCCGAGCCCTCCAGCGCTCCGGTCCCGCCCTGACCCAGCCTTCGGGGTCCAGGACCGTTTCGGCCCGAACCTCACGGCCCAGCAATGCGCTTCCGCCATGGGGATGCCCAATCTCATGCGCCTTTCGAGTGAGGGGGTAGAGGGCGAGATCCTTGATGACAAGGACCGCAAAAACAACACAGCCTAACCACAAAGGAATCCATTCCAGGTGGACCAAAATGGCCAGGACAAAAGCCGTAACGCCCCAACTCAGGCACTCAAACAGCAAAAATCGGACAAAGGTGGGCACGGGCGAAGACTAGTTCATCGGAACGATTCGCGGGGCAGTCCAGGGACGGCGTTGAGGCCTCGGTACCCCACCGGAGGTCGCATGGCCCTTCGAGCGCTAGCCTTGCCGATCCTCCTTCCGGCTCTCAGGCCGGTCGAGCACAGCGGAGAACCGATGAGCTCACTGACCGCGGAACAAATCGCCCACTTCGAAGAACAGGGATACGTGATCGTTCCCGATGTGCTCGAACAAGAGCAGATCGATCGTTATCGGAAACGGGCGCGGGAAATCGTGCTCGGGGACATTCCCGAAGCAGCCGCCAACCGAATCGTCCGCGACATCGAGTTCGCGAAGGGGATTCGACCCGTGCCCGAGGATCCCGAGCATGCCGTGTGGAAGATCATCAACCCGGACCGCTTTGATCCGGTGATGGCCGAGTGCATGCGCTTCCCCCGAGTCCTCGAGGCGGTGGAGAGCCTCATCGGGGAAGACTTGATGGCCTTTCTTTTGATGTTTATCTACAAGCCCCCCGGCGTACCCGGCTCCCTGCACCCCTTTCATCAGGACGCCGCGTATTTCACTTTCGATCCCCAAGATCAATGTCTCGGAGTCTGGATTCCGCTGGATCCCGTCCATGAATCCAATGGAAGCCTTTGTATCGTCCCCGGATCGCACCGGGACGAAGTGCGTCCGCTGGAAATGCGCGAGGGATTGAACTTCGGGGCGCTGGCCTCCCAAGGTGCAGAAGAAGATGCAATTCTACGCGAAAAGGCCATCGCGCTTGAACTCCCGCCCGGCCACTGTGTGCTGTTCAGCACACGGCTGCTCCACCGGACGGGAGGCAATTCGACCCAAGGGCATCGGCGGGTCATCACCCTCCATATGGCCAACGCCCGCTGCCAGCACCGAGGTCAACATCTGAGCGAATTCGGGTTCACTTCGGTGCGCGGTCGAACCTACGAAGGGGGCTTGAAGCCACTCGACAACCCTTCGATCGACCTCAAACCAACAATGACCGGGGGCGAGTAGCGGGGAGAGAGCTGGAGGCCGGCGGCGGGGACTTCAGCGCAGGTGGCCAATATTGAACCGCTTGGCGGTGAAGAAGCCGCCGAGCAGGAGGTCTCCGTCCTCGAGGAAACTCGTCATGCCGCCCCAGGTATTCCAGCGGATGCTGTCGTCGGGAAAGCGCCAGCGAGCCACCAACTCGCCCGTGTCCCAATCGATGCCCTGGTACTCGTAACGCCCGTTTTCTTTGTGGGCGATATAAGCGAGACCCGTTTGGGGCGAAACGCTGGGCGGCATCCAGTCCGTGTTGTCCACGTAGTCGAGCGTCCAGTCCAAGACGAAGCGGTCCTCGTCCGGCAGCCAGTCAAACTTGTGCATACCCCGCGGCGCTTCGCGCGTGACGCCCGCAAGGAGCGCGTTGGGGATAATGCTGAGCGGGAATGGAAGCGGCGCGGGCTCCGGGTAGGTGGAATCGATCACGACCACTCCGTAGCCATAGGCAACCGGT
>NHEP01000074.1 GCA_002171515.1 bacterium TMED88 | reverse complement strand
GGATGATCCAACGAAACGCGGCCAGGACGCGGGCGACGAGCTCTTCACGAGTGCCGTCGTCGCCCTGGATGCCGAAACCGGTGCGTACCGATGGCATTTCAGCCAAGTGCCCGGCAACGGCTGGAACTACGAGCCCGCGGTCGGGCTGATGTTGGCCACCGTGCCGATCGCGGGTCGAGAAACGCGAGTCGTCCTCAGCGTGCCGAAGAGCGGCTTCGTCTATCTATTCGACGCGAAGACGGGCGAGTTCATCTCGGGTCGCAACTACGTGCCGGTCAACTGGGCCAAAGGCCTAGACGAGGATACCGGGCGACCGATCTTCGACCGGGCTGCACGCTATTGGGAAGCGGCCGACGGCGAGCCCACGATCATCCTTCCGAGCGACGGGGGTGCGCATGACTGGACCGCTCTCGCGTTCGACCCCAAGAAGAACGTGCTCTACATCCCGTCGGTGACGATGCCCGAACGGCTCGAGCGCAAGGACAGTGGGAACTACAGCTACGACTATCGGCACGGCAGCCAGGGCGATCCGGATTGGCAGGCGTTCGCAGAGCTCGTTGCGTGGGATCCGGTCACCCAGAGCGAAGTGTGGAGGCAGCGTCATGCGTTGCCACTGAACGGCGGCGTGTTGCACACGGCCGGTGGGCTTGTCTTCCAGGGGACGGCCGAGGGCTACCTGAACGCGTACGACGCGGCCTCGGGAGAGCAGCTGGGTTCGTTCGCAGCCGGTGGCGCGATTCGAGCTGCGCCGTCGACGGTCATGGCGGGGGGGCGCCAGTACATCATCGTGCCGGCGGGTGCGCCTTCCACATCTTCGACCTCGTCCGGATTGACGGACTACAGTTCGACGAAGGCGTCGCGCAGCCGGCCACGGTTGTTGGCCTTCGTGTTAGGAGGCGACGCACCGACGCCCGCATGGGCGGCCGAGCTCACCTTTCCGAAACCGCCGGTCGACCGATATCCATCGGAAACGGCGGCGATGGGGGAAGCCATCTTTGAAGCTGCGGCATGCGTGGGATGCCACGGATACGGCGGCCAATCCGTTGGCGGCTCGGCACCTGACCTGCGCGTGCGCCTGCCTGCGAACCTCGACTATTTGAAAGCCGTGTTAGGTGGAGCGCTCGCCCCGCGTATGCCAGAGATTCCGCTGGACGAGGCCAGCACGCAGGCCCTCTACGCCTACCTGGTCAACACCGCCTGGAGTGCGTACGAGGATGGCCATGCGCATGCACGAGCGGTCGGTCAGGATTAACGGAAGACGGCGACAGGCCCCGCGCGCGAGGGCGCGTTGAAGACCATTCGCATCCGAACACCCGCGTTGACACGAAGCACAAGAGAGCGCAAGAGAGCGCGGAAGCGGTCGCCGAGAAGTCGCCCTGAATCAGGATGGGGGCGAGGAGGCTCGGTGCGCCCGGGCCGCTAGACTGCGGCGGGGCAATTTTGCTCTCCCTTCTCAGAGAGGCCATGGTCGTGAAAGCTGCATCGGTCCATCATCCGTACGCTGATCTGATCGGACTTGAGCTCGGTGAGTCGGACGACGGACGCAGTCGCTGTTTTCTCTCGGTCGCCGAGCGGCACCTGAATCCGCACGGGGTTGTTCATGGAGCCGTGCTCTATGCCCTGGCCGACACGGGAATGGGGGCCGCGCTGTATCCGAGCCTCTCGCCGGGACAGATCTGCGCGACCATCGAGATCAAGATGAACTATTACCGGCCCGTGAGCTCGGGAGACATCCAGTGTCACACCGAAGTCGTGTATCGCGGTCGGCGAGTGGCCAATATGGAGTCGTCAATTTACGCCGACGACCGGCTCGTGGCGAAGGCCAATGGAAGCTATTCGATTTTCAAGCTTCCCGACACGCCGAGCGAAGACGGCTAAGCATACTGTGCCTCTGCCTGAGGCAGACAGGCCCCTTCCCCGAGAGCAATCCAAAAACTGCGTGGGCCGGAAAACGAGCTGACCCAATCGCACGCCCTCCCCTCCTCTGTTTGAAACCTGAACTCCCAAAAACCGATACACAGGATTTGCACGTCCGATGCCCGGTCCCTTCCAACCGAGGCGTCGACGGGCCCAATGCACTCAGACCAAAGAGTTAGGAAAGGGGGTGGCGCCGACGCCCCTTCACCGCGAGGGCTGCTAGCCCAAAGCCCAGAAGGCTGGCCGTACCCGGCTCGGGGACGATCGACCACACTGCGTACACGTTCGTCGCCGGGACAGGGCCGGGGACTCCACTGGAATCAGCGATATGGGCGTAACCGTACGATCCGCCCGGCAACACCCAATCCACCGTTTCCCCACCCCATCCAGCCACCGACACATTGACCGCCATGGATAGACGGACAGCCGCTACTCCCTGGTCGTCGAAAAGAGCATAATAAGGAGTCAGGGCCGAGCCCGTATTCGCGTGGGTCAACCCGTTCGTCAGACCAGGGTTGGAATCAAACAACCCGATTCCGTCCAAAAAAACTTGATCCAGCAAGGCCTGTGAGGCCAACGTCGCTGCCGCCGCGGTTTGGAATGTAAAGTCAGAAGCGTCATCACAACCGTCATACAAGGCGATGCATGTTCCGTCGAGGAAGGCGACGTTGTATGAGCTTCCATCCACAATAACACCCGTAGCCCCCATCAACTGCCCGCCGGCGACGTTCAAGTTGGCTGCTCCCGCGCTCAAAGAAGCAAGCATGAAGACAGCGAGCAAAATTGCCACGAGCGAAGACTTCGAAAACCGTGTACTCGACAAAACCAACCCCTATATCATCGCAGGCAACAAGAACCATGAGATATGGGGTCGGGCCGAATCGCCGGACGACCGCGCGCTCGTGCGCAAATCCACTCCCAGGGTATTCGCATCCTTTCATGTTTGATATGGCGCGGTCAAACAGAGTCGACTGCGCCCGGCTCGGAAAGGTAAAAATAGGACATTAAAGCGTGCGTTCTGCCACATAGTCGTGGCATGCGGTTACGCTCAAAGCCGACCGAAACCCCTGGCAGGCATCCCCCACTATGGGGGGCGGTAACCATTCGGTCATGTCGTCCCGGGTCCCTAATTCCCATGAAGAGACTTTGGTGCGTCCATTCCCTTCTCGTCGCAAAGAATCGACTCTGCCTGTTGCGACGACCCACCGGGTGACTGCCGCAAAATCGCTGATCGGGGCGCTTTGGCCTGAACGGTCCTCGTCGCATGTTGTGCCGGCGGGCGGCTTGTATGCCCGATCCCGAATCGCCCACTCTCCGAGGGCGATGTCTCAGGCATTCGCCCTGACGAGCTCAACGAGCCAGGTTAAGAACGCCCTAAACGTCGACGCAAACCCGAACCGAACACAAGAGCTGTCAGGATTGCGCCCAACAGGTAGGCCCCCGGAATGGAGAGCAGTGGAACCGAGGCTGCAGGATCGTTGGGGTCGAGCGGGTCGAAGCCTTGGCTCACCTCCACTCCATCGCTGAAGCCGTCGCCGTCTGTGTCAACGACCAGCGGATCGGTACCGGCGCTGATCTCCTCGGAATCGAGCAGCCCGTCACCGTCGTCGTCGATGTCTGCGTTGTTCCCGGTCCCGTCTAGGTCCGTATCAACCCATTCAGCTCGATCTGTCGGGAACGCGTCACTGGAATCCGGGTAACTGTCTCCGTCCACGTCTTCGGCTGCGGCCACAAATACGCTGATCGCTGAGGTACTGAGCGTGACATCCCCATCGTCTCGGCTCTCGACTCGCCAGTAGTAGGTCTCCCCTCCGTCAACGAAACCCGGCAGAACGGCCGCCGAACTTACTCGGGACGACCAACTTCGGTCAATTTGCGCAAAAGTCGGGTCTTGAGAGAGCTGAACCTCGTAATGCTCCGCCGCAGGGTCCGACGTCCACATCAAGGTCAAGGAGCCCTGAGTCTGGATGGTGCCTTGTTCGGGTGCGACAAGAAGCGGTGCGATCGATTGACCCGAATCTGAGGTGGTCAAGAATACCCGGGTCGGCGAGACGGCATACAGGGTTGGAGCCTCAGCCTGAACCCCTCCCCCGGCCAGCGCCAGCACCCGCCAGTAGTATGTCTTCGACTGAGCCAGTCGCGCGACCGGAACCGAATACATCTCCTCGACACCCAAATGACTCAGGGTCAAAACGCTGAAGTCGGGCGTCTCGCTGATTTGCAGTTGGTAACTGCTCTCCGCTTCGGCACCCGGCAACCATTCAAAAATCAGATCGGACACAACATCCGTCAAACCGTCTGCCGGCTGAATCAAACTGAGCGCGCCGGGTGCTGTTGCGTCTAAGTCGCAGGCATCCCCTTCGCCGTCCTGATCATGATTGCTCTGGCCCGGATTCGGAGTCAGCGGACAGTTGTCGCATTCGTCTCCCACCCCATCGCCATCCAAGTCCTGCTGTGTCGAAAGGCTCGAGGGACACAGGTCATCAAGGTCTGAAAAACCATCGCTATCAGAGTCGGCAAACGTAAGGCCGCAGAGACCGTTCAAACAGCTTTCCAGAGACGGGCTGCCATCGGTGATTGCATTGGCCGGCAGACGAATTCTGAACTCTGTTCCCAGAAAACCTCGGCTCACTGCGATCACGTACTGCCCCGCCGCGAGCGTTCCGACTACGTCGAGGTCAAAGCTTTCGGTACCGAATGGCGACACCGACGACACCGCGTTCTGGCCCGAAAGCCCATCGGGGATCGCCCCCTGGCCGGCCAAGCCTTCGTCTTCTGACATCAAGTCCGAGGTCTTGCCGAGAGCGAGACTCGCGCCCTCGACACTCAACAGCTCGACTTGAAGCGAAGTCCCCGTGGCGAGTTCAACCGTAGCTTCAAAGGGCGCATCCACGGGCCAGTCGATCAAAGAGTAGTCGGGTGTCGAGACACGACCTGCCTGATCGATGCCACGGATCAAGTCAGGCGCGGCTGACGGGGGCGGACTTAACGCCTCCGGGTATTCGCGTGGAAAAGCCTGAGGGATCCCACCGGTTCCGCGGGCCTCGCGTACGTGTTCTAATGTTTCGGCCAATGCGCATAAGTGCGCGGGCGGTCTGGCGTAACGCAAGCGCAGGTCATAAAGCGCATAACCGCCCGGTACCGATGGGCTGAGCGTCAACGCCAGCGGCGCAGCCAAGCCTCTTCCCGAAGCGACGGTCGCCTCATTTCGCCCCCGAGCAACCAGCTCCCCTTCTGACGAAAGCACCAGGATCGTGACATCTTGACTGTCGGCGTCCGGGTCCGCTTCGATGATGAGTTCGGGCTGACAACCCGGTCCTTCGAAAACCGCTCCGCCTGGTAGATTGAACAACCCAAACCAGTCCGCGTCGTCTACGTCGTGAAAGTTCAAGTCGGGGATCACGATTTCGAAGTACTCGCTCCCGCCGGACCCAAAGGGACCGCTCCAATCGAGATCCGAAAAACCGCTCAGACCTGCGGCGAGGGGGACTTGGCGGGAGTAACTATCGTTGTCCGGCCGGCTCTCTGTGGGATTGTTGCTGTCATCCGTATCAAACCGATCGGCTTGCGGCTGATCCCTGATGCGCTCAAAACCGTCCAAGGTGAGGATGTAAAGGTTGTCCTCGTCACGCACAGTGCCAATTTGAATATCTGCATAGCCGCCTGGATACAGGGGGTAAGTGATCAGTTCGAGCCGATCCTCGTCGCTCGCGATCGAGGGAAGAGGCGTAATCGACTGCAGGGGGCCGCGAATATCGACGCGCCCAAAGCGATCGCCCGTCGGCATTCTCAAGACGGCGCGCCCGCGGAATAGTCCACCCGCTGGGTAACCTGGAGCCGGGTCCGTCAGGCTCATAAAGATTGTGTCCGTATCCGAAACGGTCGGACGATCGACCGTTCCCCGACGCCCACCGCGAAGGGCCACGACCGTTCCTGCGATGGTGTCGCCCGGATCGACCAGGACAGAGGGCGCGCCGGTCGGCACGTCATCTCCGGCAGTCGCGTCGGGATTTTCGTCAAAATTCAAAGCTGTATCGAAGCCCCGAGCAGCAAAGTCTGGAAGCACGCCTGAGGAGGCCGACTGGAGCGTCCGGATGGGTGCCACAAACCGCTCCCTTGCCGCCATCTGGGCTGAAACGGCTGTCGGACCGATCATCGTATCGAGTTCCGCCTGCACGAAAGATTGATTACGAAGGGTGGATCGGATGATTCCCGGAATGGCATCCAACTGCCCTGCGGACAAGCCGGGGGTCGACCGATTTAAGCTCGGGTTGATCGCCTGCATCGAAGCGACCAAGCCCGCAACGTAGGGGGCTGCCCCGCTCGTCGCGCCGATCGGTTGTCCCTGCCGTTGATGGTCTGAGAGTGGCGAATCGGACACTGCGTCCGTGGTCTGGGGCGCCCAATAATCAACCGGAACCGGCGCCCAGGTATCGATGCGCTGCCCCCTGACCTGGTTGTTGGAGAAAGGCCTAAATGCATTCGCCGCGCCCACCGTAATGGTGTCGGGGATCATGCCGGGGATAACACGCCAACGCTCAATACGATCGTCGCTAAAGTCTATCCAGTCGCGAATGGCATCAAACCCTATGCTGGATCCACTCTGCGTGTTGCCTGCGATTGAAACAAAAGGAACCCCTTCCGTCCTTGCGAACGAAATGGCGCTGGCCATCGTTCCTTCGAGATTGCCGGCTGCTAATGTGGCAAAGCAGGCTGTTGAGGCGGCGGCAGTCGCAACTACGGAGAGCCCACACGCGATCCAAAGGGGTGGACCAAGAGCTAAGCCGACCAGCGGAATGGCCGAGACGACAGCCGCAGCGGTGCAGACCGCCCCGGTCGTGGCAACTAAAGCGGCGGTAACGAGGGTGCATAAAGCCGCCCGACCGCCGGTCGTGCAGATATTGAAGTCGGGACCGACGTTTGTGATGAGGCGGCAGGGATAACCCCCGCTTAAATTAATGCAATCGGCTCCGTCGAGGACAGCCTTGCGGGTCGCAACGCCAAGGCCAAATGCATATGAAACAAGCCCCGTTTCATACAGCATGGGGACGACGAGCTGCCCGCCCACACCCGTGCTCCCCCAGTCGTTGTTAATGACGCCTCCAGCCACCGTGACGACGCCCGTCCCGTGCCAACTTCGGGGACCAAACAAGCTATTTCCAACGGTCGGCACCCCTTCCGCTTCGCCGGGTCCGCAAGCGATATCTCCTAGAGTTCCAACAGTTGTTTCCAGCACTGTTTTGACATCACACTGCTGAAGGTCGGAACCATCCGCGGGCTGCCTGAAGTCCGGGTTCACTTGAAATCCCATATCCAAGATAGCCATCTTGACTTCGGTCCGATAGGTGTCCCAAAGCGCGTTATGCGACCATATTTTGGGAACCTCTAGCGGGCATGAGCCGACAGCCGGCGCCACGAGCGCCGGGTCACAATCCGCTCCGCCAGCAATCTGCGTGATGCCGGTACTCATCGCGTTGGATATCCGCTCATCGGCGGGGATGGGTCGGCCCGCGGGCAAAACGCGGGGATTCACCGAGGCGAGATAGCCCTCCATTCGCCAGTACAGGGCCGCCGCGAAGGTTTCGAGCGTATCCGTGGTGCTTCCGACCAGGACCGACTCCTCCCCATGAAGGCTTCGCATCAGGCCCAGATATTCCATCGGCACTCGTCCGCTCTCGACGTTGACCAAGTACGAGGTTTGCCCATCAACCACATTCTGCCCGGGCAAGACATCTGTCGCGACCACTGTGCCGCCGGCTTCGTCGAGGAACTCACTCAGCTGATCCGCGCTGCGAGGAATAAAAATAAGCTGGTGGAGGGCAATTTGAACCGGCGGACCAGCTGCCCCCGAGAGCGTTCCCATCGGTTGTTGGCCCACGGCTAAATCGAACTCATCGTCAGTCAGGGTCGCAGCGGGGTTGACCGCCTGATGAGGCGTTGCGGCAGATGGATCAACATAAATCCCAAAGTCGGTGACCCAATCTTCCGGGACAGTTGCAAACTGGGGCTTCGCTGGATCCACTGCGAAGATGGCCGAAAAGATTTCGCCGGGGTCCAATGAAAGCGTTCCATCGACCAAGGTTTCAGTTCCATCTCGTGTCGCGACCGCCACCGCACCGGCCGACTCGTACTGGCTGGGCGCGACCTGAACCAGTTCAAGGACTTCGTAGTCTCCGCTTGCGGCGCCTAAGATGACGAAAAGACTTGGATCTGCCGTCGCGTACTCGCGGAGATCGAGGGTCGCCTCAATGCTGGAGCCGTCCTCGTAAAAAACTTGATTGAGTCGGAGCGAGATGCCGGAAGTAGAAGCGATCGGCGTGACTTGGGCCTCGGAACCCTCAGCGACCGAAAATAGGCCCAGGACAAGAGACCCCAGAAACAGGGTGGCTGAAAGAATGGCGCGTTTAGAAACGGCGCTTTGGGTCGTGGGGCGATCAACTCTCTTCAGCACCGAAAAGCCTCCTTAATTATCGGTTTTTTCTACTACGAACAGATGCCCCGACTCAAGCCCTAAACAAAGATCAAACGGAGACGACCTCGCAGCCCCACAAATCGGGTGGTAATAGCCCCGAATTTATTTATATAAGTATTTTTATTAACCCATTTAAGGAGAAGGCAAACTCTTGCCTCCCTGCAGAGAACCGCCGCAGGTCGCCGCCCCCTCGCTCGACGCTGAAAACAAAACACCCCCGGCCTGAGTGACCGAGGGCATTGGGAAAAGATGGAGCGCGAGACCGGGTTCGAACCGGCGACCCTCAGCTTGGGAAG
>NHEP01000073.1 GCA_002171515.1 bacterium TMED88 | reverse complement strand
TGTGCATGCGTTGTTGCACTTCTTTTGTTTGTGTATTTATTTGTTCAATATATATATATATATTACAGGTCAAATCGACTTATTCATTATGTTGAGTGCATTAATAATTGGGGCAAGTGGTACTGCTGTCGGCACCACCATACTCTACAAAGGCTATAGCTACATTCGCTCTGGGAAATCAGAGCCCTCTCTGGAAGATTTTTTAAAATTTCAAGACGTTAGAAGCACCTTAATAACGGTAAACAATTTTCTACTAAAACATCCTAAAGAATATAATGAATTAAGGAAACAACATAAATTAATTACGAGGTATGTGCATGATATTGACCAGCTAGTGAAGTGGCGTAGAGAGGCCTATTATCGATACTTTACATTCACGGGTGAAAACGAGTTGGTACGGCAATTGAAAGAGGAATGGATTATTTTTAAGGTGAGAATACGCGTCATAAGCGGTTTAAATACATTACAATTATATCATTAGTTAAAAAATATTTACTTTTGCTCCGCGTGGAAGCGCAAACGACAACCCTAATATAACAGCATAATAAACACCATACAATATCGATATGACGGTAATTCTTGTCTGTTGACATTCTTTGTTCTCGTCGATTTGTGCATTGATAGCTTCAACAAGTTTTTCTTTTTCTGCTTGACTTAATGTTCCATCGGCGTCTGTGTCAAAAGGATAACCAACATCGCCTGGACGCAATAATTTTCCACCAATAATGACTCCACCATCGTACGATGCTTGTGTCGCTGCTTGTGGGGAAATAGCAATACTGAACGCAATGTTTGCAGTTGCACCAAATTGACCAGCGCTAGAATCACTTTGTAATAGTTTTCTTCGTGGTTGACCCACGCGTTTTCTGATCTTGTTTCCAAGTAATCTTCTTCTTCTTCTTCTTAATTGAGCACCGTCCGCGGCAGCCAAATCGTAATCGTCCAAACAACTGTGTCCTTGAATAATAATTTCTGCTTTGATTGGCAAGATAAAATTGTTAGTGATTGGTTCCCAATGGTTTGCAATATCACCCACATCGTCTGGATGGAAAATAAGAGCGTCCCACGCAGGACTGGACGGGTTCAATCGGTAGGATTTCTCTTCGTCGGTAATGCTAAATTGTTCAGGAGCATATACGGAATCCATGTCAAAATTGTACAAATTGTTGTATGGGCACGAAATGTGCTTGCTTCCAGTTGTGCGGTACATGTTGTTTTTCTGTACACAGATCTCCTTATCCATGTCCAGGGCGGACCCTATGCCATCCAAATAATTTTCAAAGGCATCTGGACCATTAATATGGCTCAATACATTGGTCATGCACGACTCGGTATCATCGGAATGTGTTTTTGGTTGTGTATTGTCCCACGTGCACCAGGAGCAACCAGTGACTTTGGTATAATACTGAGAGTTCAAGCCTTTCACAGAAGTTGCATCAATGCTTTTGTCGTCTATCACTTCAAACAATTCGTATGCTTTGGACCTTCCTGAAATGACTTTGGTCGTAACATCTACATCAATGGCGTAAGCGTCGGCAATAGCAACAGCTTGTTGTGCGTCGCAAGTGCGGGCTGTGGCCATCTTTTTGCAAGTGCAGGTTTGCCCAGCAACAAACTCAACGTGTGTCATGCCAGCAACACCAGCACATTGATACATGCACTCTTCCAAATTGTGTTTTAAAAGCGATCCGCGAGATGCCATTTGTGCAATTTCTACAAGCACCAACTCTGCATCGAATGGAGCTCCGTCATCGCATTTTGTTCCTGCTGGAACAGCTGGAATTTCATTGATGCCAGCACAAGCAGCGTTTCCTACACAAGCAATTTGTGCTTCGGATAAGGTACTTGCGGTGCTAGCAATTGCTTTGGTATTTGCCGAAAAGAAACCTGCCCCCGATGGTGCTACTGTATCAGTTCGATCTACACACTCAGTAACTAAATATTGGCCTTCTGTATCTGCAGTTATACCTGCATTATTCCCTGTCAACTCAAGGCATTGCCCTTTTTGAATCCATTCTTCACCATTCTCTTCACACGCAACTTTGGTCGTATGTGTTGTATCGCTACATGTTTCGCTTTGTTTTCTGAACTCACAATACGATGCTTGACTATTGTCCTCGCACAATTGATGGCATTCCGCAGCGGTCCAATTCAAATTGTCGGTATTTGCAAATCGATTAAAGGTGGATGCTACAGTATTTGGTGTGCCTGTCCCGAATCCAACTTGATAAGCAGTGCATTGTCTTGGTTTTTCCGACACGGCTGAAATAGGGTCCATGGTAGCTGGCATAATGCACTTCGTAACGGTGTCATAAGTAGCAGTTACATCGGTACCAGTTGGATCTGTACATGTCGTAAAGTACGAATCAAACCAACAATTACGAGGTTCAAAACGATCTCCTAATGCCGATTTCGATCCAAATGCGGTATCGTAACCGTACAAAATAGTATCCGCAAATGCAGGCGATAAGTCATCTCCGTGGGTGGCTAATCTCCTGCAAGGGACTACCTCGCGCACCCCACGGTTCAAGTCTTTTGCTTCTTTCATCATCATACTTTTAAAGTTGCGCACAATGGTTTGCGATACAGGGATTTGCTGGTTTTGCGGACCGAGCTTCTTGAAGAAATCTTCAGGAGCAGGTGCTCCAGATTTGACACATGCATTTAATACTGCTTGATTACCAGAGGCAACGCCGTTGGAATCTTCGGGTAAATTATTTGCATATGCATAAACAATATTGTTGTCGGCAACATTCCCGAAATCAGGAAGCGTCAATAAATCAATCAAACGAGTAATGGATAGAACATCACAGGTGTCGTCGATGAACAAATGGCCCTCTTGACCATACAGTGCTGTAGAAGTAATGTGTTGATTGTTAGAGTTAAGTTTAGGTGCACGAGTGTTCGTAATGTTAGAAAGTTTTACTTACGGCGGTAGCTAGCCAACAAGAAGTAGTTATCTTCTTCGCGTTTCAACGAGAAGCCTGTGTTTGGCTTGTGTGGGCATTGTTCATATACATATTGACAGGCATCCGTGCCTGCTTGCACTTCAGGATACGTGGCAGGGCTCAAGACATTGCCATAACCATCTTTGCCATCGTTCACTTTACCAACCAAGCAGTTGACCACGTTACGATGAATTTTGCCTAGTTGAATGTACGGCTCAAAGTACGTCAATGGGGAGTGCGAGCAAATGCTCAATGTCTCGATGTGCACGTTATGAAGCTCTGGATCAAAGTTTGGGTCGTAGGATTGCACCGTGAAGACAACTTCTTCGGTCGTTAATTGTGGGTAAGTCAGGTCACCCATGTCGCGCACATCTCTTACGCTCTCACTGTATGTTGATAAGAATGTTGTTGTTAGATAAAGTTTTGTTGTAGTTGGGTATGGTGCATTGTGTACTTACATTTCTCCAATACGATTGTTCTTTAACCATGCAATGACTTCAGTTCTGGATCCCATGCCTTCCAACGTCAAATATTGATCAGGCTCAAAGTCAATGGTATCGATCAAGTTAAATCCAATGGAATACTCTACAAGCTCTGCTCCGTAGATGTTTCCGTAGCGTTGTACTTCTACAGGCAAATCGTAAAAGTCTAAATTAGTAATTTCTTCTCCCAACGATGGGATAATTTTTTTAACGGTCATGCCCAATTTGATATTTGGGTTGGTAAAGTCGAATCCAGCACATTGCATGTCTACCATTTTTGCTCTTGCTGGCAATTTACCGTCTGTTAGTGGGCCCATCGTGGAGTCGTAGCAAGTCGGTGTGTCATAATTACATATTTGACAACGGTTTTCGGATGGGGTTGTGCATGTGGAGTCGTATCCAAATCCATTTGGTATGTCACTACCACAGGGACGTAAATATTTACAGGTTTGTGTCCATGTTTCTCCATTAATTACACAGTCATGTCTGTTGGTAAAGGCACCACTGCTACAACTTCCTAAGTCTGCCCATAAGGATGCATCCGCTCCACATCCTGTTTGATCCAATTCAACAGGACCACATACATCTTTGGTAGTCAATGCAAATGAATCGTGTACTGTACTAACATCAGCTAATAAGTCTGTGGTTTTTGCGTCAAACGAGAAACCGTCACACGATCGTTCGCGTTGTGCAATTTTACAAGTAGCATCCAATGTTCTTGTGATGACAGCACCTGCTACATGTGGAGTCGCTGGCATGTCTGTGACCGTCGCTTTGTAGTCGTAAATACCCAAAGCAGTGATGGCGGTGGTTTTGAAGAATGTATGAAAGTCAGCGGTATTTGGATTTGCTGCTTGTCCACCTTCCGTATCACAGATGGTACAGACATAATCACCAGAACCGTCGGCTGCTCGCGCCAATGCAAATGCGGTTTTGCTAGCCGCATCCGCTGCTGTAGCACATGCTTGTTGTCGATCTTCTTCTGTTGCACCTGTGACAGTTGTTGAAGAAGCATCTACGTCACAGGCGTGTTCACCGTCTATTTTGGAAACGGTTTTGCTGGTAACAGAACTGGTTTGTTCTACGTAAGCAGCTGCACTTAAAGTATAATCGCCATTATCGGATACAGTCGTACATCCAGATAAAGTCACTAAATCTCCAGGACGGAAAGTATTTAGCACCCCGTTTCCTTTTTCGATAATAATTTCACCGTTTGCAGCACTACTTTCAATGTTGTATTTAGAAAATCCTGCATTATAATCTCCATGATTAACTTCAGACAACGAGTCTTTGATGCGGTCTCCATGTAAACGACCATCCTTGAACGTTTGAAAGTGCAATCTTGAAGAGTGTTGTTGTTGTTGCGTTCTGTCCAAACAATCACTAAACAATTCAATCAAGTACCTGGAATAGATTTTACCATCTCCGTAATTTTCGCGGATATCTTGCACCGATTGTTGCAATGGTTCATCCGAAGACGTAGCTGTTCCTAAATACGAGATAGTAATTAATTCGTCTTTCCAAAAAGGTGACCCTAAATTTGTGTTTGCTTCGTCAATACCAACATCACGTACAATGTATTCACCAATGACTTGCCTGATTTGGTTTCTGTCATCTCTTTGTTGTTGTGTTTCTCCACGGTAGGTTTCACCCATGCCACTTGCGCGGTAATCAGTTGCGTAAGAATATGTTAAACAACCAGAAGTTGCGTCTGACGCTTCCACTAATGTACATTCTTGTTTGGTTTCTGGATTGTAGTAGACTACATCTTGATCCTCTAAAGTTAATCGATGTTGCCCAACTTCGTGTAGCACGCAATCTTTGCATCCTCCAACTGGGGTATGACCTTCAGTCAACCCAACTGGGAATCCTCTAGGAACAATGGTGCTTGCACCTTTGCCTTCATTGTATAAATCTTTTAATCGTAATACATCAACGTAAACGGCCATGCGCACACGATCGTATTTGGAATTGTATGGGCCGTTTGCATGTTTTGCTTGTGGGTAATCCATGTGACCACACGTTAACCGTTCATCTTCGTATGAGATAGGTACAGTATCAGATGTATGCACGGTGGTCCAAGTCCCAGAATTAGCTTGACAAGCAGTCTGTGTGATGTGTTGTTTCAATGAATTACCATTTCCATCGACGCAGGATGGACTTAGTAATCGATAATCGTCATTGCTAACGAAACCAAAGGCGTGCGTTGCAGGTACGGCATCGGTCCACACGCCACCAGTTTCTGCTTCACAAACTGTTTTATTTGCATACAAATGCAAGCTGTATACACCGTTGACAAAGCATGTTTCTGCCCGTCCTTCATGAATAAACGATCGGGCATCGGACCAAGCAAGGCCTGCACCAACACAATCTTTTTTATGTGGGTACAAATTAATTTTGTCTACTGCTCCGTCCATACATTTTGCAGCTTTTTCCACGGTGTTTCCAAACGGATTTCCAGCAAATTGATATCGTTCTTTTTGTTTATGAGACAAACAGACGCCACCTTCGGTGCTGTCTACACTAGTACCAGTGTATGCACCTGAATCGGACCTACACCATGCAGGAGATCCAGAAGCAACAATTTTGACCATTTCTTCGGCTTCGGTTAAACTGACTGCGGCACTTGTAGCTTGTGATACTGCTTCTTCTTTTTCGACCACTTGATTCACACAATCTTCATCATTAATGGTGATGGTGTATGGGTAATCAGGAATAAATTCTTCTCCAGCAGTGTTACGTAGTCCTAAATCGACTTTATCGGCATCAATTTTACCTGATTTTTGAATGGTGATGGAAGTACGGCACGTTTGGTAAGCATGTTGTGATCCTTTGTCAACGGTTTCTCCAACCCCCCAAAACCCTGTGATATCGTCTGTATGAGGCTGCACATCCCTAAAAACACCATTTGTTTCTTCAATGTTTACGTACCTTGTGTTTAGTAAGGTAAACAAACAATTTGGGCGGTCTAACGTAACCGATGTGTAATCATCAGCTTGATTATCCTGTAGTAGTGTGTCTTTTAATGCAGTGTAAGCGCCACCATTAAATGTATTTCCAGTCGCAGCAATCAAATTACATTCTTGTAATCCAGCATTTGCTTTGTACATGAAACCACCGCAATCTGCATGGTTGTAACAGGCCATTTTACAAGCTGTAAAACTAGATGCGTTAACATCTCGTAACTCTACAAGTTTTGCAGCTGCATCGACATTGAATCGATAAGTAGGGTATTCATGCCACGTTGGTCGGCAATGTCCAGTAACGGTATTACAATTTTCCAATTGCTCGGTTGTCATGGACATCATAAATTTGATATGATTGTATGTTGCATTTTGGTCCACGTCAGTACCGTCTGGCAATTGTCTAGATCCTCCGTCAACAAAACCAATTTCGTCTTCAGATTGTGCCATTTCTTTAATAAACCGTTGACCTTTCATCATACCTGCAAAGAACCCGTCGCTTTTGATTTGATTAAAGAATGCTTTGCGCGTGCTTGGGTACAAAAACTCAGAGTCATCATTGTTTGCACAACGTTTGAAAGATCTTGTTTCATTATCTAATGCGGGTGCATTGTATGTACAATCTTGCTCTTTATTAACTGCGAAAAATTTATCAATGAAATCGGTACGAATGTCGTTAATTTGACGGAACGTTGAAATGGTGTCGTCTGGCATGGAGTGACAACGAAATTGCGACACTTTACCATCTGCATCCAAATCGATTGGTGTCCACTCGGCAACCTTGTGAATTTCAGATTTATTTTTTAAATCCGAAAAGTCAATGGCATCTCCTGATAGTGCCAAACGATCAAAGAATTTTTTTAGTTCCATAATGTTTTCACTATTCACGCTAGCTTCATCGATGCCTTCTCGGTTCGAACTTATTACAAATTTAGAATCAATAATTTTACCGACACTAAATATATTCATTTGGACGGTTTCCAATTCGCTTAAGATTTCGTTCATGTTGGTTGCTAATGAAACAGGATCTTC
The DNA here is from genome assembly GCA_002171515.1 of bacterium TMED88. Classification (GTDB taxonomy): domain Bacteria; phylum Myxococcota_A; class UBA9160; order UBA9160; family UBA4427; genus TMED88. The sequence goes on along the minus strand of NHEP01000073.1, from coordinate 1,749 downwards.
CGTTTCAACGGACCATTGAAATGCTTCGTTGTCGTAACCATTTTCATATTCTCTAATTCCGTGTGGAAGACCAATACTATTTCTGGTTTTATTGTCGTAACTACCAACACCACACGTTGTATCTAATAATGTATTATTAACTTTTGTCCCAAACAATTCGTTTTGTGGATAATCACAGTAGTATGGTTCATCCACATCTGGGCAAGGTGCTAGCGGGTGCAACCTATTGTCGAATTTTCCTGACGTTGCATCTAATCGACCTGTGCTAGAGCATCGTTGCAATGTTCCAATGCGTGTAAAGGATGCAGATAACGTCATGGTATTGTAATTGTCCGAGTCAATATCAATTTGCTCAATGCGTGGGAATTGATTGCAAAATGGATCGTTTCTAGGACATTCGTCGTTGCCTAAGCGAGATGCAGTTTTAGTACCAGCAATACATTGTCTGTGATCGTTGGTTGAAAAAGTGTTTGACGTTTCGTCAAATGTGCTGGTTTCGTAATATTTCTTAACGTTTCGGATTGGTGCAACGTATGTAAATGTGCTTTCACACTCTGCTTTGGTGGAAAAAGTTGCTGTTACATCTACCACAGAATTAGCAGCTGCTCCAGGCATTTCACATTTCCCTGCGATTCCCTCGTCTGGTAATACTTGTCCTAAGTGTGTGTTTTCAAATGTTGGTGTGCTGGTGCAAGTTTGGCAGGTTCCTCCAAATTTACAGATAGAATTGCCTGTGCATTTTGTTAAGGAATCACATTCTCCACCACCTCCTAAATTATACATGTCTTCTCCCTTTTCGTTAAGGCATTTTGGTAAAATGGGATCGGTCCATGTACGCGTTATAGCATCGCATTCTGCTTTCACAGTAATACTAATACCATTGACGTCTTGACCTATATAATTTTGCATTTTGTTATCAATGCAGCCTCCTGTGCACGCCCCATGCGTTTGCCCAGCGGCAGTTAAACAAAAGGGATGTTCGGTTTCTACTAAACCTACGTCGTACATAGTGCTAGCTGCTCGGCATTCACACGAAAAATCAAGTTTTCGACTGCATTTAAATCGTTTTTCCGAATTAGTTGTTGATGGAAGATCAGCAAATGTCCAATTTTGTTGCTCGCTGAACTGGGCATTTGCATGATAAAGTGCTATCAACAATAATAGGTATATCATAAGTTTCATATCCAAATAGATAGCCTCACTGTAACTTAATACAGAACAATCAAACCTATATACTAATTTTTTAATAAAATATTCATCATTGTGTGTTATTATAAAAAATGCAACAAAATATAGTATGTTTAACAAGTGAGTTCATAAGCATAGAAACGCTCAAAAATATTATACCAACACGACCAATGCTGCATCAGTATTTGGATATCTTTTGTAATGCCTCTATGAACTGTAAAAACGTAGATTCTGAAGCGTACATGGGCTACAAAATCCCTTTGCAAAAAATAGAATCCACATTAGTCAACCACCCAGGTCAAAGCGTTGTCGTCCTATCAAAAAACAAGTACAACGTAAACTTTTTAAGAATGGAAGAAAGCATTATGACACGATACCCAAAGACTAGTTTTTTGCTACGAAATTCAACAATAGAACAAGACGGTAACGATACACTGCTTGTTTCAAAAGATGGCTTATCCATTTTATTTGTTTCGCTATATAAGACACTAAACAACGTCGTAACCATCAAAATAGAATGAAATCTTTATTTTTTTCCACAGGTGGTATACACCTTGCCAC
>NHEP01000072.1 GCA_002171515.1 bacterium TMED88 | reverse complement strand
TGAACGTCGTCCCGACGTCCGTCCCCGGCACCTCGATCATATCCGGCGCTTGGACGAGGACGGCCAGATCCGTTTCGCGGGCCCCCTCAAAGACGATCGAGGCGCCCCCTGCGGAACGGTCATCGTGATGGAAGCCGAAGATCTTGCCCGCGCCCGGTCGGTCGCAGAAAGCGACCCGTACCTTCTCGAGGGCGTCTTTGAGGCGGTCGAGGTCTTCGAAAGTCTTCAGGTCTTTCCCGAGCTCGAGGAGCAGTAAGCCCTCCCCCCAAAGCCTCTCACCAGACCTTGAGATCAACCTCAATCTCTGGGTGAAGGCTTTCAAGAACCGGGCAAGTTTCGGCCGCACGGATTAAAGGGCCTCGGGCGGAATCGGGAATCCCCGGAGCCCACGTCAGTTCGACGACGAGCCGGCCGATCCGGCGCAGCGGTTCGGTCACCATATGTTTTTCGACCCGAATCCGGGTTCCCGCAAGGGTCCACCCGTGGCGATCGGCCACGATTCCCATCACGGTCAACATGCAGGCCCCGAGCGCGCTCGCCACCAAGTCAGTGGGCGAAAAAGCTTCGCCCCGCCCCTGATTATCCAGCGGCGCATCGGTCTGCAGTTCCGCGCCCGACGGCCCATGGACCGAGCGGGTGTGCAGACCTCCCTCGTATTGGGCTTCGATTTCAACCATGGCTGCCTCCAGATCCCTCGACAAAGACCGGTTCGTGAAAGACCGTCAGTGTGCAGCAGTGTTTTCCCGAGCGCCGGCCCGGCGTCCCCGGCGGAGTCGTCGGTCGCAAATCCAGGAAATCACGGCCGGCCTGCTACGGTGGGAATGCCCGGCAGCGAAAAAGCGACCTCAAGGACCGATGACGAAACAAGGTGAGAACAGGCCATGAACCCACCGGGCGCCGACCCCATCGAAAAGCCCCAGCTGGAAGCCGCCCTGGCCAAATTCGGCCATCAAACTTTTCGCCCGGGCCAGCGGGAGGCCGTGCAAACGCTGCTTGAGGCCGGGCATTTGCTTCTCGTGGCGCCGACCGGAGGAGGCAAGAGCCTCACTTACCAGCTCCCCGCCCTCCTCCTTCCGGGGACCACACTCGTCGTCTCTCCGCTGATTTCATTGATGCATGATCAAGTCGAAGCGCTTCGAGAGCAGGGCGTTTCTTCCACGTATCTCGCCTCCACTCTCGACGCTTCCGAACTCCGAAGCCGCACCGACGGACTCGTGAACGGGCAATACCAGATTGCTTACGTAGCGCCGGAACGACTCTCAAACCCTGATTTTCTCGCCGTATTCCAAAAAATAAAATGCCCGCTGGTCGCCATCGATGAAGCGCATTGCATCAGCGAATGGGGCCACGACTTTCGTCCCGACTACCTGCAAATTGGCGGAACCCTGGCGCGGATGCCTGAAACTCGCATCCTCGCCTGCACGGCCACGGCCACGCCGATTGTCCGCGACGAGATCGTCGCGCGGCTGGGCCTGCCGCCCGACACGCCTCAGATCGTGCGCGGTTTTGCGCGCCCGAACCTTGCGCTGCGCGCGGAAGAAATCCCCGACAAGCGAAATCGCTGCCGTGCCGTCGACGAAGCACTCAGTGAAGCACTCGGATTGCCCGGCGACCAGCGCGGAGCCGCCATCGTTTACGCCCCAACACGAAAGTCCACCGAGGAAGAAGCCCGACGACTGGCCCAGGACGGATGGGAAGTGGGTGTCTATCACGCGGGCCTCGAGGCCGATGCGCGGGCTTCGACTCACGACCGGTTTAGCCAGGGCGAACTCGAAGTGGTTGTCGCGACAAATGCCTTCGGCATGGGGATCGACCGTGCAGACGTTCGCGCTGTCGTTCATTTGGCTCCACCCGGGTCCGTGGAGGCCTGGTATCAAGAGGTGGGACGTGCCGGACGCGACGGCGCCGACTCGATTGGGTTGATGCTGCTGTCTCCGGGAGACATGCCCCGACGTCGACACCTCATTGAAAGTGATCTGCTCGGAACACCGGACCCAGAGGTCGTAAAGCATCGATGGGGCCTCTTCCTTGAATTAATGAGGCTCGCCGAGGGAGGCAGTTGCCGACACGATGCCGTCCTCCGTTATTTCGGAGATGAAGAGGAGACCCTCGCCGGATGTGGCCGCTGCGATGTGTGTGAGCGAATCGGCCGAGGCGAAGCGGAAGAAGAAGCCGACCCCGAGGAAGCTCAGCTGATCATTCGCAAAGCCCTTTCCGGCGTTGCCCGGGTTCACGATCGGTTCGGGCTGGCCGCTGCGGTGGCTCTTCTCAAGGGCAAATCAGATGATCGACTGCAACGTGACGGGCTCGAACGGGTCTCGACATTTGGGATTCTGGACGCCTACAGTGAGGAGTGGCTCACGCGCTTACTGCGACGCTGCGTGACCGCAGGGTGGGTCGACTTCCTGGGTGGAGACCGGCCCGTTGTAGCCCTGACCGAAGAGGGCATTGCCGTCATGCGAGGAGAACGGCCGGCCCGGCTCTTGCTGCCGCCCCGCCAACGAGCCGGGCGCCTGACCGAACGCACCCGCTCTACTCGCCGAGCAGGGAGCTCGCCCCCCCCCAGCGCCGCAGAACTCGATCCGGCGGCGCGAAACCTTTTTGAAGCCCTGCGCGGACACCGGCTGGAGGTGGCCCGACAAGAAGGGGTGCCTCCGTACGTCATCGCCAGTGACCGTACTCTGCGTGAAATCGCCGAACTCCGTCCCATGGACCGTCAGGCCCTCCAAATGGTCCATGGAATCGGCCAAAAGAAGGCCGAGCGCTACGGCCCAGGGCTGCTCGCCGTGGTGCTCGAACATCGCTGACGCGTCCATAAGGAGATCGGGCTCTTGGTCAAGCCGTGGCAGACTCTGGATCAGCTTGAAACGGACGAGGGTCCCATCGAGTTGCGCCAGAGAGGTGACAACGACTTTCTGATCACCGTTTCGGGACGAGTCCTGATGAATAGTCGTGCGAGTCGCTCGGAAGAGGCCTTGGCCGAACTCTCCTGTCTTCCGATTCAAGATCGGCCCCGCCCCCTCGTCATCATTGGGGGCCTCGGAATGGGCTTCACTCTTCGCCGCGCCCTCGACCTTCTCCCCCCGGATGCTTCGGTCCACGTCTGCGAACTCAATGAAACGATCACGGAATGGTGCCGAGGCCCACTGGCCCCGGTCAATGATTCAGCACTGAACGATCCGCGAACACGAGTGATCATCGGCGATGTGGCCTCCCACATTCGGCAAATCGCTGCCGAAAAAAACAAAGGAGCTGCCGATGCCATCGTGCTGGACCTCTACGAAGGGCCCCACACTCAAACCCATGCTTCAGCCGACCCCTTCTACGGCAGTCAAGCGCTTCATCAAACACTCAGAGCGCTGAAAGCCGGCGGTATTTTTGGCATCTGGTCCGAAGACCCGGATCAGGGTTACGAAAACCGCCTCCATCGTGCCGGATTCGCCGACTGGTCTCTCCACCGCCCCGGCCGGGGTGGGCGACGACACGCCGTCTATATCGCGCGGGCCCCTCTTCGGTGACACACGCCGCCGGGAGGTCGGCCCGCCTGCCCGAGGCCCTCCCCCTCTACGAGGAATCATGGGGGCGAGAGAAAGAGCCCTTCTGCACACTGATCCCCCGGGGAGGATTTTAGTTTGGGCCCACTGAACCGCTCTCAACGCCACGGCCGCCGTTTACAGAAACGATACGTATCGTTACTTTTCTGCATGACCGCCCGATTTGCATTCGCGAACTAACCCGCGGGGCAGCCCGGTCGGGTTGAGGAACCGGTCCCCACGAACAAGCGGGACGCTTCCGGTGAGCCCTCGCCGCGCACCCATCGACTTCCCCGACTGATCGGCCAGACTCGGGACGGACAAAGCCGCCCATCCATCACAACCCGCCCGGCCGGGGCGGAAGGCCAGGAGACCACCGAGTGGACAAACGCACCACCGAACGAGAGGTCGTCGCCGAATTGCGCGACGGCATGACGATCGGCATCGGAGGTTGGGGCTCAAGGCGCAAGCCGATGAGCTTGGTGCGTGAGATCTTACGATCGGATCTGAAGCAACTGACGGTGGTGACCTATGGCGGTCCCGATGCCGGCCTGCTCTGCAAAGCGGGAAAGGTCGACAAGCTCATCTACGGATTCGTCTCCCTCGACTCCATTCCTCTGGAACCCCACTTTCGACAAGCCCGCCAAGCCGGCGGCTTTCGGGCCGCGGAGCTCGATGAAGGCATGCTCCAGTGGGGACTTCGCGCAGCCGCTCATCACTTGCCCTTTCTCCCCATCCGAGCCGGGCTTGGATCCGATGTCCTCAGCGTGAACCCTGAGTTGAAGATGGTGCGCTCTCCCTATGAAGATGGAGAGGAGCTGATCGCTATGCCGGCCATCGAACTCGATGTCGCTCTCATTCATGTGAATCGGGCCGACGCGATCGGAAATGGCCAGATTCTTGGGCCGGATCCATACTTCGACGACCTTTACTGCATGGCGGCCAAAAAGCGCTTCATGAGTTGCGAAAAGGTGATCCCGACATCCGAATTCGCCAAGCATGGACCCGTCCGGACCGTTTCGATCAACCGCTTGATGGTCGACGGCGTCATCGAAGCCCCGGGCGGAGCCCACTTCACGGAGTGCCTGCCCGACTATCCCCGCGACGAGGACTTTCAACGAGAATACGCGTCGACCGCCAAGGATCCCGAAGCTTGGGAGGCCTTCAAAGCTCGCTACCTCGACGTCAGCGAAGGCGACTACCAGGAGGCTGTGAAAACACGATGAGCGATCCCACGCGTGCCGAAATTTGTGCCGTCGCCATCGCCGAGGCCTTCCGAGGAGACGGTGAGTTGCTGGTCAGCACTTTCGGAACGACCCCCTCGGTGGGCGGTCGACTCGCTCGACTGACTTTCGAACCGGACCTGTTCATGACAGACGGTGTGGCCGCCGGGGCCGAGAGCGTGATTCCGGTCAGCGGAAAATCCTCGGAAGAACCTGTGCTGGGCGCCTGGATGCCCTTTCGCCTCTTCTTTGACAACGTAGTCTGGACCGGTCGCCGCCATGTGATGATGATGGCCAGTCAAATCGACCGATATGGCAATCAGAACTTCGCCTGCATCGGCCCCCATGAAAAGCCAAAAGCCCAGCTTCTGGGCATGCGGGGGGCACCCGGCAACACCATTTATCACCGAACCAGCTACTTCGTCCCCGCCCATACCGACAAAGTCTTTGTCGATCGAGTCGATGTGGTTTCCGGCGTCGGCTACGACCGCGCAGCGGCCCTCAGCAAAGAGAACAGTCGCTTCCATCATATTCATCGTGTCGTCTCCAATCTCGGCGTTTTCGATTTCGAGACCTCTGACCATCGGATGCGACTTGTCAGCGTGCACCCCGGCGTCCGTGTCGAGGATGTGGTCTCCGGCACGCAATTCGAACTGGCCCACGATGCAGACGTACCCGAGACACGCCTTCCCACCCCCGAAGAGCTTCATCTCATCCGAGACGTCCTCGACCCGGAAGGCTGGATCAATCGTGAGGTCCGTGAATAATCCATCGAACTCGATGGAACCACTCTGGAACCGGAGCCCCCCTTTTGCCCTCCCAACTGCACACACAGATTTGCGATCGCCTTGGCATCCAGTACCCCATCATCCAAACGGGAATGGGCTGGGTCGCCAAGCCTGAGCTTGTTGCGGCCGTCAGTGAAGCCGGAGCGATCGGGTTTCTGGCCGCGGCGACACTGCCACCCGAGGCAGTCGAGGGTGAAATCAAGAAGATCAAGGCTCTGACCGATCGCCCCTTCGGCGTCAACTTCCTGATGGATGCGCCCGGAGCGGAACTCATTGCAGACGCCATCATTCGCCAGGGCGTGCGGGCCGCAGGCTACAACCGTGCCCCGGACGCAAAATTAATTGCTCGACTCAAGGAAGGCGGCGTGGTCTGCGTACCCACCTGTGGTGCGGTCAAGCACGCCGTCAAGGCCGAAGCGCTGGGCGCAGACATCATCGTTGTGCAGGGCGCTGAAGGGGGTGGGCATACGGGTCCGGTTCCCACTTCACTTCTGGTGCCGGGGGCGGCGGATGCCGTCCGTGTTCCCGTCGTCGCAGCGGGAGGATATTTCGACGGCCGAGGCTTGGTGTCGGCTCTGGCCTATGGGGCGCAGGGCATCGCCATGGGGACGCGCTTTCTCATGACAGCCGAGAGTCCCGTGCCCACGGAGACAACCAACCGATTTGCCCAAGCTCGGGTAGAAGATGTGCTTGTCACGACAGAGGTCGACGGGCTGCCCCAACGCGTGATCGCCAATGAGCTGGTGCGAAAACTCGAATCGGGCTCCAGCCTGACGCGCCTGGTCTTCGCTCTCCGCAATGGGCTCGCCTATCGAAAAATGACGGGAGCCAGTATTCGAGATCTCCTGACCTCGGCCTTGGCGATGCAACGCAATGAACGTCTCTCCCGGACCCAAACTCTGATGGCCGTCAATGCCCCCATGCTGGCGCAGACCGCCATGGAAAGCGGCGACCCCGCCCATGGATATCTGCCGAGTGGATCTGTTGCCGGAGTCATCGATGCACGCCCTCGCTGCGCAGACCTGATCGCACAGATCATCGAAGAAGCTGAACAAACCCTCAAGCGCCTCACCCACTAAAACCCAGCCCCCGCTCAGCGGCGCAAGGGCGCCCGGGACCCAAAAAGGAGCAACCATGGCGATCGACATTAGTCACCAAGACGGCGTCGCCGAGGTGGTGATTAACAACCCACCCGTGAATGCTCTCGACAGCACGGGATGGCGAGCCCTCGCGGATGGCGTCAAGCGCATCGGCGAACGGGGCGATGTCCACTGCATCGTGATCCGAGCCGAGGGACGAGGCTTTCAGGCTGGGGTCGATATCAAGGAACTTGCCGAAGATGGCACGCGGATCGTCGATGTGAATCGCGGCTGCTACGACAGCTTTGCCAATATCTATGATTGCCCGATCCCGGTCATCTCAGCTGTCCACGGCTACTGCATCGGCGGAGGCATCGGCATTTCTGGGGCTTCGGATATCGTCGTTTGCTCCGAGGACGCCACGTTTGCCCTCACTGAAATTGACCGAGGTGCTCTCGGCGCAGCGACTCACCTGATGCGACTCTTTGGTATGCAGAAAACGCGTCGCATGCTGTACACAGGGGAACCCATCGATGCCGCGGAAGCGCTTCGACTCGGTGGCATCGAATCGGTGGTGCCCGCCGCCGAGCTCCGCGAGCACGCTCTATCTCTTGCGCGTACGATCGCATCCAAAAGCCCCAAAGCCCTCAGGCTGGCCAAATGGTCGCTGAATGGAATTGAAACGCTGGATGTCAAAAAAAGCTATCGCTTCGAGCAGGGCTTCACCCTCGAACTCTACACTTCACCGGACAGCCAAGAGGCCCGAAATGCCTTCGTCGAAAAAAGAGAGGCTCAGTTCGAAGACGAAGCCTGATCGATCGCTCTAAAAAGCCCCAAGCGGCTGCCCCACAAGACCCCTGAAAGAACAAATGGACCTGACTTATACGCCTGAACAGAATGCCTTCCGCGCCGAGGCGCGATCGTGGCTTGAAGCCTCAGTTCCCAAAGAGCCGCTCGCCTCTTTCGACACGCTTGAGGGATTCGAGGCCCACCGCGAGTGGGAGAAAAAACTTCACGCCGGTGGCTTTGCGATGGTTCCCTGGCCGACCGAATACGGTGGGCGCGGGGCGGACCTTCTCGAATGGCTGATCTTCGAAGAGGAGTACTATCGAGCGGGAGCGCCAGGCCGCGTAAATCAAAACGGCATCTTCCTTCTGGGTCCGACCATCATGGAGTACGGAACGCCCGAGCAGAAAGCGCGCTTCTTACCCAAGATGGCCTCGAGTGAGGAAGTTTGGGCGCAAGGCTGGTCGGAGCCCAACGCCGGCAGTGATATGGCCGCGATCCAAACCACGGCGATTCGCGATGGCGACGACTACGTGATCAATGGACAGAAAACCTGGGCTTCGCGGGGGGCTTACGCACACTGGCTTTTCGGACTGTTTCGAACCGACCCTGAATCAAGTCGCCATAAAGGGCTGACCTTTGTCCTCGTCCCGATGGACACACCCGGCATCACCGTTCGGCCGATCGAAAAGATCAATGGCAAGAAGGCATTTGCCGAGGTCTTCTTTGACGATGCCCGTGTCCCCGTGGCCAATCGTCTGGGCGAAGAAGGCGCCGGATGGGGTGTCGCCATGGCGACAGCCGGCTTTGAAAGAGGCCTGATGCTGAGAAGCCCGGCGCGCTTCCAGAGCACCGCCCACCGCCTGGTGAAGCTCTATCGAGAAACGGTGGCCGCGGGCGGCTTTGTTGACTCAGCGCTCCGCAATCGAGTGACACAATGCTGGATTCGGGCGGAGGCCTACGCGCTGAATACCTACCAAACCGTGTCTCGGCTTCTCGCGGGCGGCAAGATCGGTGCCGAGGCCAGCCTGAACAAGATCTTCTGGTCGGAGCTCGATATCGAGATACATACGGTCGCCCTCGCCCTACTCGAGAGCCACGGAGAGCTCCTGCCCTCAGCGCCCGCCGCCGGGAATGTCGGCGATTGGCTTGAGGGATATATCTTTGCCTTGGCGGGGCCGATTTACGCCGGCACCAACGAAATACAACGAAACATCATCGCCGAAAGAATCCTCGGCCTGCCGCGCAAATAGCCGGAAGCCGACACAGGACGGACTAAAAGAATATGGATTTCGGCTTCTCCGAAGATCAGACACTGCTGCAGCAAACCGTGCGGGACTTCCTCGAGAAGGAATGCACGCCCGACGCCATCCGGGCCCTCTGGGACCGCGAAACGGGCCGGTCTTCCGAGCTGTGGGCCCAACTTTCTGCCATTGGCCTGCCGGCCTTACTGGTCCCCGAAACCTACGGAGGTCTTGGCCTGGACGAGCGAGACGCCGTGCTCGCCCTCGAAGAGACGGGCCGGTTTGCGCTTGCGGAACCCATCGTCACCACGGCCATTGTCGCAGCGCCTCTTCTCTGTCACCTCGCCGATACTGAGCACGCCGCATTTGCGGCCTCCTGGCTGGAGCGCATCGCAGCCGGCGACGCCCGAGTCGCCGTTGCTTCAGCCAACCAACCGCTGGTCTCCGACGCCCACGTCGCAAATCTTCTGCTGCTCTCCAAGGGAGACCGGCTCTATGCGGCCAACCCCGATCAAGTTCAGCTGACCCCGCAACCCGCCAACGACCAAAGCCAACGCCTCTTCAGCGTAGACTGGGACGCCGAGAAGACCCTCTGCCTGGCCAGCGGTGAAGACGGCCTTTCTCTTCAAGCCGAAATGCTCGATCGAGGCGCCTTTGGGTGCGCAGCACAGCTGCTTGGCGTCGCGGACCGGCTCATCGAAATGGGGGCTCTCTACGCCAGTCAGCGCAAGCAATTTGGGGTTCCGGTCGGCTCTTTTCAGGCGGTCAAGCATCGTCTGGCCAATGCCAAGGTCGACCTCGAATACGGACGATCCATCGTCCATCGTTCGGCCCATTCAGTCTTCACCAACTCACCATCGAGGAGCGTTGACGTTTCCAGCGCCAAGGGTTTCATCGGCGAGGCGGCCCGCTTCGCAGCAGGCGAGTCGCTGCAGGTCCACGGCGCGATCGGATATACCTACGAACAAGATCTTCACATCTGGATGAAGCGGGCTTGGTCCCTTGACTTGGCCTTCGGCTCTGGAGCCTGGCACCGTGCTCGAGTCGGCGATGCCTTAATGGATGGTGGCCTATCGGCCCCGCACTTCGGATATGAACCGCGGGATCTGTAAAAAAAGAGAGCAGCAAAAGACCGACTCGCTCCAACAAAGGAAATGAAATGTCTCAGAGCGCCATGCAACCGACCATCGCTGGATGGTTCACGGACGGAGATCAGCCTAGGTTGATCGGCACACAGTGCTGCGACTGCGGCACGTACTTCTTTCCAAAGCAAGAGCTCTTCTGCAGAAATCCAAACTGCACCAGCACCCGCTTTGATGAAGTCGAGCTCTCTCGGACCGGGCGCATCTGGTCGTACACCAAACACTACTACGCTCCCCCGGAGCCCTACATCTCCGGCGAAGAGTTTGAGCCCTACACCATTGCAGCGGTCGAGCTTGAAACCGAGAAAATGGTGATCTTGGGCCAAGTCGCGAATGGCTTTGAACCCGAGGACCTTCATACGGGCCAGGAAATGGAGGTCGTCGTCGAGAAACTTTACGAGCAAGACGGGACCGACTACGCGGTCTGGAAATGGAAACCCAAGGCCTCCTGAACCCGAACCAGCAGACACCCGATCTCAAAACGGAGACATCGACAATGGCGAAAGATGTGGCAATCCTAGGCGTAGGGATGCATCCCTGGGGCAAGTGGGGAAAGAATTTCGTGG
>NHEP01000071.1 GCA_002171515.1 bacterium TMED88 | reverse complement strand
GTGGCGGCGGCGGCGGCGGCGGCGGCGGCGGCGGCGGCGCGGCGAGTGCTGCCTCGATGACGCTCTTGGTGACGATCGTGTTGTTCTTGGTGCCCTTGTGATCATATTCGCACACGAATGCATCCGCGATCGATGCATGCATGGCGTGCACGGTGACGTCGCCATCGAAGCGATCGATGACGACGACACCCGTCGCGTCGAAGACGTCGAAGGCGTGCTTGAACGTCTTGCCAACGAGCGGCGACGGCACGGGCACGGGCACGTGGATGAGCGCGATGTCGGCAACGATCTCTTTGAGCTTAGTGTTGGTGAGGTTGTCCAGCTGCAATTTGCGCCGCAGCTCGGCCGCGTCGAAGGCGGCCTGCGTGGTGGCGACGACCGCGCCGATCGCGAGGTGCGCCCGAACGGCCTTGGCGTCATCCTCGTCGTCATACACGTTGACTTTGCTCTTCAGAGTCCTTCCTGAGCCTGTGACCTCAATGAGGACCACAAATTCACTGCCAGAAAGGCCGTGGCCACGATGCGCTTTGGCTGGGCTAATAGACCCGACCACGAAGGCCATGTTTAGCTGCTTGGTGAGAGGTTTGAGAGTAAGGTGCTCGCGCAAGCAGCGGAGCCGACGTGACAGTCGGGAGCGTTCGACATGAAAGTGTGTCGAGCCTCACGACGATGAGAGCCCGCCGCGGCTGAAATCTCCAAGTCTGAGATTTCGCTGAGTCTGGCAAACTCACGTAGGCGACAGACCCACGGGCCCTCCATCCCTCCGCTAATGCCACGTCACCTTAAAGAGGCTGGCAGGTGCCACCCTCGTTAAGGAACATAGCATTGGGTTAAGATGTTGAGTAACGGACAGCGCACACGCCACGCCACTGCTTGAGCTGGGCTGAAGCTTCGACGTCGGATCCGTCGACAGGCGTGTAGCGGCCGTCACCCCACGCTGAAAGCCCACTGCCATTCAACTGAACATGGAACTGAAACCATAGACCCTGACCGTGCGATGAGCCGAGGCCGACCGCGGTGAAATTGAGATGAGGTTGAACGCCGAAGCGAAAGATGACATAAGAATTGATTTAGTAGAAGTCGACCTCGTCGAAAGTACCGGCGAGGTCGGTAACCTGCGTCGAGCCGGCTTTGCGCGTCCAGTCGACGCACTGCTCGAAGCACGCACGCACGTAGAGGCGATGGAGATCGCTGCTCCACCGACCCATCGTCCGAATGACGGTCTCGTTAGCCCCGGCGGCGAAGAGAGCCGACGCGCCGCCGATCCGGTACGAGTGCGTGCCGAACTGGGAAGGGTCCTCGCCGATCGCGATCATGAGCTCGCGAGTTGTGTCGAGGATCTGCTGATACGAGAGCGGCGAGTTGGTTGAGGGGTTACGGAACAGCGGCGTGTTAGCGGCGTCTCCGCTCGGCGTGGGATCGACACGCAGCATGTTCTGAACCTCCCATACGGCGTCGATGTGCTCGCCGCCGGCGCCGATGACGAGAGGGCACGTCTTACCGGCGAGGTGATGCATGTTCTTGCACGGGTGCATCATGATCACCATCTGCTGCTCGTTGAGCTGCACGACGTCGTCGCGCGTGAGCGCGAAGTTCTTGTTGGTCGACGTGTACTCCTCGCTGCGCAGCAGCCCCTGCAACGCCGTCGCGAGCGCCGCCCGGATGTTCGCATGCGCCGGGTTATTGGGGTCGAGCATGAGGTCAAAGGCCTTGCGAAGCGCCTGCGGCGCGATGCCTCGACGCACAGCCCGAGGGGCTTGTCCATAGACCCGCTTGAGTCCCTTAAGCATCTGTGGGAGGCGCTCCAGCTTGAGGCCACCGGCGAGCTTGACGCCGTGCTCCCGCGCATGCCATCCCTGCACCTGCGAGAAGTAGCAGCGAATCGTATCGATGGCGATGCCCCGCTCTTCGCGCAGCGCGGCGCAGAAGCGCATGCACAGCCACTCCTCTTCGAGCTTAGCCCAGAGGGTCTCGTTCGGATCCATGGGCCGATCAGCCTGCGTCCCCATGACGTCCTCGCAGAATCCAAACCACGCCTTAACGCCGGTCTTCGTGCGGCCGCGCTTGCCGTCGCTCGACGCCTTGTCGAGGCCCATGTTGATCATCTCGTCAAGACGGTGATGTGACCGAACTGGGCGCGTCGACCCCGTCACCGTCGAAACGCTCAAGTGCTCGACGATCTCGTCCTTCCCGACGACGACCGAGTAGCGCTTGCCCTTGAACGTATACTCGCAGATGTACGAGTCGAGCGGCGGGTACTTATACTGCGAGATCTTACCGGGCGGGCAACGTCGAATGACACGTACGAGACCGTGATACTCGCCGATGACGTCGAGGCCTGCCTCGTCAAAGACCATCGTCTTATACTGGAAGTGACGATCGATGAGCTCGTCCTTAACGGCGTGGAGAACGGCCCGCTTGCGACCACGTGAATCGCGCACGGACTGAGGATCGTGTTGTTCCCATGGCCACTCGATGCGCTCGCCGTCAGCATCGTTCACACCCTTCTTGGGCAGGAGGAAGGACGAGGACGGGATGAATATAGCCTCATGGTTGTTCACTAGCGGCTTACTCTCGGCAAGGTCCTCCTCCTCGAACACATCATCGAGAGTGATCTCGTTGAACTTGGCGAGGATGGTCGGCTTATTGAACGAGCCGACGCGATCAAGGCTCTCGACGAGTCGACGCTCGTAGTCGAGAGAGCCGATGCCTCGCAGCGGCCGCGCGGGCTTAGGCGCGGGCGGCGCGACCACGGGGTTGGAGTAGGTCTCGAGAGCCTGCACCAAATCCGGTAACGTATCTGAACGTGGTCGTTTGAGCTCGGGCGACTGAGCACGTTCCTGACGAGGTTCGGGCAGCGCTTCGGGCTCGATGTCCATTGGCGCCGCGACGCCAAATATGCCGTTGTCGACAAGACCGGCCTCGTCAAGCCACCACGCCTCCTGTAGCTGATCACGCGGGTTGGACCGTGGCTTACCCGATGGAGACCTCGGCGCCCGTTGGAGAGCATTCTTAGCGCGATCGACCAAATCGGGCACCGTGAGACTGACGAGCTCACCGAACTCGAGCTCGGTGATCCACCGCATGTTGGCGTGCTTGTCCGGCTCACGGTTAACGACTGAGAGCGACTCGTCCCACGAGAGCGTGACGACGTAGTCATCGACATGGTAGCGAACGAGATTGGCCTCGCCGAGGATGCCGGTCCGAATCTCGTGGAATCGCTCTTGAGGAAGCTGCAGACCAATTTCCTCTTCAACTTCGCGACGTACCGTGAACACGGTGCTCTCGTTGCGATCTTTGGCTTTGCCGCCGGGCACCATGGTACAGCCGAGGGAGACGTGGTCGAATACAAGGATCGACGCGACCCCACGCTCATCTCGGCGAACGAGATACGCCTGTGCAGCTTTAGCGAGATGGAGAAAGGAAGAGGCTTCGGCGTCGAACATCTCGCGACGCAACTGAGGCTGGCGAGGCACTAACGCATCGCGATGTGCTCCATGCACCTGCTCCCCTTGTTGCCGCACAGCCGCCGCCCATTCGACGTGTCCACGCGACGCCAAGCTCGCAGCGCACGCCTCCGCGGCCATTCGATCCAACGGAACGTCTGGGAACTGCTGATCGAGCCGAGCGTGCAGCGGGTTGATGGGAGGGCCGACGTTTGCGTCGCGTGGCGGCGGCAAACGAAAGGCGGCCATCTCGTCATGGTAAAGTGACTCGTCGAGATGCGACTCGACAGACTGCACCGGCCGCCGGCCAACGTCCTCTAGCGCCGTGATCAACTCGTGATCTGTAACGAGCACGAGAAGCGGCGATTGAGCGACGGCAGGGAGTAGAATAGCCAGAAAGGTTAGATATCAGGGAACTGCGGAGAGCTTGCGCTCGCGGCAGGCAGTAATGAGGTCGGTCGCGGGGAGCTTGCGCTCGCGGCGTTACGTACCGCCACGTCATGTAATTTCGGTGCCAGACGAGCGAACTCGTGGGCTCGAGCGGGGCGAATAGACTCGCGCGGCTCATAAGTCACCATCACGCCCACGTGGGCGGGATGGCCGAAAGGTCACGCTCCTCCTTCGAAAGGTGAAGCCTAAGGATCGATAGGCCGCTCTCGCTGGGAAAGCGCAGAGCCTTGTCGATGTGACCCCTGGAGATCAGGTCTGCGACGTCGTTGTGAATGGAAGCGACGCGCTCGTTGGCCTGAAAGACGCCGTTCTCGATGAGCCACGCCTGACGACGCGCGTTGAGCGCGAAGAGGCCGGGCTTGTCGGTACGACCAAACTCGGCGATCGATTCAGCCGTCGAGTTGTCGGTGAACGCGAGCGAGTGCGAGGCGGTGAACCCCTGCTCGCGCGCATAGCGGATGAACCGGTACGTGGACACGTCACGCGTGAAGGCCTCGAGCACGTTGATCGAGTAGCGCGCGATCTCCTCGGCCGTCCACCGACCTTCGATGTAGACGAAGACACCGTCAATGACCGACCACGCGCCGAAGCCGGACTCCTTGAGGTTGTCGACTTCACGCGAGGCGTCGCCGTAGGCGATGACGGTCGTGTCCGAGCTCGTCGGAAAGTTGAAGCGCACGGCGAATGGGACGCCGTGCTGCTCGCACCCGATCTCGTCCTCGAGCTGAGCTTGCCACCATCGCATCTCGACGCAGACTTCCTCACCCAAGAAGATAGTGTGACGAGTCGACGAGGCCTTCTTACCCGCACGAAGAGCCGCACGGGTGTGGAAGAGGTGCGCTCGACCGATTGGGATGACCTCGCTCGCGTGAAGGAGCTTGTGCACCATCGAGTTGACATCGTCAAACGCCACCGCCAACGTGCCGTTGGGGTTCTGCTTCGACGCCAGCACGGCCTTGACGACCTCGAGGTACGCCTTGCGCTTCTCGGATGTGATGAGCCGTTTGAGGAGACGTAAGTCAAGTGAGATGCCCAAGAACTCGAGCGTGAGGTTCATGGGCGACTGCTTCTTCTCGGGAGTCAAATGCCCGTAGCGCTGCACGATCTTGAGAGCGGCCTCAAAGTAGAGCACGTCGCGCGTCTGCTGACGATACGAGACCGTCCCGTCTTCAGCCGTCACAGCGATGAGCACAGGCGAGCCGTCGGTGTTGAAGAGCAAATCGGAGAAGGCCGCCAGGCCAGCATCGTCGACATAGTATATGAAGAAGAATAGGCAGAGCCAAACGAAATCGGGATCGTCTTCCTGTCCAGCCTGTTGAGCCAGCCCAAGACGCATAGCGAGCCACTCGACGATCTTGGGGCATTTCGTGGGGTATTCCTTACCCAGACGACGAAGCTCAACGCGCACAAAGAAAGCCAAAGCATCCGAAGCGCGACACGTGTGATCTGGAGCGTGACGTTCGCCAAAGTTAACACGGTAGTCGAACCCAAAGAGCGTTTCGAGCAGACGACCCGACTGATACACGTGCAGCCGCTGCTTGCCATGCATACGAAAGTACGCCGAGAGGTCGAACTTGCCCAACTTGATCTGAACGCCTGCGGTCAGCAGGATCGCCGCCGCTCGAGAGAGTTGCCACACGCGCACGAGCTTGAACGGCACATACCGTCGCTCCTCCTCGAGATCGACGTAATCATTAAACGCCTTAACGGGCTCGGGGTGCGAGGACGACGAGAGCTGCATGGTCTTGTCGATGGTCGCTCTCGGTTTGCCGTGCTGCACCACGATGTTCATCGGGTCGACTACGCACGGCCAAAACTCGGGGAACTCGTGGCCTGACGACACGAAGCCGGCCTTGATGTCCCTCTGGTTGATCTCCTCAAAGGCCTCGGCATTCTTGATCGCGCCGGCGTGAGGATAGCCTAAGACAGCGCGACCGGTGGGCATGTCCACCGCGCCGGGAAAGCCGTGCAGTGCCCAGGAGACCACCTGCTTGTCGATCATATCGAGTCGCTTGGCATCGGCCGCGAAGACTTTGCCGCGCAGATCTGAGCTCGGCGGATCACGCGCCGACGACGGCTGAACCGCGTCCCAGAGGTCTTGGTCTTCACGCTTCCGCCACGTCCAGCCGAAGCCGCACGGATGGAGCGCTTCGTGCTCCTCATAGATGAGCGCCTCTGGCCGCAAGCCCCGCGCTACTTTAGCACCTTTCGAGCCACGCTTTGCGCGCTTGAGTAGATCGGCGATACGTCGACCATGCGCCTTGACGTTAGCAACGACGTCGTCCGGAATGAGCTGCGCGGTTGTGAACGGGCCGGGTGGATTGGGTCGCGGTTCTGGCGCAGGCTCGGGATCGGTTTTCGACGGAATGTTGCAGCGCGGCAACGGCTCAGCGGCAAGGACCTCATCGAGCTCGGGCTCGAGATGGCGTAGACTACCCGCATGAGCCCATCGATCTTGCCGTTGAAAGTCGGGGTGATGGCCGTCTGCCTCGTGAGGCCGAGACGAGCCGAGGTGGAGATGATGTTGTGAAGCGTCGTGATCTTGAGTTAGACGCTCCTGAAGCCACTCGGCAAGAAGCCGAGCATCTTCGATCGAATGTTGTTTGACGCCCAACTCCTTGACGTCGGGTTCGTCATCTTGACGCGACCGCTTCGCCGCCTTCTTGTCCTCCTCGGAGAAGAAGGACAGCTGTGAACGATCGGAGTCGTCGCGGTAGAAGGTCGGCTGCTCATTAAAGGTGACGCACCGCTGTCGTTTAGCAATGACGAAACCGCTTGACGAATCACGAGACCACCCGCTCGGCAGCATGGTCTCCTCTGGCACGACGACGCCGAGACCTGCTGCAGCACGAGCCTGATCGTCAGAGAGCACGGTACCCGACTGCGCCTTCCGCTTGATGAGCGAGTGCATGACGTGGGACCTGTCACTAGTAACGATCTTGCCGCCCGGCCAAGCCTTCTTGGACACCGAGCCGCGTTGAGATTGAGATTGAGATTGACGCACGGTCGACGAGGCCGTAGACGGCGTCGACGTCTTAGGGATGGGATGCGACACGATCGAGACCAAGTCCTCGCCGACATCCCGCCGTAAACGCCGCGCGATCTCGTCTCCGTGGCAGCGCTTAGACGCACACCAGCACAGAAGACGTAACGACTCGCCAGCACGCAGTCGATCAGCGAGCACACTTAGCGCTGCATCGAGCTCAGCACGTGAGTCACCTCCACACGAGCAAAGCGAGATCATCTCGCCCGGAGCACCGACAGCCAACGCGGCCGCCTGATCGGAGTACTGCTTAACAAAGTCAAAGGTGCCCTTGCTGCCCTTGACGCGGAAGCGTGAGTCAACTCGCAGGCCGTGCGTGCGTGCTATCTTCTTGACGTCGGCGCTGAGAGGTGCTATCAACAGCTCGTCGCACGCGTCACACACCGCGTCGCGAAAGCGCTCGTCGTGGCCATCGTCGCCCATCGGAAATGGGTTGCCAAACACGGTCTGCCGATCGATGCGCACATCGGTAAAGCCGTGCGGCGTCGGTCCACACGTGTCGATGTTGGCGACACACAGACGAGCAACGACTGATTGAGATCTTGGTTGTAGTTGAGATTCCGAATGAGATTCTGACTGAGGTTCTGGTACGGATTCTGGTCGAGACTGAGGTTGATACGGTTGATGAGATTCTGGCACAGATTCTGGTTGAGGTTGAGGTTGAGACCCTAGAGAACTAAAGCTAGATCGAGATTGTTGAGATACCGTTCGAGACGTTGAGACGTGAGAAGAAATCCTAGACTGTATTGACTGTTGAGATCCGGGTAGTACGTGAGGTTGAGACGTTGAGACGGATTGAGATTGCGATAGTACTTGAGCTTGTGTAGACTGATTGGGGATGGGCGCGGACACGTCGACGTTGGACGGCGTCGACGGGGAGGTGCCGAACTCCTCATACGGCGGGGCCGTCGTTCAGTCGTGGTGAAACGTGCAGTTCTCGCGCGTGCATCCCTGCGGATGCCAATAATCCCAGCACGCCGAAACGCCGTTCACCTTGGGGTGCTTCTCCATGAAGGGACCCCACGCCTTGGTCTTGTCAGCCTTAGACAGGCTCTTGGCGGGCACTGGAACGCGTTTGCCGGCCTTGACGCCCGGTGCACGCCGAGGCTCAGCATCATCATCGACCACGGCGAGACCATCAGCGAGATCGTCGTCATCATCGTCATCACCGCCACCGGCGGCAGCCGCCAGCGCAGCGGCCTCGCGAGCACGCTTCTTGGAGCGTTTGCTGTTAGGATCGGGCGCACGCTGTTCGCGCTGACCAGGCTTGCCAGGCTTGGTACCAGGCGGCTTGTAACCAGGCGGCTTGTCGGACTTACCGTTGCCCTTGCCGCCGGCGACGCTACGCGCCGCCTTGAGCGCACGACGCTCCTGTGTGGCACGCTCAAGCTCAATGCGCTCGTCGGTCATATTCTCGAGAAGCGTGATGTCGAAACGCGGACTCGAGCTGCCACCCATCTCGTTGAAGGCGTACTGACGCCGCGGCAACGCGACCTTGCCAAGCACCGACGCCGCCCACTTGCTGAGCACGGGGATCGGAGCACCGTCATTGATGTAATCGACGAGGATCTTCTGAAACTTAAAGAAGAAGGGCGTCGCCGCGGTCGAGAGCGTGGGCATCGCGACGCTGATGACAAATGTGAGCCGCTGGAACGCTTCGACGATAAGGATGTGAGCCTCATCGGCCGACTTGCCGGCGAGCGTCTTGAGCGGGTCAGCCATGGTGCCTTTGTCCTCCTTCCCAATGATATTGAAGAAGCGCACGATGTCAAAGCGACCAGTACGCACGGCGCGTAACGCGGTACGCTGCGGCTCGTTGATGGCCTTGTTCTCACCGAAGACGGCCGCCTCGATGCGACGGTCGAGAGCGTTCCGAACGCCGGCGATCTTGCGCGTGAGCCCGGCGTCGCCACCTAGCGAGGCGAGGATGACACGAGTGAGATGGTCGCAGCCGAGAATACTCGGGGCAAGCACTCAAGAAGCCGAGCCGTCTCGGGATTCATATGGAAGGTCGCGGCCGATATGCATCGGAAAGCGAGCCCAAAAAGGCGGTGCAGCCGAGCGAGAGCTCGGGGCACGGCTGGATAGGCTCAGGGATGAGGCGTGGTGCGGCCGTCACGCCGACGGGAGAGCACGAGCCAAGCCGAGATGCCGCACAGGTGTAACCGAAAGCCTCGGTACACGTGTATTGGGTTCAAGGCGATGCGTATCGCGATGCGGGTATGGCATGCCGAATAGACTCGGGATGAAGGCCACACGCATGGATTAGGAAGGGGAGCGGGCGCGCACCGGCAAGTGACTTCTCAATGTCGCGCTCGGTCGTCACAAGCCGCTTAAGCGGGTTCTTATCGTCGAGCGAGCGCACCGCCGTTGCCAGCGAGGCCGGGTCGAGCACATTCGCGTGGAGTAGCTCGAGTTGAGCCTTGACAGTGTCATCGGCGTTGAGCGCGTCAAAGTCCTCGCGGAGCGTGAGGTCAAAGCGCCGATCGTCGCCGGAACCCTTGAGGTCGGGGTGCGGGTTGACGTTAATGTTAATGCCGTTGCCGGAGTTCTTGTCGACCGACTTCGACGAAACCGCGTCGGGCTTGAGGTCGAAGGCGAGCATCGCCATGAGCGAGTCGGCAGACTGTGGCGTGGCGCCGATGTTCTCAATGTCCTTGATCGTGACGTTAGCCTTCTTCAGGTACGACTCGACCGCGCCCATCTTGAGGAAGTCGCACGTGGCCGACGCCTCGTGGCGGTCGGACTCGTACGTGTACTTGACGGAACGCTTGAGGAAGTCGATCCACTCGGCGTCGGACGTGGCGATCGACTTGAGCTTCTCGGCGAGCGGAAAGCGCGGCGGCGGCGGCGCAGATGACGACGAGCCCGACCCGCCGACGAGCTTGGCGATCTCTTGACCGAGCCGATCAGCGTGTTGATCTGGAAACGTACGACCCGGCGGCGCCTTGATCAGAATGTCCGAAACCTTCGAGAGCGCGGCAACGACGGCCATCTCGAAGGTTGGCTGCTTCGGGTCCGTGACGGTGCAGGTGATGCCGGCGTGCTTGATCACGTCGAGCACCTCGGTCGCGTCGTAGACGTCGGCAGCAAGCTTCTTGGACTCGGGCAGAACCTTAACGAGCGAGCAGATGTCGACGCCGACGATCATGGACGTGAACTTGACGACGTCGCGCGACGGTGGCGGTGGCGGCGGCGGCGGCGGCGGCGGCGGCGGCGGCGGCGCGGCGAGTGCGGCCTCAATGACGCTCTTGGTGACGACCGTGTTGT
>NHEP01000070.1 GCA_002171515.1 bacterium TMED88 | reverse complement strand
TCTCGGAGAACATGCTTTCGAGGACGATCGCAAAGCCGCAAAGGGCGATCACGCCCTAGACGATTCGCGCTTCGAAGACGCTTCCATCATGATCGTCGGGCGCAATTTCGGCTGTGGATCCTCGCGAGAGCACGCCCCGCAAGCACTCCGCCGGGCTGGATTCTCCGGCTTTATCGGATCATCCTTCGCTGAAATTTTCGCCGGAAACTGCACCAGCCTGGGCCTTGTCTGCATCACCCTGGAGGAAGCCGACCTTGAGCGGCTCCGGGAGAGTGTCGAACTCGATCCCCAGCAAACGATCCGAATTGATGTCGCCGAACGTACGGTCTTCAGCCAATGCGGCAAAATGCAGGGGCAAATCCCCGACGGAACCCACGAACAGCTCCTCTGCGGTCAGTGGGATGCCCTGGGTATGCTGCTCTCGGCGGGCCCGGAAATCGAGGCCACCGAGGCCCGGCTGCCCTACGGATCCTCGCGCTAAAACTTTTTGGCCTTCCTCCAGATCTCCAGCGGCCAAAGACCCCGCTGAGGCTCCGGGCGTGCAACACTCTCGGGATGGCGCTGCGTAAAACAAAAATCATCGCGACCATCGGCCCGGCCTGCGATGAGCCGAGGACCCTGGCGTCAATGATTGAAGCCGGCATGAACGTTGCCCGCATCAATCTCTCTCACGGCACTTTCGACGAACAGCGCGCTCGCATCGAAAGAGTCCGGTCTGCGGCGCAGCAAAAAGAAGCCAATCTGGCCATCCTGATCGATACGCGAGGCTTCGAAATCCGAACGGGGCCCGTCGAAGGAGGCGGTGCCGTCTTGGTTGCGGGGCAACCCTTCGCGCTGCACTGCACTCCCACGGCGGGCGATGAACACGGCGTGTCCGTTAGCTTTAATGGAATCGCTGAGATCTTGAAAGTCGGCGACCGGGTCGTGATCGATGACGGCAAAATTGAGTTGGTCGTATCCGCACTCCGGCAGGGACGTGTCGACTGTGAAGTGACCTGCGGCGGAACACTCCGAGATCGAAAGGGCGTCAATTTGCCCGACACCCAACTCATTCGAGACGATCTCGACGAAGGCTCCCACGCCGACTTGGACTTTGCAGCGGAAATTGCAGCCGACTACGTGGCGGCCTCCTTCGTCCAGACGGGCAAAGACGTCGACGAAATTCGCCGCCACCTCGAATCCCGGCAGACCACGATCCCCATCATTGCCAAGATCGAAAACGGCCTCGGCGTTCAAAATCTGGAAACCATCATCGAGCGGGCCAATGGCGCCATGGTGGCTCGGGGCGACCTAGGCGTGGAACTGCCCGTAACTCAACTCCCTCATATTCAGAAGCACATCATCCGCACTACGGTCAGCCGCGGCAAACCCGTCATCACCGCCACCCAGATGCTCGACTCAATGGAGCGAAACCCCCGCCCGACTCGAGCCGAGGTGAGCGACGTCGCCAACGCAATCCTCGATGGCAGTTCAGCGATCATGCTTTCGGGAGAAACAGCGGCGGGTCTTCATCCCGTCGAAGCCGTCTCCACAATGGCCGAGTTGGCCCTCTCCGCGGAGGCTTCCCTGGAAGAATACGGAACGCTGCAAAACGTCGTCGGCAATCCGTCCGATGCGATTGTCGAGGCCGTGGCCCAGGCCGCCATCACGATGGCCAAACACATTGATGCAGCGGCCATCATCGCCCTCACCGATACAGGGTTCACCGCGCGGAGCATTTCGAAATTTCGGCCTCACTGCCCCATCTTTGCAGTGACGGGCTCGGAGTCCGTCCGCAGGCGTCTCGCAATGAATTGGGGCGTCACTCCCATCCTGTATCCGGGCCACGGCGACGACGATGAATCCATCGAATTCGCCGTGCGCTACGGATCTGAGAGAGGCCACCTGAGACCCCGAGATGTCATCGTCGCCACGGCGGGTCGATCTCAAATGAGTGGCGGCACCGACATGATCCAAGTGCGCCGGGTCTGAGGGCCACGGATCAGCAAGGAGATGTCCCCCTCGCTCGCACGAACACCGCGTTCACCGTCGTCGAAAAACGGGATCGCGTTTCTCCAGAAAAGCATCCATTCCTTCGGCGTGATCCTCGGTTCCGAAAATCAGACCAAATCCGTTCTGCTCTAGGGCATGGGCGGTGCGCGCGTCCGCATCTTGGCCTTCGTCCAAAACCCGTTTGGCCAAAGACACTGCGAGTGGACCCTTGGCTGCGGCCTGACGTGCGGCCCCCAAAGCGCCTTCAAGAAGCTCTTCTGGGGCCCAAATGCGATTCACGAGGCCGATCCGCATGGCGTCTTCCGCTCGAATCGGCTCTCCAGTCATCACGAGTTCCTTCGCCCAAGCCACACCGACCCGACGCGTCAGTCGACTGGTGCCTCCGAATCCGGGGATCAGGCCCAGAGCAACTTCCGGTTGACCAAAGCGCGCTTTCTCCGACGCGTAGATCCAATCACAGGCCAGTGCGAGTTCGCAGCCACCCCCCAGCGCGAATCCATTGACCGCGGCAATCGTCGGGATTGCCAGTGCCTCAAAATCCAGCATGGTCCGATGACCCAGCCGCGAGAAGGCCTCGGCCTCCATCGGGGAGAGGGACCTCATTTCGGCGATGTCGGCGCCGGCCGCAAAAGCCCGACCGGCTCCGGTCAAAACCAGCGCTCGAATCGAATCATCCGCGGCGATCTCGGCCAGATCGGCCCTGAGTCCCTCGAGGGTTGCCCGGTCAAGGGCGTTCAGCGCCTGCGGCCGATTCAGCGTCAACAAGGCCACGTCTTCGCGGCGCTCCGTAGTCACCCACTCACTCATGGTTTTTCCCCTCCATCGGCCTATGCACAGGACTCTGAATCAAAGCGATGCCTCCGGCGACATTGCCTGCCGGCGGCAGAGCCTAGCCCGCCCAAGGCACCGATGGTCCCCGGGCCTTCAAGACGCCCAACGGACCCTCATCGTGTTATGATCGCGCCGCTTTTTCGCAAAGGGAGACATCTCATGACCCAGTCCGCACAATCCGGTTTGACGCGTTTTGCTTGGAATGCGGGGGTGGCCGGAATCGTGATCGCCGCCGGCGGCATCCTTGGCGTTCAACTGGGCCTATGGGCCCCGATGGTGGCTTTCGGGGGGTTCGTCCTCGGCACCTTCGTGTGCGGCTCCCTCGCCATGATCCTCGGGGCGATTTCCCTCTTTCGAAGTCGCAATCAACCCGATCCCGCCGACCAACGGCGCGCTTTCATTGCAACCGGATTGGGCATGCTGTTGGTCGCCATCGTGTTCATCGCCGGCAGCGGCAGCGCCGATGCGCCGCCCATCAACGACATCTCAACGGACCTGCTCGACCCGCCGGACTTTGCATCCGCCGAGGTTGTCACCGACTACGCGGGGCGAGATATGGCGTATCCCGCAGATTTCGTGTCGATCGTCGAGAGCGCCTACCCGGATCTCCAGCCGATCCAAGTCGCGACCGAGCCGGGCGAAGCCTATGCGCGCGCGCTGGCGTCAGCGCGAGCCCTCGGCTGGACAATCACCTACGAAGACCCGACAGCTCGCACCTTTGACGCGACCGAACAAACCGCCGTATTCCGCTTTGTTGATGACGTCACGGTCCGAGTGCGTCCCGACGAAGGGGGCGCCAGAATCGACATCCGCTCAAAATCGCGAGACGGACGGGGCGATTTAGGGGCCAACGCTGAAAGAATTCGGCGCTTCAGCACAGAGTTGACGCTGCCTCCGGTTTCCGAACGATAAGGCCCTCGCTCAGGTCCCTTCAGGAACCCACTCGGCCTACGTCCCGTCTCCCGTCTTACTGGCCGAGGACCTCCGCGGCTTTTTGCTGAGCCCAGCGGTAATCGGCCTTTCCGCTGGGCGCGCGGACGATTGCATCGACGAAAATATAGTGCTTCGGAAGCTTGTACCGAGTGATCCTCTCGTTCGCGCAGGCGGCGAGCTCGGACTCCGAAGCCTGAGCGTCGGCCCGAAGCTGGACGATCGCGGTCACCGCACTGCCCCAACGGTCGCTCGGAGTTCCGCAGACCACACAGTCGTAAACGGCTGGATGGTGCTTCATGGCCAGCTCAACCTCTTCCGCGAAAATTTTTTCGCCGCCGCTATTGATCGTGACCGAATCCCGGCCCAGGAGCCGCAGTTTTCCGTCTGCTGAAATTTCCGCACGATCCCCAGGCACCGCATAGCGGATCCCCGCGACCTCTGGAAAGGTCCGGCGGGTCTTCTCTTGATCCCGGAAATAGCCAAGCGGCATTCTTCCTGTGCGGGCGAGCCAGCCCCTTTCCGGATCTCCCGCCTCAAGCACCCGAGACAAGTCTTCGGCCAAAACAAGACTGCCGGGTTCCAGCTCAAACTCACCGGTCACGACACCGGCCTGTTGGCTCGAGACCTGAGCCCCTTGCGCGCCCGACTCCGATGAGCCGAGAGCATCTCGGATCCGAACCTGGGGCAGGAGATCGAGGAGCTCCCGTTTTAGGTCAGAGGTCAGAATCGCTCCGCCGGAAGTAATGATAAAAAGATCCGAGAGGTCATACGAGCCCGCGCGCAGTTCGTCGATCAGAGGCCGAGCGAAAGCATCTCCTACAATGGTCAGCATCTGAGCCCCCTCGCGGGCACAGGTTGACCAAACATCTGCGGGATCGAGCCGGACCACCTCGTCTTGAACCAGCACGGTCCCACCCAGGAACCAAAGGTTGAAGGCGGCCCAATGGGCGGCCCCATGCATGAAGGGCGGCGCGGGCAACACCCTCAAGCCGGGACGGCGCTTAGCCTGTTCGCAAATTTCCGGAAGGGTCGAGGGCGCTCCGCTCAGTAGAGCCGCGTGCAGGATATCGTCCTGGCGCCAGAGGACGCCTTTAGGCAGTCCGGTAGTACCCCCGGTATACAGAATGTAGAGATCGTCACCGGACAGATCGTTGGGGGGCGGCTCAGGGTCCGCGGCGGCGAGCGCCTCCTCGTAGTCGAGCGCACCGTCTAGCAGAGGCTGACCCGAATCGTCGGCGACCTGAAGCAGAAGCGAGAGCTTCGGGATTCGAGACCGGACCTTCTCAAGAACCGGTGCAAAGGCCGCGTGATAAATCACAGCCTTGGCTTCAGCATTTCCAAGCAGGTAAGTGAGCTCCTCCTCGATATAGCGATAGTTCACGTTGAAGGGCGCACACCGCGCCTTGTAGGCACCCAGCATCCCTTCGAGATACTCAGGGCCGTTATAGAGGTAAAGGGCCACGTGGTCCTGGCCGGACTCCCAGCCCGCAAGATCCGCGCGATCACGGTGGCAACCGAGGCCGTGGGCCTGGAGCAGAGCCCCGAGACGTCGGGTTCGGTCGGTCACTTCGGACCACGAAAGCCGACGACCTCGGTGGACGATGCAATCTCGATCCGGGATTTCCGCCGCGATGGCCTCATGGAGCAGCGCTAAATTCATTCTCAGTCTCCCCCAGGCGGCCCTCGAGCCCGTTCAAATCACGCCGCAAAGACGAATGGTCCCCAGCATCGCATCGAAGGTGGGCATCACGCGAAGCGCGTCCGGCCCATCCGTAAGCTCCGCAAAACCGCCGTCTTCCCCCTGCTCGGACAGCAGGGCTTCAAGAAGCTCGCCCGGCACAAGGCCAGCCCCTGGCACCGCGGACGCGTCGCAGTGAAGCAAGACCCGTACGGTGCCGGCCGCATCGTAGGTCCCCTGCCGAAACCCTCGCTCCAGCTCTCGTCCAACCTGCTGCAGCGCACCGTCGGCTAAGTCGTCCTGATTGCCGACGCTGCTAAACCAACAGCCGAAAGCCGCCACCAGAGGCCAGGCTCGCCCCCCCACCAAGGAGGGCGCCCAAGCATTCGACATAAAATGCGAAGCGTCACTCAAAACCTTTGGCCGAACCACGCGCGTTCGAGCGAGGTGGCCAGCGATCAAGCCAGTGGCCAAGATCCGCTCCGACTCGGAATCAGAAAGGATCCCGAACCCGCCATCTTCAGCCTGCAGCGAAGTCAGAGAGTGGGCGATCCTTGCCACGACCGGGGCCCCTAGAGCATCGAGATCCGAGAGAAAAATCAGCGACTCGAGGGCGCCGAGCCACTCCGGGATCGGGTCAGCCTGCGCGAACTGGGCAAGCCCCGCGGCCCCCTGTCTCGCCAAGCCCAGCGGGATGGGGGCCGCGTCGAGTGCGCAAACCGCTTCAACGGCCTCCAGCCCCACTTCAACCGGCTCTGCGCCCAGCAGTGTGCGGGCACGCAGGCGAGCGAGCTCGTCTCCATGCCGCTCAATGAACGCCCAGCCCCGTTCAAGCGCCTCAGCGGCTCGATAGCGAAGCTTCTCTTCCGGGCTGGCCCCAGGACCGGGCTCTTGAACAGGAACTCTTCCCTCATCCTCTGACGTGGTCATGCTCCGCACTCCGTTCTTCCTACGTGCCCCACCATACCGACCCGAGGGCAGCTCGGCCCGCCGCCGGAGCCAGGCCTCAGATCCCGAAACCGCCCCAGCCGTGACCATGGCCCCGGCAGGGGGTGCCTTATAGACTGCGCACGGGAGAAACCAGAGTGGCAGAAAACGGCCAGAGAAGTTCCAACCGCCTTGCGGATCAAACCAGCGCCTACTTGCTCCAGCATGCGGAAAATCCGGTGAACTGGTATCCGTGGTGCGACGAAGCTCTGAATGAATCACAGCAGACCGACCGCCCCCTTTTCGTCTCAATCGGATATAGCGCCTGTCACTGGTGCCACGTGATGGAGCGAGAATCCTTTGAAGATCCCGCCACAGCAGCTTGGCTGAACGAACATTTCGTATGCATCAAAGTCGACCGGGAAGAGCGACCCGACCTCGATCAAATCTATATGGAGATCGTGACCCAACTGACCGGCCATGGAGGCTGGCCTCTCCATGTCTTCTGCCAACCTGACGGCCGCCCATTCTATGGCGGAACTTACTGGCCTCCCTCCCCTCGCCCCGGTCAGCCCAGCTTTCGCCAGGTCCTGACTCAAATCACCGATGCATGGAAAACCCGGCGAGACGAGATCGACGCCGCGTCCGAACAACTCGTTGCAGCCCTCGACCTGTCGCTGGATGCGGACGAGGAGCGCCGCCTCGATCAGCAGGCCATTGTCGAAACGGCTCGAGCCTTCATGTCCCAGGCAGACCTCACACATGGCGGCTTTGGCTCCGCGCCCAAGTTTCCAACACCCAGCCAGCTTGAATTTCTGCTGTCGGCCCTCGACTTCTTAGAGACCGAAGAAGCGGACAAAGTCGCGACTCACCTCGATTTCACCGGCCGCGAGATGGCGCGGAGAGGTCTTTACGATCATTTGGCCGGCGGCTTTCATCGCTACTGCGTGGATACCGCTTGGACCTTGCCCCATTTCGAGAAAATGCTTTATGACCAGGGCCTACTTCTCCGTTTTTACAGCGAATTACTGCGACGAGGGGCAGCGAAGGATGAATGCGAATGGCCCCTGCGAGAGACTGCCGAGCTTCTCCGGCGTGAGATGAAATCGCCCGAGGGCGGTTTTTACGCCAGCCAAGACGCCGAAGCGGAGGGCATCGAGGGGGCCTACCAAGTTTGGACCCCCGAGCAGATTGAATCCGCACTGGGTCCACAGGCCGCAGGCTTTTGCGAAGCCTACTCGGTGCACGCAGACGGAAATTTCGAAGGCGGAACGACCCATCTCGTCGATGCAACGCGCGGCCCCCGCGAAGACTGGGAAGCCGAACGCCATCAGCTGCTTGAGGTGCGCCAGCGGCGCACGGCCCCAGCCACCGACCGCAAGAGAATCTGCAGTTGGAACGCCTACGCGATTTCAGGTCTCGCCCGGGCGGCCAGTGCCCTTTCGGATGATCGACTCCTCGCCGAGGCCTCGGCGGCCTTTCTTTTCATCGAGGAGGAGATGATCGATGATGACGGTCGGCTCCATCGCATTTTCGAAATGGGGCGGCGTTCTGTGCCGGCCTTCCTAGATGATCACGCGGCGCTCTTGGAGGCAAGCCTCGATCTCCACCGCGCTGGAGCCGACGACCACGTCCTCTGGGTGGCACTTCATCTCGCCCAGCAGATAGGCGACCGATTCATTGATCCAGACACCGGCGCCATTTTCTACACGGCCCATGATGGTGACCGCCTCATCCATCGTCCCCGCAGCGACCGCGATGGGGCAACCCCGGCGGCAGCCGGATTGACTGCGCTTGCGCTCGACCGGCTGGCCCAGCTCTCTGGGCTGAAAGTCCTTTCTCGACAAGTGGATGGCATTTTGCGGACAGAAAAACCGGGACTCGATCGCGCGCCCCAAGCCTTTCCCACAATGAT
The DNA here is from genome assembly GCA_002171515.1 of bacterium TMED88. GTDB lineage: Bacteria > Myxococcota_A > UBA9160 > UBA9160 > UBA4427 > TMED88. The sequence continues at coordinate 3,004 of NHEP01000070.1, read as the reverse complement.
GCGGGCCGTCGGTCTACGTCTCCGAGGTATCTCGGTGGCGGTCATCGTTGGAGAGCCCGAGGACCCTCGAGCCCAGGCCTTAGCCACCCGGGCCCGGGAAGTTTTACTTCCAGAGGATGCTGTCGTCATCCCCCCGCCGGGTCGGCCGACACCGACTGGAATTGCATCCAGTTGGCTGGAGGGGCGCTCGGCTCTCGATGGCCGCCCCACCGCCTATGTTTGCCATGGTTCGCAGTGCTCTTTGCCCGCTCTGACCCCAGCGGAAATTCAGTTCCCGTCCTAGCCCGGGTTTCGCGCCCCGGGGTCCGAAAATCCCATCACGCAACTTTTTTCCAGCAAGTGGAGGCACACCATGTCTGATCGACGCGATCAGGATCACTATGGAACCGGTCACGACGATGGCCTGGAACCGCTCACTCCCCTCGACCTCGCTCGTCTCGACAGCGTCGACGACCTGGTGCGTGCGATGGGCAATACGGCCTTTGGCGGCCGACGGCTGGGCGAAGCCGCGGACGTCCTTGAGACGATGGTCCGGGACTCAGACTGTTTTCGAGTCGTCACGGTTTCCGGGGCGATGACCATCGCCAAACAAGGACTCGTTCTATGCGAAATGATCGAGCGCGGATGGGTCCAGGCGATTGTGGCCACAGGCGCCCTGATGACCCATGGGTTCGTGGAGGGGGCGGGCATGCTGCACTTCAAGCATCGGCCCGCCATGCGAGACGAGGAGCTTTTTCAAAAAGGCTACAACCGTGTCTACGACACGATCGAACTCGAGAAAAATCTCGACGAAACCGAACGCATTCTGCGAGAGGCGCTCGCCGATATCCCCGATGGCGAGATTCTATGTAGTCGGGTCGTCCTCGAAAGAATGGGACGACATCTCACCCAGCATACGGATGGACGAGCCGTGCTGAAGAGCGCCATCGCCCACGACGTCCCCGTCTATGTTCCGGCCTTCACAGACTCAGAACTCGGCTTGGACCTTTCGATCTACAACCATGCCCGGATTCAGTCTGGCCGGCCGCGTCTTCATTTCGATCCTTTTCTCGACTTGGACGACTTCGCAGATCGAATCCGAGAGCACTCCACCCTTGGAATTTTCACGATCGGTGGAGGGGTCCCCCGTAACTGGGCGCAGCAGGTGGCTCCGTATCTCGAAATCGCCTCCGCCCGCCTCGGCGAAAGCGAACCGGTTCGGCGGTACAAATACGCGGTCCGGATTTGCCCCGAGCCGGAGCACTGGGGCGGCCTCTCCGGATGCAGTTACACAGAAGGGGTGTCGTGGGGAAAGTTTGTACCGGAATCTGAAGGAGGGCGTTTCGCCGAAGTGTTTGCAGATGCCACCATCGCTTGGCCCCTGATTGTCCGATCGGTGATCGAACGCACCCACGGCTAGGGGTCTGATGCCGAAGGCACTTCCGCCACAACCGATGCGGGCGCGAAGAGACCGGACGGGTATTCTCTTGCTGTGCGCGCTGCTTCCTATATCGGAGATCACAAGTTCGAATTCCAGGACCGCGAATGTCCGGAACCCGACTCGGGAGAAGTTCGGGTTCGACTCGAGGCCTGTGGGATTTGCGGAAGTGACCTTCACCTGATGCACGCGGGCTTGCTCGCGGTCGGACACACCCCCGGGCACGAGATGGCAGGACGGATTGAAGCGGTGGGTCCCCATGTCGACCACCTCACGACCGGTCAGCGAGTCGCCATCGAGCCCTTGGTGAGCTGCGGAGACTGTCGAGCCTGCCGGGAGGGCCGCGACTCTTGCTGCCCCGCCCTACAGATCTACGGCATCCATCAGCCTGGGGGTCTCGCCGAGTCCCTGGTGGTCGCCGCCCATCGCGCCTATCCCGTCCCGGACGACCTCGAACCGGCCATCGCGGCCCTCTGCGAACCCATCGCCGTTGCGGTCCACGGCCTCATGCGAGCCCGCTTTCAAGAAGATGAACGGGTGCTGATCCTCGGCGCCGGCTCGATTGGGCTTGTGACCTTGCTCGCCGCCCGCCACCTCGGAGCCAAAGAAATTTTCATCACCGCGCGTCACGCCCACCAAGCGGAAACCGCGCTCGCCCTGGGCGCTGACCATGTAATCGACGAGCGCAATGCTGACGCCGCGGGCCTGGGCGTACTGGGGAGCCGATCCGAGATTGATGTGGCCGTCGAAACCGTTGGCGGCGGCGCCAACACGCTATTGACCGCAACCGCTGCGCTGCGACCCGGAGGACGGGTGAGCGTACTGGGGATGTTTCTCGAGCCGCCGGCCCTCTCGCCCCTCGAACTCCTCCTCAAGGAAATCGATCTCTGTTGGTCGAACTGCTACCACCGGAACGCAAGGGCTTCGAGCAGCGAGACCGGACGCCCCGCCGATTACGACGTGGCTACGGAAATCGTCGACCAGCAGCGAGAGCGGCTCGGTCGCCTAATTACCCACCGATTTCCACTGGCCGATATCGACCAAGCCTTTGCGACCGCAGCAGACAAACAGTCCGGTGCGCTGAAAGTCAGCATCTCGATCGACTGAAGCGCTCCCGATCCAAAGCAAACGGGAACCAGGAGAACACCGTGACGGCCCCTCACCGAGGTAAAAACTCAGTGGCGCCCCTGCCGTGATCCGCCTCTGTTTTGTCTGCCTGGGAAACATCTGCCGGTCCCCGACCGCGGAGGGCGTCATGGCGGCCTTGCTCGAGGAGGAGGGATGCAGCCATCAGATTGCCGTCGACAGCGCTGGGACAAGCGCTCATCACATTGGCGAAGCGGCTGATCGGCGAAGTCGACGCTGTGCGGCCGCTCAAGGCGTCGCACTGCCCAGCATTTCACGGCAGTTTGTTGTCTCCGATTTCGAGCAATTTGACTGGGTGCTGGCCATGGATCTCGACAACCAGCAGGCGCTGCATGCATTGGCCCCCAACGCTCAGGCGGGTCAAAAAATTCATCTTCTTCGAAGCTTCGATCCCGACGCACCCCGGCACGCAGAAGTCCCCGATCCGTACTACGGGGGCCC
>NHEP01000069.1 GCA_002171515.1 bacterium TMED88 | reverse complement strand
GAACGCGCTTCGCGCCAAGACCTACGGACCATTGACGCCACCTGCCCTCTGGTCACCAAAGTCCACAACGAAGTGCAGAGAATGTCCCGGGAGGGCCTTGAGATCATCATGATTGGGCACGCGGGGCACGTCGAAGTCGAAGGCACGATGGGACAAGCTCCGGGACGAATGCACCTCGTCCAGAACGTTGATGAAGTGGCTCAGCTCCAAATTCAAGACCCAAGCCGTCTTGGATGCGTCACCCAGACCACTCTTTCAGTCGACGACACGCGCGAAATCATGAAAGCACTGGGCGAACGGTTCCCCGAGATCGTCCTGCCCCGCCGAGATGACATCTGCTACGCGACCCAGAACAGGCAGGATGCGGTCAAGCAGCTCGCCGAGGAGGCCCAACTGGTCCTCGTGGTGGGGGCCCCCGAATCCTCCAACAGCAACCGACTTGTGGAAGTCGCGAGCCGCATGAACGTGCCCAGTCACCTGATCACATCTGCCCTCGACATCAAGGGCACATGGCTCGAGAACGTCCACTGCGTCGGGGTGACCGCTGGGGCCTCCACACCCGAGTTCCTCGTCGACCAAGTCGTCGAGCGCCTCATCGCTCTCTCCGATGAGGCTGAAGTCACCTCACTGCCTGAAATCGACGAAGGCATGCATTTCAAGTTACCCGCCGACCTGCGTCGCTAAACGTTCTTCGGGTACACTGCGCGCCGCATGCCGGAACCCGACGACGACAGCCCGTCCCTGCTGGACTCACAGGCGAGCACTCGCGACGCAGCGCATGAGGTCGAAAGCGAAATCGAGGAGCTCGGCGACCTCGAAACCGGTCCCGGTCTCCCCTCGACCACCCTCGCCGCTCGGGGCCTTGTCGCCGACCCCGAGAACAGCGATGCGAGTTCGGCCGCACCGCGGCTCTCCGATCTGCTGACTCTGGGATGGCCCATGATGCTGTCGCAGATGCTCGTCTCGATCACCGGCCTGGTCGACCGCGCCATGATCGGTCGACTCGAGGGGGACGGCGGCGTCGCCGTGGCCCTCGCTGCCGTCGGCTACACGACCCAGTTTTTTATGTTGATTCAGTCGGCGCTATTCGCGGTGGGTCTTGCCGCCGTGGCCTTGATGGCCCGGGCCATCGGCGCCGGGGACCCCGCTCGCTCGCGCGCCGCTTTTGCATCATCGGTTCGCGTGGCCATCGTAATGAGCTTGGTCTTTACGGCAGCGATTCTTGCGGCGCCCGAAACACTCTTTGCCTGGCTCGGCGCCACCAAGGAGGTCACCGCGGCCGGCCGGCCTTACCTGCAGTGGATGGTCGGCTCTTCCGTTCTCCTCGCGCTCAATCTGACATTCGACAGCGCACTGCGCGCGGATCGCGATACGCGAACGCCTATGCGCGTCTCGATCGCGGTCGCCGCCGTCAAGCTCGCCCTCAATGCCATTCTGATCTTCGGCGCCTTCGGGCTAGAGCCTCTCGGCCTCGCTGGAGCCGGGCTGGCTACAGCGCTCTCTCAGAGTGTCGGCGTGGTCATCTACGTCTTGATTTTTCGGAGGATCGACAAGGATTCACCCGTATCCTTTCGCTGGCGATCCGTATGGTCCAAGACCGGGCTGACCCGACAAGTTCTCCAGGTTGCGGGCCCCGGGGTGGCCGAACGCATCGTGCTGAATCTCGGGATGTTGTCCTACTTCTGGGTCTTAGGTCGCTATTACGGAACCCTTGCCGTCGCCGTCTATACCGTGGGCGTGCCTCTGCTTTCATTCTCTTGGATTCCCGGAACCGGGTACGGTCAGGCCTGCGCCACACTCGTGGGTCAGCGGCTGGGGGCGAACGATCGGGAGGGCGCTCGGCGCGTTGGACTCCAAGCCACAGCGCTCGCCTTGATGACCGCGCTGCCCTTGGCCGTGATTTTTGGCCTACTGCGAACACCCTTGGCTGAACTCTTCACCGACGACCCTGCAGTCATTCGAGGACTCGGCCCGTTTATGCTGGCTTTGGCGATCGGTCAGCCCTTCCTTCAGCTTCACTTCACGCTCGGCGGCGCGCACCGCGGCGCAGGCGACACCACCACACCCCTTGTCGCAGCCACGATCGGCAACTGGGCACTCCGAGTTCCGATCGCGCTCCTGGCGGCCTTGGTGTTCCACTCGGGGGTGATCTGGGTCTGGTGGGCGCTCGTCTTCGACCACCTCTCCCGGGCCACGCTTCTGGCCTGGAGCTTTCATCGGGGACACTGGATGGACCGCCTGGGCGGAGCCCCTGCCCCGGTCAGGGCGACTCGGGGTCCGAAAACGTAAATCCATCGGCGTTCGCATCGACCCGCACCCGACCGCCCTTGACGAGGCGCCCAAACAAAATCTCGTCGGCCAAGCGATCTTGGATTTCCTTCTCGATCACACGACGCAAAGGCCGGGCTCCAAAATCTCGATCGTATCCTTGCTCGGCAAGTCGTTCGCGAGCCGCCGGCGTCAACTCGATTCGGATCTTTCGCTCGGCCAGCTGACGCTCCATTTCGGCAACGAACTTCTCGACCACTTTTTCCATCACATCGGGTTCAAGGTTTCCAAAGCGAACGACCTCATCCAATCGATTTCGAAACTCTGGGCTGAAAAGTTTATCAATTTCCTTTCGGCCGTCGCCCGCACGCGTTCCCGTGAAGCCAATGGCCTGACTGGCCATTTCACGAGCGCCGGCATTCGAGGTCATGATGAGCGTGACGTGACGAAAATCTGCCTCTCGTCCCTGATTATCGGTCAAAGTGGCGTGATCCATCACCTGCAGAAGCACATCAAAAATATCCGGGTGCGCCTTCTCGATCTCATCGAGCAAAAGGACGGCATAAGGATGCTTTCGAATCTCCTCGATCAAGATCCCTCCTTGGTCATACCCTACGTAACCCGGTGGCGCCCCGATCAATCTGGATACGGCATGCTTCTCCATGTATTCGCTCATGTCGAAGCGAATGAATGGCACGCCCAAAGAACTCGCCAACTGCTTGCTCAGTTCAGTCTTGCCCACCCCAGTCGGCCCGACAAAGAGGAAAGAACCAATCGGCCGATCGTGACCGCCGAGGCCGGCTCGGGCCCTCTTGATCGCCCGAGCAACGCTCCGCACAGCCTCATCCTGGCCGTAGACGACACGATTTAGATCCGACTCCAGGCTTTCGAGGCGTCGGCTCTCATTCCCAGAGGTCCGCTCTAACGGCACTCGCGCCATTCGCGCAACGACCATTTCCACGTCCCGAACCCCAACCGTTTTCCGAGGTTTCTGGGTCGGTCGCAAACGAACGGTTGCACCGGTTTCGTCCATCACATCGATGGCCTTATCGGGCAGAAACCGCTCATTGATATGGCGGACCGCGAGATCAACGCAGGCCTTCAACGCGCCCGCTGTGTACCGCACGCCGTGATGCTCCTCGTAACGCGGCGCGAGCCCCCGGAGAATTCGGACGCACTCCTCTTCCGTCGGCTCCGGAACATCAACTTTTTGAAAGCGTCGGGAGAGAGCCCGATCTCGCTCAAAATGGCGATACTCCTGATACGTCGTCGAGCCCATGCACCGCAATGTTCCATCCGCGAGTCCAGGCTTCAGCATATTCGACGCGTCCACGGTAGTGCCCTGAGCGGAGCCCGCCCCCAGAATGGTGTGGATCTCATCGATAAAGAGAACGCCTCGATCTCGCTCCATCAAGGCACCCAGAAGGGCCTTAAAACGGGCCTCGAAGTCGCCTCGATATCGAGTGCCCGCAAGGAGCGCCCCGATATCAAGCGAGAAAATCTCAACCCCTTCGAGGTCTTTCGGCACGCGCCCCTCGTGGACCCGCATCGCGAGCCCCTCGGCGAGGGCGGTTTTTCCAACGCCAGTCTCCCCCACAAAAATTGGATTGTTCTTGCGCCGTCGGGCCAGGATATGAATGGCGCGATCCAGCTCACTTCCGCGGCCGATCATCGGATCCAGCTTCCCCTCTTCCGCACGCTCGGTCAGGTTGGTGGTGAACGCCGCCAGAGGATCCGCAGGCGTCTCATCGCCCTCCTCCATCCCGGCCGCGATCCCGGAGCCTCCTTCTCCCCCCACACTACCCGGCCGTCCATTGACCTTCGACTCACCGTGAGAGATGTATCGCATCAAATCAAGCCGACTCACTTCCTGGGATCTCAGCAGATTGATCCCAAAGGAGTCGGGCTCCTGATAGAGCGAAACCACTAAATCAGCAATTTCCACCTCTTCTTTTTCAGCGCTCTCGCTGTGATCCAGCGCATGCTGAACAACGCGGTGAAAGGCCAGCGTCCTCAACGTATCGACGGGATCGTCACCCGGTACGCTGGCGAGATCCTCGTCGAAAAAACGTTCAAGGTCTCTCTTTAGGCCCTCTACGTCTGCGCCGGCGTGACGAAAGATGTCTTCACCTTCGTCCGAGTGGAGCAAAGCGAACAGGAGGTGCTCGACGGTCAGGTAGGCATGCCGGCGCCGCACAGCTTCCATATGGGCTGCCTGAAGGGTCAGTTGAAGCTCACGTCCGATTCCGCTCATTCCTTCTCCAACCCCGCCCTAAGAGGGTAGCCACGGCCTTCGGCTGCCTGATGCACCGCAGCCACTTTCGTCTCGGCGATTTCAAGAACGAAAACCCCCGCCACCCCGAGGCCTGACCTGTGGATTTGAAGCATGATCTGCGTGGCCGCCGAGGGCGTCTTGCCAAAAATTTTCTCCAGAATCGTTACCACGAACTCCATCGGCGTAAAATCGTCGTTATAGAGAAGCACCTTGTAGCGATCCGGCCGAGCCACTTTTTTGCGCTCTTCGGTCGCGAGCCCTCCCTCGACACCACCATCGGACTGACGAGGCCCTCCGGGCGGGCGCGAGGATCCCGCCGAAGGGCGCTCGGTCCAATTTTTTCGACTCAAGATCTCTCCCGTGGCCACAGTCATGATTTGTAAATGTAGCCCACGCCCCAGCCAGCGACCTGATCTACACGACCGCGGTAGACTTCTCCGCTATGCCGGAATTTTTTCTCGCCGAGGGCGTCAATTCCCTGGAAAAAGAAGAATGGAATACCCTGGTCGACGGAGCTTCGCCCTTTCTTGAATGGGAATGGCTCTCGGCCCTCGAACGAGCCGGGACGCTCAACCCTCAGTCCGGGTGGAACGCTCGGCCCCTGGTCGTCCGGGAGCACGGGCGGCTCGTGGCCGCTTGCCCCGTCTATCTCAAAATGCATAGCGAAGGAGAGTTTGTCTTCGACTGGAGCTGGGCCGATGCCGCCACACGGGCCGGTATCGAGTATTACCCGAAGCTCTTGGTGGGTATCCCCTTCACGCCCGTCACCGGAGCCCGGCTCCTGGTCGCGCCAGGCGAAGACCACAACCACTGGTACGGAACGCTCGCGGAATGCCTTCGATCGACGTGCCTTGGAAATGATCTCTCCGGTGTCCACGTTAACTTCTGCCTTGAGGAAGAGGCCGAAGCCTTGCGAGATGCTGGATGGATGGTTCGGCATGGTCTGCAGTACCACTGGAGCAACGAAGGTTTCGATTCATTCGAAGCCTACCTCGGCCGATTCAGAAGCAAGCGCCGCAATCAAATCAGACGAGAGCGTCGCGAAACACACTCACAGGGCGTCTCCATCCACACTTTCACCGGCGAAGAGATTACCGAGGATCTCATCGAACCGATGTATTCCTTCTACCTCGCCACCATCCACTCCCATCATTGGGGTCGCCAATACCTCAACCGAAAAGCCTTCGAGGAATTCGCAACATCATTCCGAACCCGGCTTGTTTTCATCATGGCGCGACACCAGGACGAATGGATCGCGGGGACATTCAATGTCCGAAAGGGAGATGCCCTCTACGGTCGATACTGGGGTGCCACAAGAGCGCTCCGGCACCTTCACTTCAATGTCTGCTATTACGCGGCCATCGAATACTGCATCAACGAAGGTCTCAATCGGTTCGAACCCGGGGCGGGAGGGGCCTACAAGCAGCTCAGAGGCTTCGACGCGAAAACCACACGCAGCGCGCACTTCATCAGCGAACCGAGACTCGCCGCAGCCATCGACCAGTTCCTCGAAGCCGAGCGCGATCACGTCAGCGAAGCCATTGACGAAACCAACGAAAGAAGCGCTCTCAAACCGTCCGGGCCTGAATAACCAGTCGAGCGTCCCCGAAGAGCCCACTCTCGGGTCAGATTTCGGCCAGAAGAGAACGACGTGCTGCCTGAAGGCGCGCAAAATCCTCCGCCGCATGGTAGGAAGATCGGGTCAGCGGAGAAGAAGCGACCAGCAGAAAGCCCTTGGCCCTCGCCGCTTCGGCATATCGCTCGAACTCATCGGGGTGCACGTACCGCTCCACCGGCGCGTGGCGCGGGGTGGGACGCAAGTACTGACCAAGGGTCATGAAGTCGACATCAGCGGCCCTGAGGTCGTCCATCAGCGCAAAGACTTCATCGGGTTCCTCGCCCAGTCCAACCATGATGCCCGACTTTGTAAAAATGCCTGGCTCGACAGACTTGACCTTCGCCAGCAGGCCCAGAGAGTGCTGATAACTGGCACCGGGACGAATACGACGATAGAGCCGTGGCACAGTCTCCAGATTATGGTTAAAGACGTCCGGACGGGATTCGGCAATCGAGGACCAAGCCGCGTCCCCCTTCCGCCTAAAGTCCGGTGTCAAAATTTCAATCGTGGTATCCGGCGCCTGGACGCGCAGAGCCTCGATACAGGACACAAAATGGGCCGCTCCCCCATCGGGCAGGTCATCACGATCCACTGAAGTGACCACAACGTGGGTCAGCCCCGACCGCGCCACAGACTCTGCCAAACGCTGCGGCTCATCGGGCTCGACCGGATCTGGTCGACCGGTCGCCACATTGCAGAACGCACAGGCTCGCGTGCACACGCTCCCCAAAATCATCACCGTGGCGTGGCCTTTCGACCAGCATTCTCCAAGGTTCGGGCAAGCTGCTTCTTCGCAAACGGTATTCAGGCCCAGTTCACGAACCAGATTGCGAGTCTGTTCGAGCGCAACATCATGGCGCAAGCGAACCCTCAGCCACGGCGGCTTGGGCTCACGCTTAGCCGCCCCTGAATCAGTATCCGTCATCATCGATTCAGACATCTTTTACTTTCCGCCGTGCGTCAAATATGGATCGCTTGATCGTACGCAGACAAAACCGACTCGTGCATCATCTCAGAAAGCGTCGGGTGCGCAAAAATCGTCTGCATCAATTCTGCTTCAGTCGTCTCAAGGTTCATGGCCACCACGAAGCCCTGAATCAGCTCCGTCACCTCAGCGCCGACAAGATGGGCGCCCAGCAGCTCCCCTGTCTCGGCATCAAAAATGGTTTTAACCAAGCCATCGGTCTCGCCCAGAGCAATGGCTTTTCCGTTCCCCGCATACGGAAACCGTCCCACCCGAACCGTATGACCGGCTTCCCTCGCGGCCGCCTCGGTCAAGCCCACACTGGCCACCTGAGGGCGGCAGTAGGTACAGCCAGGGATTCGCTTTGCATCCAGGGGATGCAGCTCCGTCAAGCCGGCAATATGCTCCGCCGTGACCACCCCTTCATGCGTTGCTTTATGGGCCAACCAGGGCGGGCCCGCTACGTCTCCCACCGCGTATACACCCGGCTCACCGGTTTCACAAAAACCTTCGGTGACAATGTGTCCGCCCTCCACGACAACCCCCGTCCCCTCCAGGCCGAGATTTTCGACATTGCCCACGATCCCCACCGCAAGAATCACGCGGTCCACTTCAATCACTTCCGGATCGCCCTCTGCAGGAGTCACGGTGGCCACAGCGCCCGCTTCTGAGCGTTCAAGGTTCGAAATGGATGCGCCCGTGATCAAACGAATGCCTTGCCGAGTAAACTGCTTGGCCGCCGCCGCCGAAATCTCCTCGTCTTCGACGGGAAGGATCCTTGGAAGTGTTTCAACCACAGTCACTTCGGCCCCGAGATCCCGATAAAAACTGGCGAATTCCATACCGATGGCCCCAGAGCCCACCACCAACAAGGACCCAGGCATCTCGGAGGGCACCAT
>NHEP01000068.1 GCA_002171515.1 bacterium TMED88 | reverse complement strand
TTCAATTCGATCGCATCGAGCCTCGTCGTCAGCCCCCGCACCCCCCGGATTCAACCTCCCCGCCAAGACCGATCGGATCAGCGTTGACTTGCCGGCCCCTGACACGCCCGTGACGACCACAAGACACTCCAGAGGGACGTCGACATCGAACCCCTTGAGGTTGTGACCTCGGGCGCCTCGAATCCCAAGAGATCTATGAATTTTCTTTCGATCACGCTCCGAAGAGGAGGAAAATTCGCCACGCAGAAGTTTTCCAGTCACGGACTCCGAACAGGCCTTCACCTCCTCGAGGGAACCCTGGACCACAACTTTGCCCCCGTGACGCCCGGCGCCCGGACCGAGGTCGATCACGTGATCCGCCGCCATCAAGACTTCCATCGCGTGTTCGACCACAACGACCGTATTCCCCCGATCTCGAATGGCCCGGAGGACCTCGATCAAGCGCTCAAGGTCACAGGGGTGAAGCCCGACTGAGGGCTCATCCAATACATACAGCGAGGCCGTGAGTCCGCCGCCCAGGGCCGCAGCCAACTGGATCCTCTGAGCCTCCCCCCCGGACAAGGTGCGCAAAGGTCGATCCAGGGACATATACCCGAGCCCGACCCTGCAGACTGTCTCGACCCGAGATTTGAGCCCATCTGAAAGCCGCTTCAGGCTGCTCCCAACCCCCCCATCCGATTCAACCCCTTCGAGCCAGTCCCGAAGACCAGCCGCCTCGAGGGCACAGAGTTGATCGATGCTCCGACCTGCGACCTCAACCGAACGCGCTTCCGGACCGAGTCGCGTTCCTTCGCAATCCGGACACGGGTCGTAGCGTCGATACCGGGACAACAGCACCCGCGCCTGAACCTTAAAACGTCGTCCTTCTAGCCAGTCAAAAAGGGCCTGAACTCCCGCCCAGTCACTCCGACCCTCGGCGTCTCCGTGCAAGACAAAATACTGATCCGATGAAGAAAGGGCCGACCAGGGCCGATCCGTGGGAATCCCAACGTCGGCACAGCTCTGGAGCAATGCGCGCTGCAGGCTCTGGCCCATTCGAGTCTTGAATGGGGCAACAGCTTGATCCTCCAAGCTCAGCGAAGGATCTGGCACGACCCGGTCCCAATCAATGCCAGCCGTTCGACCAAATCCCTGACATCCCGCGCAGGCGCCTAGGGGACTATCCCAGGAAAGCTGAGCGGGCTCCAACTCCGCAAAGCGCCGTCCGCAGCCCACACAGTTCAAGCCGCTCGCGCAGGCGACCCGTTCCGCGCTTGGCCCAACGACCGTGACTTCTCCCTCCCCGAGGGCCAAGGCCTGAGCGACAGACTCTTTGAGCCGCGTGAAGTCCACAGACTGACGACTGTCTCCCAAAGCGATCCGGTCGATCAAGATAAGGTCACGTGTGAAATCAATGTGCTCGGGCGTGTTCGGCTCCGACCAATCCACCCGAGAACCGTCGAGCCGAAGGATTCGGGTAAATCCATCGCTCACCAAACGCGCCTGTCGAGTGGAATCCGTCTCGGCTTCCCGGAGCTCGGGCCGACAGGCCACCTGAATACGCTCGCCGGCGAACCGCTCAAAAATGCGCTCTGAAATGGCCTCAACGTGACCCCGCTCTGCCCATTCACCACAGTCCGGACAACGAATCCGCCCCGCTCGGGCAAAGAGCAAACGCAACGAATCCAAGATCTCGGTGGCGGTGCCGACCGTACTCCGCGCCTGCGTCACGCGGTTGCGTTGCTCGATGGCGATCGCTGGCGGAAGACTTGAGATGCGATCCACTTCCGGCCTCGGCAGCCGCTCCAAAAACTGACGAGCGTAGGTCGAAAGCGAAGCCACATAGCGCCGCTGGCCCTCGGCATACAACGTGTTGAACGCCAAACTCGACTTGCCTGAACCGGAAACCCCCGTGACAACGACCAGGGCGCCCAGAGGGATCTGGCAATCAATCCCCTGAAGATTGTGAGTCCGAGCGTTCTCGATTCGAATCTCTGTCTGCCTCAAGGTGCGATCGGATTCGACTTTCATGACGCTTCGCTCCGCGTGGCCCGGACGAGGTGCTCGAAGTCAGGCCGGCGAACGGCCCCCACCTCAACGGGAAGCAAACTCAATCGGGGGGCGTTGGATCTCCGCAAGCGACACGTCCGAACTAAGCCCCGCTCCGTGCATGTCTGCGCGCCATCTCTGCATAGCGATCCTTGCCGGCGGCGGACGCAGCCTCTGCCGCTCTCTCCCAAGCTGCCGCCCCGGGATCCTCTTCGAGCGCATCGCTCAATTGTTTCAGAAGAAAAGCATCGCCATCCACGATGGCCTCTTCCACAAGAATCATCATGCGATCTCGAGCCCCGGCCTTGATGAGAAAAACCAGCGCCTCGGGCATCCGATCGGCTTCAAGATAAGCCTCGGCCAGATCAAGGGCCTCGGAGGCGGTCATGTCCTGCTCAATCAGATGCCGCCGTTTCAATGGATTCGGAATGCCTATTTTCGCCATGATCCGACTTTCTCCTTCATCGCCTCCAGAGTCTCCACCCCAGACGCATGCAACCCGCGCGACTTCAATAGCGCGGAACACGATCGTCGACCGTCAACGACCATGCCTCGATCCCGCCGTCTAAATTTTCTACGCGCTCAAAGCCTTGCTGTCTCAGAATCCGGCACGCTTCTAGACTCCGCCCGCCATGGTGGCAGTGCACAATAACCGGCCTTTGACGCCAAGCCTGCAGCTCATCGAGTCGTTCGAGGAGTTGCGACAGCGGAAGGGACAGGGACGAAGCAATCGAAGCTTTTTCCAGTTCATCGGGGTCGCGAACGTCGAGCAACAACAAATCCTCCCGCGACCTCAAGCGGTTCCGAGCCGCCACGGCAGAAATCTGCGGAATATCGTCCGACGCGGGCCCCTCCCTGGCAGGCATACCGCAGAAACCCTCATAGTCGATCAATTCGGTGATCGTTGGAGAATCGCCACAAGCCGGACATCCGGGATCTTTTTTGAGTTTAAAATCCCTCCAAGACATCTCCAGCGCGTCGTATAAAAGAAGTCGTCCGGTCAAAACCTGACCAACACCCGTCAAGCATTTGATCGTTTCGGTAGCCTGAACCATCGCAACCCAACCCGGCAGAACACCGAGCACGCCCCCTTCAGCGCATGAAGGCACGGCACCCGGCGGCGGCGGTTCGGGATAAAGGCAGCGGTAGCATGGCCCAACCCGAGCATCAAAGACGCTCGCTTGGCCCTCAAACCGAAAAATCGAGCCGTAGATATTCGGCTTGCCGAGCAAAACGCAGGCATCGTTACTGAGGTAGCGAGTCGGGAAGTTGTCCGTTCCGTCAATCACAGCATCATGATCACGAATCAAATCGAGACCATTGGTCGAGTCAATTCGAACCCTGTGCTCAATCACCTCGACATCCGGATTGAGCGCGCGCAGTCGCTCCGCGGCCACCTCCACCTTGGGGCGCCCCACATCCTCAGTCGTATAAAGCACTTGACGTTGCAGGTTCGAGGCGTCCACGACGTCGTCGTCGACGAGGGCAATTCGGCCGACACCCGCGGCCGCGAGGTAGAGCGCAACCGGACACCCCAAGCCGCCCGCTCCGATCAGCAACACGCTGGACTCAAGGAGCCTGGCCTGCCCCGGGTATCCGAACTCCGGAAGGCTCAGATGTCGGCGGTACCGTTCAAACTGATCGGGCCGCAGCCGTGCTGCAGCCGGGTCTTCGCGCATGCTGGATCCCGGTTGTCTGGTGCCGGAGGCGGGACTCGAACCCGCACGGCCGTGAAGCCGGGGGATTTTGAGTCCCCTGCGTATACCAATTTCGCCACTCCGGCGGCGGCCGGGAGAATAACCCAGTGTGACCCCTCAGCGGCCCCTTCTTTCATTCCTTTGACACAATCGCTGGCTCGGACTAGCCTGCTGCCCTTCGTGGGGCCGTAGCTCAGTTGGGAGAGTGCCTGAATGGCATTCAGGAGGTCGCGGGTTCGATTCCCGCCGGCTCCACCACCCTTGGCCTCCAGCGGTGCCCCCACCCGGGCTGTCTCCCCGCCCACACCCGGCCGGGCCGCCCGCGGAGTGCCCGTCAGGAATCGCGATCGACTGGGCTACCTTCCCGGGCGAATGAATCGGCGTGCGCGAGTCACTGTCGAAGCCAATTGGAGAGCCCGTGATGCACTGTCTCCGGAACAATCCTAAGAGATCCATACCGTTGTCGAGGCTGAGACGCGGGCACGGCCCGCTGACCCTCGCCGCGTGGGTGGTGCTCTGGGGCCTTTCGCTCAACGCGGCGGCCCAGGAACCTCATCTGATTGATACCGCCACTGTCACGGAGTCAGGACCCGTGGCCCCGGAGCCCCAGACCCCGGAAGCCCCCTCCGCTGTGTCCGGCTCAAGCGTGACCGGAAAAATTCCTGGACTCAGCGTGACCGTCACCTCCACATATGCCTACCGGGACTGGATGCCCCGGATTGCGGGACCGCGCGGGGAGGATGGTGGGTCTCCTCTTCACGTTTCGGTTGGAATGCGACTGCTCAACGGCGGATCGACATCGCTGGTTCTCGGTCGTAAGGGACGCCTAGGCCGGCCCGGCGAGGCCATGCAAAGCGTCGAGCTTGAAGATTTAGCGGGGACGACCCCCTGGCCACTGACCCTCGCCCCCGGCGAACAGCTCTCTTTGCAGCTCGGCATTCGAGGGGGCCAGTACTTTCCCCTCGGAGAGGCACTGGACACGGTGCATCCCCTCGCCGAAGCCGTCGACTTTGAGGTCGATTTAAGCGATCAAAGGGGTGAGGCCGTGTCGATTCGAATCGACCACCTGGCCGTCGGTCGGACCGAGTAGATCCACAGTGCCCGCTTCCACCGCCCGACATCGGTGCGCCTTTTTTCGGGCTGAAACGTGTTCTACCATGCGCGTCCGCCGAACCTCCGGCGGATGACCCCCTGCTCGGAACCCAAGAGTTCCATCGTGAGCCGAGACGGGCGTGCAACGCAGAACGGGAGATGCATCCATGAATCAAGCGAGTCAGGAGCAGACGGCGCTCTCCGCGCCTCACATTCTCGAATATGACTATCGAAGATCCCTCGGGCCGGTCCTGAGTCGCTTCTTCACCGGCCTCAGAGCAGGCAAAATCCACGGCATCAAGACCCAGTCCGGTCGCGTGCTGGTGCCGCCCGCCGAATACGATCCCGAAACCGGCGAGGCCACCACCGACGAGTTCGTCGAAGTCGGCCCGGGTGGCGTGGTCGAAACCTGGGCCTGGGTTGAGAGCCCCCGCGCCAGCCACCCCCTTTCCCAACCCTTTGCCTTCGCGTTAATCAAGCTCGATGGGGCCGACACCGCTTTGCTCCACGCAGTCGAAGCAGGCGAAGCCAGCCAAATGAAGACCGGCATGCGGGTGACACCCCGTTGGGCCGAAGAATCACAAGGCAGCATCAAGGACCTGTCGCATTTCGTACCAGAAGCGGAAGGAAACGCAGATGCACCGCACCCCCCCGCTGAAGCCACTACGGACATCGTGACTCCAGTCCATGTGGAGTACACCTATTCGCCGGGGAAAGCTGCGAGCCGCTACCTGCACGGCCTGAAAGAAGGGAAGATCGTCGGCCAGGCCTCGGACTCTTCGGGGCTCGTCTACGTCCCGCCGCGCGGGGCCTGCCCCCGTGATGGGGTACCGACCAGCCGCGAGGTGGAGGTATCCAGCAAGGGGACCGTAGTGACCCTCACCATCGTGCGCGTGCCTTCCGAGAACATCAAGGTGGAACTTCCCTACTGCACGGCCAACATCCTTCTCGATGGAGCGGATCAGAGCTTCACGGGACTGCTCCAGGAGTGCAATCTCGACGAGGTCCGCATCGGCATGCGGGTGGAGGCCGTCTGGAGGGACCCGTCCGAATGGGACTACAGCTCGGAAAACATCAAGCACTTCCGGCCCATCGATGAACCCGACGTGCCTTTCGAAGAAATCAAGGAGTACTGCTGATGCGCGACGTAGCCATCGTCTCCTATGCCCAGACTCAATTTGTCCGGAGCGAACGGAACCAGAATGAAGTCGAGATGCTGATGCCCGTGATCAAGGAGGCCGTCGACAACTCGGGCATCCCCAAACAGGAAATCGGCTTTACCTGCTCAGGGAGTACCGACTACCTCTCGGGTCAGTCCTTCGCTTTCGTGATGGCGGTGGATGCGGTGGGCGCCTGGCCGCCGATCAACGAGAGTCATGTCGAAATGGACGGGGCCTGGGCTCTCTATGAGGCCTGGATCAAGATCCAGTGCGGAGAAGCGGATTCCGCCATGGTCTTCAGCTTCGGCCGCTCCTCCATGGGTGAAACCGCGGAAACACTGACCCTGCAACTGGATCCCTACACCCTGGCTCCGCTGAACGCGGACGCCATCAGCCTGGCCGCCCTTCAGGCTCGGGCAGGACTCGATGCCGGAAAATGGACGGAGCGCGATATGGCCGAGGTGGCCGCTCGCTGTCGAGCTCAAGCCAAGAGCAACCCCGATGCCCAGGTGACCGGAGACTTCGACGTCGACAAGCTCCTGACCGACCCCTACTTGGTCTCGCCCCTGCGTAAGCATGACTGTCCCCCCGTCTCGGACGGCGCGGCGGTGATGATCATTGCGGCCGAAGGCGCAGCCCACAAAGCAACCAACAAGCCGGTCTGGATCCGGTCCCTGGAACATCGACTGGATTCTCACCAGCCGGGTGGTCGGGACCTGACCACGTCGCCTTCGACGAAGCTCGCGGGCAAGGCAGCGGGCGTACACAAGACGGCCGTGGACTTTGCAGAGCTCCACACCCCCTTCAGCCACCAAGAAATCATCGTCCGGGAGGCCCTGGGGCTGGGGAAAGAGACGCTAGTCAATCCATCCGGCGGTCCCTTGGCGGCCAACCCCCTGATGGTCGCCGGGCTCGCCCGACTCGGAGAATCCGCAAGGCGGATTTGGGGGGGACACGGATCCCGGGCCATCGCACACGCGACATCCGGACCGTGCCTGCAACAAAACCTCGTCTGCGTCCTGGAAGGAGAATAGAAGATGGCAGAACATGCTGCGGTCATCGGCATCGGCCAAACCGACTTTGATGCCAAGCGAGTGGACGTATCCCAGGTGGGCCTGATCCGGGAAGCCGCACAGCGCGCCCTGGAGGATGCCCAATTGTCCTGGTCCGATATCGATGCGGTGGTCATCGGCAAGGCCCCGGACTTGTTTGAAGGTGTCATGATGCCCGAACTCTTCTTGGCCGAGGCGCTCGGCTGCGTGGGCAAGCCCATGCTCCGAGTTCACACGGCGGGGAGTGTTGGCGGTTCGACCGCCATCGTGGCGGCCAGTCTCGTCCAGAGCGGCATCCACAAGCGCGTCCTGACAGTGGCCTATGAGAAGCAGAGCGAGAGCAACGCCATGTGGGCTCTCTCCATCAAGCTGCCCTTCTCACAAACCCTGGTCGCGGGGGCCGGAGGCTTCTTCGCTCCCCTGATCCGAGGCTACATGCAGCGCTCGGGCGCTCCAGACGACACAGGGATCCGCGTCGCCCTGAAGGACCGCTTGAATGCGCTCAAGAACCCGGTCGCCCACCTCAAGCTACCGGACGTAGACTTCGACATGATCGCCAACTCCCCCATGCTCTGGGACCCCGTGCGTTACCTGGAGACCTGTCCATCCTCCGACGGCGCCTGTGCGTTGGTGATCGGTGACAAGGCATCCGCCACCCAGGAGCGCAGCGCACCACCCGCCTGGATCCATGCCACGCAAATGAAGACCGAGCCGACCATGTTCGCCAAGCGGGATCAGGTGATGCCCCAGGCGGGTCTCGATTGCTCGGCCGAGCTCTACAAGAAGGCGGGGATCACCGACCCACGCAAGGAAATCGACTGCGCGGAGATCTACGTCCCGTTCAGCTGGTTCGAGCCGATGTGGATGGAAAATCTGCACTTCGCGCCCATCGGCGAGGGCTGGCGCATGACCTACGAGGGGGCCACGGCCCTGGATGGAGACCTCCCGGTCAACATGTCGGGCGGAGTCCTCTCCACCAATGCCATCGGGGCCTCGGGCATGGTCCGTTTTGCCGAAGCCGCCATGCAGGTTCGCGGTCAGGCGGGCGAGCATCAGGTCGACGGGGCACGCAAGGCTGTGGGCCATGC
The DNA here is from genome assembly GCA_002171515.1 of bacterium TMED88. Taxonomy (GTDB): domain Bacteria; phylum Myxococcota_A; class UBA9160; order UBA9160; family UBA4427; genus TMED88. Next base: position 5,277 of record NHEP01000068.1, on the reverse strand, counting down.
CTACGGAGGCGGCTCCCAGTACTTCTCTATGTGGATCGTCGGCGACCAACCTCTTTAGATCCACGCAGTCTCAGGAGAACTTCATGGCGGAAATGGGATTTTGGAATTTTGCGCAGCAAGACCCGGAAAAGCTTGCGCTGGTGGATCCGGGCGAGCGGCTTTGGACCCGGGGAGAGTTGCTCGAGAAAGCCAACCAAATCGCGCATGGCCTTCGGGCTGCGGGGCTTGGACAGGGTGATTGCGTTGCCGTCGTGCTCGAGAACTGCGCTGAGTTTTATCAGATCCATCTCGCTGTGACGCAGTTGGGGATGTACATGACCCCGATCAACAATCATTTGACGGGTCCAGAAATCGCCTACATCGTTCAAGACAGCGGGGCCAAAATCTTTTTCGGCTCCGCTCAGTTCAGCAAAGCCTGCCAAGCGGCCCGCGAAGAGCTGGACTTCCCGACCCAAAATGCCTTCTCGGTCGGCCCCGTTCCGGGCTTCCGTCCGATGGAAGAGTTAACCGACGGCCAACCAACCGCGCTTCCAGAAGATCGCCTCGCGGGCCAGGTGATGAACTACACCTCCGGGACGACGGGACGTCCGAAAGGCGTTCGCCGCGGCCTCGCCCCCTTGTCCCCTGATCTCGTCGCTACCCTGACAACAGGCTTTCTGGGCATGTTCGGCCTCCAGCCCGAGGACGACAACGTGCACTTCTGCGGCTCGCCGCTCTACCACACCGCGGTTCTTGTTTTTAGCTCCAGCGCGCTCCATCTCGGACATTCCGTGGTTCTGGTCGACAAATGGATTCCAGAGGACATGCTCCGGCGCATCGACAAGTACCGAGTCACACACAGCCACATGGTTCCGACCCAATTCCACCGGCTCCTCAAGCTTCCCCAGGAAGATCGCGATCGTTACGACATGAGTTCCCTGCGAACCATGATTCATGCGGCCGCTCCCTGCCCAATCGAAACCAAATGGAAAATGCTTGAGTGGTGGGGAGACACCATCTACGAATACTATGCAGCCACCGAGGGCGGGGGCACTTTGGTGACGCCTGAAGAATGGCGCAAAAAACCAGGAACGGTGGGCAAGCCCTGGGCGAACAGTGATATCAAGATCTATGACGAAGAAGGCAACGAGCTCGGAATTGGTGCGGTCGGGACCGTCTACATGCTACTCGGCCAAGCCGACTTCGAGTATAAGGATGCAGGCCAGAAAACTCGCGACAACCGCATCGGCAACTACTTCACGGTGGGCGATGTCGGCGAGCTCGATGAAGATGGCTACCTCTTTCTTCGTGACCGAAAAACCGACATGATCATCTCCGGCGGGGCGAACATTTACCCTGCCGAGATCGAAGCAGAACTCATCCAGCACCCGAAAGTCGCCGACGTTGCTGTTTTCGGAATTCCCAATGATGACTGGGGCGAGGAAATCAAAGCCGTCATCCAGCCGATCGACGGCCAAGCCTCCAGCAACGAACTCTCCAAAGAAATTTTCGATTGGTGTTCGGGGCGGTTGGCCAAGATGAAAACCCCGCGGAGCATTGACTTCCTCGACGAGCTGCCTCGTGACCCGAACGGGAAGCTTTATAAACGCAAGCTCCGGGATCCGTACTGGGAAGGCCGGAGCCAAATCTAGGATCTCGCTTTTTCGAAGACGACCGGGAATCCTTCTATGAAAGAACCTTCAATGTCCCAGAGCATGCTGAAAGTGATCCGATGGCCCATCGCTGTCGCCCTGATTTGCGGAGTTGCCGGAATCGGCGGAGCCTCCTCGGATCCCAATGAGTGGCAGCCGTTTGCCGAACAGGACGTAATTCAGATCATCACGGAGGATCCGGACGGTGATGTCCGCGAAACCAAGATCTGGATCGTCGTCCTCGACGGGACGGGTTACATCCGAACAAACAACTCGCGATGGCTCGCAAACATTCGCAGGGGCTCACCCGTCTCCCTCAGAAGCGAAGAATGGGAGAGCCGCGTCACCGCAACGGAGATCGAGGATGGGGAAGTCGACGTGCAAGTCGAATCCGCTTTTAAGTCAAAGTACGGATTGATGCAGCGAGTGATGAGCTTTTTCAGGATCTCCGACCCAACGCTCCTCGAACTCTCGATGACCGGTCCGGCTGAATCGCACTGAAGTCAGCGGCCTCGATCGTCCGCGCCATCAGCAGGCAGTCGATCGCTCGAACCGGAGCTCAACCAGCAGTTCAACCTTCGAGTTTGATCGCCTGCCGCGGACAGAGACGCTCTGCTTCTCGAGCTTTCTCCTGGAGATCAGCGGGGACGTCTTCAAGCAAGACGGTCAAGGTATCATCCTCTTCGACGCGAAAGACCTCGGGAGCCTGTTGCATGCAGATCGCATTCGCTTCGCACAGGTCATAATCCACCACCACCTTCATGACTTTCTCCTCGAACCCGGGCCTTCCACGACCCATCAAAGTGAGCCTGAGTCTCCGAGTCCCAGCTCTCGAAAACTGTCAGCTTCGTCCAACCGCCCCAGCTTAGAACACACAGCCGAGCACCGCATGGTCGGCGGGCAACGAGCACCTTTGGCCTAAGCCACCCCGGCGGAGCATCACTCTCCGCCTGAGTTTTGCTCTAGGCCTTTCAGGATTGACCGAGGATCATCGCGCTCGTGGGAATACCGACGCCAGCGGTCACCACGACATGTTCGTTCTTATCCGGCTGACTGGTCGAAGTACCCCGAATCAGACGAACACCCTCATTGACACCATTCATACCATGGACGTAGGCCTCGGAAAGCTGGCCGCCGTGAGTGTTGGTCGGCAGCTTCCCGCCTAGCCGCAAAGCCCCGTCTTGAATGAAGTCTCGGGCCTCCCCTTTCTTACAGAAGCCAAAGCTCTCAAGCTGCCACAACACAATGGATGAAAAGGCGTCGTAGATCACCGCACAGTCGATGTCGTCGGGCGTCAGTCCTGATATTTCCCAGCACTGACGAGCGACGATATCCATCGATGGAATTTCCGCAATTTCGGGACGGTAAAAGCTCGTCATCGACTCTTGGTTACCGGCGGCACCCTGGGCGACGGCGCGAACCACAGCAGGCTTATGGGGAAGGTCCTTCGCCCACTCGGGCGATACCACGACACACGCCGCTCCCCCGTCGGTTTCCTGACAGCAATCATAGAGCCGAAGCGGTTCAACGATCGGCCGCGCCGATTGGTGCTCCTCAAAAGTCAGTGGCTTCTCGTAAAAGAACGCTCGAGGATTTTTTACGGCATGCTCTCTCTGGGCAAGGCAAATTTCAGCCAGGTCCGCTGATGTGCAGCCCGTCTGTTGCATATATCGCTGGGTAAACATGGCGACCCAACTCGCGGGGGTCATCAACCCCGACGGCATGTACCAGCTCCAGTGGATCAAATCCGATGTGGTGGGCCCCCCAGAAACCCCCTCGCTGTACCGAGCCCCTGAACGGCCGTTCAAAGCGCGGTAGACAACAACCGCTTTTGCACTCCCCGTGGCCACGGCCATAACAGCCTGGTGCATCACCCCAATCGCAGCGCCCCCGCCATGCGGCACCCGGCTGAAAAAGGTGAGGTCCTTGATCCCGACAGCCCGAGCGACCTCGATTTCATCACTGGTATCCATCGTGAAGGTTGTCATTCCATCGATATCGCTGGGGGAAAGCCCAGCGTCCCGAATCGCCGCCGCAACGGCCTCGCTCGCCAAGGCCAACTCCGAACGACCCGAATTCTTCGAATATTCGGTTTCGCCAATCCCAACGATGGCCGCTTCGTTTTTGAGGGTCGTAGGCATCTTTAATCTCCCGCGGCAAGAATCACCTTCACCGAACCGGTGACGTGGTTCCCCCATGCATTTTTTCCCGTCACATCCACGACCACGGCTTCCGCCGCATCATCTTTCTCGCTGACTGCACCGGTCAGAGTCATTGTATCCCCCGGCAGATTGGGCGTTCCCAGCTTGACCGAAAGATGCGTCACGCGCGCATCCGGGCCGGCCCAATCCGTGACAAATCGACTCACGAGTCCGTTCGTGGTCAAAATATTCATAAAGACGTCCTGCATTCCGGCGGCCTGGGCTGCTTTTTTATCATGGTGGACCGGGGTGTAATCCTGAGAGGCGACAGCCCCGGCAACGATCAAACTCGTGGTCAGTTCGATCGGAAGCGCCGGCAGTGCGTCTCCGACTTGGACCTGCGCGTACCTTTTGGTCTCACCCATTGATCACTCTCCTTCGCCTCTCGAATACGCCTTAGGCCGCGATCGGCCGAAAAACGGGCAACTTCAGTTCATCATCTACCCGCTCAATGCTCGCCTGAACCGGCATCCCAATGGACACCTCGCGCGGATCAACATCGACCACATTGCCGACAAACCGCGTTCCCTCCGAGAGCTCAACGACCGCCACGACCAATGGATAGGTGTAGCCGGGGACCTCGGGATAATGAATCACGACGAAGCTCACAACCTCGCCCTCGCCCGTCGAACGAATAAAATCCCAATCGGTCGATTGACACTCGCCGCACATCGGTCGAGGCGGGTGTCGCAAAACACCGCATTGCCCGCAGCGCTGAATCGGGAGCTCGCCGGTTTCGACGACGTCCCACCACCAGGCATTGTCATGGGCAAGGGCTGGCTTAATGCGCTGCGGCGGACCCGCCACCGAAGCTGGGTCGCCCTCCCCTGATGCCTCAGCGGAAACTTCCGCGCCTTCGAACTTCAGGACGCGAAAAGTCAAAGAACCCACTTCATCGTCGTTCTGATCTTTGAAAACGGTTCGCGTGTTGATGAAATAGCCAATCCCGAGACCCGTCGCCTTCTGTTCAGAGATGGACTCGATCACGGTTCGGGCCCGCACCGTGTCACCGGGCTTCAAATACCTGAGATACTCCTGCTCGGTATTCGTAGCGACGACGCCGGTGAATCCGTGGCCATCAAAGAGGCGATGCAATTCCCGTTGTTTATCGGCGGGATCATCCTCACCAGCGGCCATCGCAACGCCCCCCAAAATCCAAGCTTGCAGCATGGCCGGAGGGGCCACGATTCCGCCATGGGCGGAACCCCCAGCCCTTTCTGCATCGAGGTAGATTGGGTTTTCATCGCCCATCGCTTCACACCATTGTCGAATCATGGCTTCGTTGATCGCGTTGCGACTCTGGTCCTCGATCCCGATGTCGAGCCCCACATACGCCTCGAGTTTTTTCTCGAAGACATCCCTTTCCTTGCCGGATATCGCCATGCTTAATCTCCTCGCTCCTCGCTGCCCTCGCCTTGAAGAACCAGGGACGCCAATGAGCTCAT
>NHEP01000067.1 GCA_002171515.1 bacterium TMED88 | reverse complement strand
TCCAGTATTAATAACTGGAACCTTTATCTTTTTGACGGGTTCGGTAGTTTTGATCCTGACATTATTTATAATCGGATCGAATACTTAGCTTCAGGTCTTGATTGTAAGGTCATCTTCCTTGATCACATCTCCATTCTAATGAGTGGACTAGATGGTGATGAACGCCGCATGATTGATATCACCATGACCCGCTTGAAGTCATTAGTAGAGCGAACAAAAATAGCATTATTTCTAGTTTCACACTTAAAAAAAGGTTCAACAGATGGAGGACATGAGGAGGGCGCACGAGTTAGCCTTGGCCAATTGCGAGGAAGCGCGTCAATTGCACAGCTGTCTGACAGCGTCATCGCACTTGAGCGGGATCAGCAATCAGACGGTGGTGCTAGCGAAACAACTGTACGAATCATTAAAAATCGATACTCAGGAGAGACAGGCATAGCCTGTACACTCTCGTATAATCTAGATAACTGTACTTTCAATGAAAAAAACACAAGTGATGACGCCGTCTGGCTTGAACAGTTCAATGCCGCAACAGACTTCTAACCTTAACCGACCTAACCCACCAACTGTACAGATGGTAGAGAAGGCACAATTTATCGACAAAACTTACCATTGGAATCATGCTGATCTTCGATCTGGAAACGGACGGCTTCCTAAGTCAGGCAACTAATATCCACTGTTTAGCTATTCATGATACTGATACAGAAAAGACTATTGCTTACAACGACAATGGAACACAGGATCCAATTGTAAGAGGAGTTCAAAGACTAGAAGATGCAGATTGTATTGCTGGTCATAACGTGATTGGCTTTGACATCCCTATCATTCAAAAGTTCTACCCTTGGTTTAACTGGCCTGGTGTTACTTGTGACACATTACTTCTATCCAGACTATTGAATCCAAACTTAATGGATATTGATAAGAAAAGGAAGTGGAGATACATGCCACTTCAATTGTATGGACGTCATAGTCTTGAGGCTTACGGTCACCGCTTAGGTGAATATAAAGGAGAGTTCTCTAAAGATACTGATTGGAAGGAGTGGTCGCAAGAGATGGAAGATTACTGCATACAAGACGTTAATGTCACCACCAAACTATGCCACAGATTTATCAACCGCCTGAATGGGTACAACTAGAACATGAGGTAGCGAAATTACTAACTAAACAAGAAATTCATGGATGGTATTTTGATGACCGCGCTGCATGGAAACTTGCATCGACTCTCAGAACAGAACTTGAAAAAACTAATCAATTACTACGAGACAGGCACCCTTTCGTTGAGGGATCATTATTCACTCCTAAGCGCAATAATCGGACCCAAGGCTATGTCGCTGGCGCTCCGTTCACAAAGCTAAGAGAACTAAACACATCATCACGAGATCATATTGCATGGATCCTGCAAACATTTCATGGCTGGACTCCAACCCAGATGACAACTACTGGGAAGCCTATCATCGACGAAACGATACTGAAGGAGATAGGGACATCGACAGCCCTTGCATTCCTGCGGATTTTGACGATAACGAAGATGCTTGGAATGATATCCGAAGGCGTGAACGCTTGGCTCAAGCTTGTTACGACATCTAATAGGATCCATCATCATTGTTCAACTACAACTTCAACTTTTAGATGCAGTCATCGAAATCCAAATTTAGCTCAAGTACCAAGTGATCCACGATTCAGAGAATTATTTATACCATCTCCGGGTCTCACTATGGTCGGTGCTGATTTGTCTGGGGTTGAGTTGCGCTGCTTGGCACACTACCTCGCGAGGTATGACGGATCAAGATATGCAGACATCCTCCTTAATGGTGACATCCACCAAGTAAATGCTGACAAGATTGGTGTCACAAGATCTCAGGTTAAGACAATTACATATGCCTTTCTATATGGGGCAGGCAATGAGAAAATCGGTACAAGTTATGACAAACTTCTTTCACCCGCGAAAGCGAAGAGTAAAGGAAAAGAAATCAAAGAAGCGTTCATTGCTGCAATTGAAGGACTTGATAGTCTTCTTACCGATATTAAGTCAGCATCAGAAAGAGGCTTTATTAAAGCTATTGACGGTAGACAGATACCAGTAGATAGTTCTCATAAAAGTTTAAACTATCTCCTCCAGGGGACAGCAGCGGTTTTGGCGAAGCGTTGGATGCTGATCAATCAAAATACAATGACAGAAGCACAAATATGTGCATCACAATTAGGATTCATTCACGATGAAATACAATTCGAGTGTGCCCCTGAACATGCAAATGACTTATGTTCATCCTTGGTATTTAGCGCTCAATCAGCTGGAGAATACTACAAGTTCCGCTGCCCAATCGAAGCAGAAGCAACCCAAGGAAAGAATTGGGCAGAAACCCACTAATGAAATTATTAATTGACGCAGACTACATAGTATATAAATGTTGTGCAGCACAGGAAGACGAGATTGATTGGGGTGATGATGTCATCATGGTCGTATCAAAATTCAAAGATGCTTACAACCATGTCAAGAGAGACTTGAGCAAGATTAAGAATGAGTTCATATGGGATACACCAGAAATGGTGCTATTTTTCAGTGACTCTAAAAATTTTAGAAAAGAAATTTTTCCAGAATATAAAGGCAACAGAAATAGAAAAAAGCCTTGTGGTTATAGAAGGGTAATTGAAAGGTTAAAAGAAGAGTTCACAGTCATCAAAATGGATACCTTAGAAGCAGATGATGCTATGGGTATTTATGCAACACAATATCCAGGAAATATAATCTGCTCACCAGATAAAGACATGAGACAGATTCCAGGCAAGCTTTATAACATGTCTGAGACCGTTGAAATTGACCCTGAAGATGGTAGAAGGTGGCATCTAATACAAACATTAGCCGGTGATCAAACAGACGGTTATAGTGGCGCTCCTGGCTTCGGTGTGAAACGCTCAGTCACTCTATTTGAGGAAGAAGGTTACACATGGGAGACCGTAGTGAAAGCCTTTAAATCAAAAGACTTAGGTGAAGATATCGCGTTACAGAACGCACGATTAGCACGAATTCTTACATGTCAAGATTATGACTTCAACAAACAAGAGCCAATTTATTGGAAGCCTGCCACCACTACCAGTGATGGAAATGACGATGGAACAATCATTCAAGTTGAGGAGACTTGAGGATCTATTACCTGCAGCCAATAAAGAGGACATCATAACAGTATTCATGGCGTTACAACGTCAGAACTTTGCATTAGCAAACACCGTAACCAATCTAGTTAAACAATGGCCCACTCACCTGAACACTACGGAAGTAACTGGAAAGTCGGAGACTTTATCGTAGAACAAAACCTTAGTTTCTTCCAAGCTAATGCTGTTAAATACATTTGTCGATGTGAATTCACTGGTAACAAAGTAAAAGACTTAACTAAAGCAATCCACTATCTACAACATGAACTCGAAACCACCATTTACGAATCCGAGCTTACTGGACCAAGCGGAACAATTCCGAGCAGCTTACAATTTGCCTGCGACTGGGAAGACAGCGCGAGCGACCCAGAAATGTTTGATCGATGAAGAATGGAGTGAGTTTCATGAGGCATATTGGTTTGAAAGTGAAGCTGATCAGTTAAACGAGCTAGCTGATCTTGTCTATGTATGTTTCCAGTATGCAGCGAACATGGAGTGGGACCTAGACGAGGCCATGAGACGTGTTCATCAAGCGAACATGTCAAAGCTTGGTGAAGACGGTAAACCTATCTACAGAGGAGATGGGAAGGTTCTAAAGGGACCAAATTTTAAGAAAGCAGTATTCAACGATTTAGTAAAATGACAAGTTTAATCTCCCGCACTGGTCGGGTACAATCATGGATTGATGACCCAACAGGACGACTGCCAGTCAGCTGCACAGTGTTTGTAGTTGAAAATGAAATGGAAGGGCCAAATGGTATTGAAGCAAGCTGGAGGTTTGCTAGTCATGCCCTGAGATATGGAGCAGGTTGTGCTATTCACCTATCTGATCTTGACCCTAAAGGTTATGTCAGAGAATCAGGTGTGGTTGCATCTGGTCCAGTATCTTTCGGTAAAATCTATAGCTCTTTAAATGAAATCCTACGTAGAGGTGGTCATTACAAAAATGGTGCGATTGTTCTTCACCTTGATTTGAATCATGCGGACGCATATTCTGTCGATAAAGATGGCCGCCCTGATGGCTTTATTAATACACCAAGGTCCGAACTACCTTGGGTCAAACGATGCATCAACATCACTGAAGAGTGGTGGCAGGATTGTACGTTCAAGGATGAACTATTACACGGAATCAAATCAGGTGACATCTGGCTAAACAAAGTTAAATATGACAATGAAGGTAATCGTATCAGAGGAAACGTCTGCCTTGAAGTATATCTGCCCTCACGAGGAACATGTTTACTCGAACATATTAATCTCGGTGCCTGTGAATTCGATGACATCCCACGAGCTTTTGTTGAAGGTATGTCCGAATTGTGCTCGCTCCATAGTCAAACAGGTATTGGAGAATCAGGTGAATACCTGTCTCCCAGAGATGACAGACAAGTGGGTCTTGGAATGCTTGGACTCGCTAACCTCTTACGGAGGTACGGAGTAACTTACGAACAATTTGGAAGAGCGTTAGATCAATATAACAATAATGAAAATATTCGATCTGCATCTTATGAACTTGTCTCTCAAATTGCTACAGGAATCAATCAAGCATCCACAATTGCTCGCGAATATAATATGGTTCGAGCCTTTGCTATTGCACCGACCGCCAGTTGTAGTTATAGAAGCGTGGATTTGGATGGCTATACTTGCACACCAGAAATCGCTCCACCTATCTCTCAGACAGTCGATCGCGACTCAGGTACTTTCGGAGTGGAAACCTACAATTATGGCGATGTAGAAGTTGCAAGCGAAGTTGGGTGGGTAAATTATAAAAGAGTTGCAGATGGCATCATGACTCTACTAAATAATACGGGACTTCTTCATGGATATTCGTTCAACTCTTGGAGTGATCAAGTAACCTACGATAATGAATTCGTGGAAGAGTGGCTGCGATCACCGCAGACCTCCCTCTATTACTCCCTCCAAGTAATGGGAGATACTCAAGATAAATCAGATGCTTACGCTGCCCTGAAAGATACAGACATTGATGATTACTTGAGTGACTTATTTAATGAATCAAATCTTACATGTGATTGCCAAGAATGAACCCTTACGAGAAACTACTAAACAGAAAAAGAAAATGGACACCAGTGCAGACCAGTGCTGGTATATGCAGCGAGGGAACGGAGGAGACACTTTACCGTGTACTTGCCTTAAGACATATGGAACTACCTGTGGGAGATTTTATAACTGATGCCCTCAATAATGACGTTCCAGAAATGGCACGGGAGTTGCTCCTTTCCAATGTTAAGGATGAAGAAAACCACGACTTGGCTTTGTCTTACATTGCCAATGCTTACGGTGTTGACGAGAAGTCTGAGAGAGAGGGACTCGCTCTCCGAGAAGCTTGGACTTCGCATCCAGATCACACGATCCTCAAAGCGATGGTTGCCGAACGTGCAATTTTCTTCGTTCTATTACCCTTCCTACGCGCTCATGGTGACCCTGGAATGCGAACAGTATCAGCTGATATAAGCAGAGATGAACAAATCCACGTCGCTACTAATAGTCTTGTATGCAGTGAGCTGGGCCTTAGTGCCTCTCCTTCTCTTGATAAATTAAGGAAAGCCACCATCAATTGGGTGATGCAACCTCTAGGTATAAATACTAACAATAAAAAATTAGATAAAAAATTTTGGCTTCGTTCTAGTGATCTTTTGATGTATGAGGGTAAAGCTCCTGAGCTTTCTTTCACCAAGTCAGCACGAATGCCTGCTTTCTTTGAACATAGCAATGTCAACCTCCCCTCTTACGCTTGACCTCTTAGAGGTTAAAGGTATGCAAGCTAATGTCTTGCTACAAACATTAGAAGAAACATTCCCACCAACAAACCCAAACCCTGAGGACACCATGGAAAAAATTATGTACAGGTCTGGTCAACGCAGTGTTGTTGAGTGGATCATTAATTATATGGAGGAGAACTGATGAATTGGGCTAGATTCCAGCAAGGCTTAAATCATAAAGATTTCGGAGACTTTGATAGCAAGAATATCTCCAACAAGCAGATGAAGTCTCTACGAGTAGATGCTAATTCTGGTTATAGAGAGGCGATGAAATATACGGGTGCTCGCCCTTCTATTGGTCGTTCTGCATCTACAAAAGGTACAGGTAAAACTGACTACAATTACTACAAGAATCATCCAGGCTGGTCTGCTATTGCTAACGAGATCGGCATTAAGAATATTAATAGTGATAACGACATCAGTCAGATGTATGATTTCACTAATAACTATAGTAGATCTGCTCAAAATTCCTCTCCTACAAGTTATGGCAATGCACCTTCAAGTCAAGGTAAATCATCAATTGATTTCACCAAGCAATTAAATGCAATTAAAGCAGAGAATCAGGCTTCGATGGATGCTTTAACCCAACGATTGTCTGATCAGAAAGCAGACTACGATCAAAGAGAAGCGGATGCTAATTCAAGAATCAGCAGCCTATCATCTACTGTAGCTAATGCTCAAAGTATGTACGATCCTACTAAAGGCATGGGTTCTAGTAATAATATCAATCCTGCTTTATCTATTCAAGAACAGGGTAAGAAACTCAGTTCTGGTACACAGAGATATAACCGTAACAAGCTAAGCATCAATAACCTAAATCTATAAACAAATGTCTGCTAAACAACGTTATGACAAACTGACTTCAGACCGTAGTCAATTCCTTGACGTAGCTAAAGAAGCATCTAGGTTGACTCTTCCTTATCTTGTTAAAGGTGAGGATGAATACAGCTCAGGTGCTCGTGTACTAAGAACACCATGGCAATCAGTCGGAGCCAAAGCGGTTGTGACGTTGGCTAGTAAGCTTATGCTTGCACTTCTACCTACTCAAGGGAGTTGGTTTAAGCTACAGTTAGATGAAGCATCAGTAAAAGAAAACTTCCCACCAGAAGTTAGGAGTGAATTAGATCTCAGTTTCAGTAAGATTGAACGGATGGTTAATGAATCCATTGCCGCTAGTAGTGATCGTGTAGTAGTACACCAAGCACTAAAACATTTAGTTGTTGCTGGTAATGCCTTAATCTTTATGGGTAAGGAAGGTTTAAAACTATATCCAATCAATCGTTATGCAGTTGAACGTGATGGTAATGGAAACATTATTGAGATCGTTACTAAAGAACGTGTCAATCGTGATTTACTTACAGGTCTTATACCAGAACGTCAACCTAACTCAGTCTCTGCACAAACTGGTGTAGGAGATAATGAAGTAAACATCTACACTCACGTAAAGCGAGTAGGTGCCACAATGATCTGGCATCAGGAAGTAGATGATGTAATCCTTCCTAAGTCAACAGGTAAAGCACCTATTGATTCCACACCTTGGCTTGTACTTCGCATGAACTATGTGGACGGAGAAGTCTACGGTAGAGGAAGAGTGGAAGAATTTTTAGGTGATCTTAAGTCTCTCGAAGCACTATCTCAGGCACTCGTAGAAGGGTCTGCAGCAGCCGCTAAAGTAATCTTTACTGTCAATCCTTCAAGTACTACAAAGCCTGCCACACTGGAACGTGCATCCAATGGAGCTATTGTTACAGGTAGACCAGATGATATTGGTGTAGTTCAAGTAGGCAAGACTGCTGATTTCAAGACAGCATATGAAATGATGCTGCAATTAGAGAAAAGAATCTCTGATGGATTCCTTATTATGCAAGTCCGTAACTCTGAACGTACAACTGCTGAAGAAGTCAGGATGACTCAGATGGAATTGGAAGCTCAACTTGGGGGATTGTTCAGCATGCTCACTGTTGAGTTCCTAGTACCATATCTCAATAGAAAAATGTCAGTCTTTCAGAAGACTGGTGAGATACCAAAGATTCCTAAAGGAATTGTCAAGCCGACAATCGTTGCTGGACTTAATGCACTTGGCCGTGGTCAAGACGCAGAACAACTAACGATGTTTATTACTACTCTTGCACAGACAATGGGACCAGAAGCTATCGCTCAGTTCATTAGTCAAGATGAGTACATCAAACGTCTAGCTGCATCTCAAGGTATAGATTATCTCGGTCTTATAAAAAGTCAGGAACAGATACAAGGTGAGATGCAACAGCAACAACAACAAGCTCAACAAATGGAGCTTACAAAACAAGCATCTAAGATTTCTGAACTTGGTATGCAACAACAACAAATTCAAGATGGACAAAACGAAACCAACCCGAACCCAGAAGGTCAAGCAGCAGCCGCTGCCAACTCCGGTTGAGCCTGAAGCTAAACCTTTAGCAAGTAACAAGTATGCACCTAAACAGAAGGTAGGTACTCCACAATTAAGACGACCTAATCGTGTATCGAAGGTAGGTCTTGGTGGTCTCGAAGTAATAACAGCAGAAGGTATTGCAGAATGAGTACACTTACTTATGACCCAACCCCTGCTGATAATCCTGAGTTCTCTGAAGAGGAACAGGCTTCAATTCAAGTAGGTGAAGCACTAGAAGAACAACAGAACGGACTGCTAGCTGGTAAGTTTCAAGATGCAGAAGCATTAGAGAAAGCATATATTGAATTACAAGGTAAGCTAGGTAGTTCTTCTAATGAACCTTCAGAAGAAGTAGAAGAAGAGAAGACTGAAGAAGAACCTACTGCCCTGCTTGATCGCCTATGGGAAGAAGCTAGTAAAGAAGCACTTACTCAAGAAACCATTGATGCACTTAACTCTTCATCTCCTGAAGACCTTGCAAAGATGTACATGGATTACAGATCTGGTGTTGAACAATCACAACAAGAGAATGCACCAACTGTTCTTACTGAAGAACAAGTTGATGGATTGAAGAATGTAGTTGGTGGTTCTGACAAGTATGACCAGATGATTACCTGGGCTAGCAATAACCTAGCTGACGGTGACATCAATATGTTTGATCATGTAATGGATAAAGGAGACCCTGCTGCCTGCTTCTTTGCTATTCAAGCATTGCAATATAGGTTCCAAGAAGGAACAGGATATGACGGACAAATGATTACAGGTAAACCAGCTGCTAATAAAGCTGATGTATTCCGTAGCCAAGCAGAACTAGTTGCTGCTCAAGGCGACCCACGCTATGAAAATGATCCAGCATATCGTAATGATGTAATGGAGAAACTCATGCGTTCACCAGACATTAAATTTTAAATGACAATAGGAATCGGAGCTACACTTTTGCTGCTTGCTAGTTGGTATGGACCAGGATTTCATGGGAACCTTACAGCTAATGGCACACGATTTGATAGTAACGCAAGTACAGCTGCACATAAATCACTTCCATTTGGAACTAAACTTCGAGTCTGTTATGACAGCTGTGAAGTGGTAACTATTACTGATCGTGGGCCTTTCATTGAAGGTCGTCACCTTGACCTTAGTGAGGGCACAGCAAGGCGTATCGGACTTATCCATTCAGGTATAGGTAAAGTAAAAACTACGAGGTTAAACTAATGGGTTATGGAAACCGTAAACCTTACATCGAAGAGATGAAGATTAAACACAAGGATGAATATAAAAAAAACGGTAACCAATTGCCAAAGATTCGACAATGGAAGGACCTTCCTAAGCAAGCTAAAAAGAAAACCAAAAAGAAATCAGCCTAACTTATGGAACCAATCACCTTTAAGTTAAATGAGTTTAAACAAGTAGCGAAGTGGATAGATAAAACATTTCCATTCCCTATTGCCTTCATTCTTAAAGGTTGGTTGTGGAAACTGGAGGACTACTACATCGTCTACAAGATTAAGAACGAGGTGGATGAAGCAATCGCACCTCACATACCAGATGACCCTGTTGTAGAGCCTCCTACATATCACACAGAAGCATCTGAAGTAGAAGGTTTAGACACAATATCAATCTCAGGTACATGGGATAGAAGCTAAATAGAATAAGCAGGGTGCAATTCCCTGAATAGCGCCACACCTGTGGCCTTAATCGCTCCCTCAATTGGATAAGAAATGACTATTGACCACAGAAAGTTGGTAACTTTAACCAATTACAACTCTCCTTATGTAGAATACATTACTAGTAAAGATGGTTATCAAGTTACCGACACTGTGACTCGATATACAAAGCCAGTTTTTTTAATCAATTATTTATTTGGAGACGCAACATTAGATCTAGACTTTGCAGCAGATAAATCCATTGGTAAATTAGTCACCTTCAGCCGTGCCAGTAGTGGGACGTATGTGGACAGTGATGGGTTGATTAAAACTAGTCCGGTTAATTACCTGATTAATAGCAATGATCTAAGTACGTGGAGTACTGCTGCTGGGACAGTAGCCGGTAACCAAGTACTGGCTCCTGATGGCACACTAACAGGGGCAATAGTCACAAGTACTGGAGGTGGTATTAATAAAGTACCATCTGGAGCAGGATCTGCCAAAGTGCTAAGTGCTTACTTCAAAGATTTGTCTGGGGGTGCAGTAAGGGTTGGAAGTACAGCAGATACGAATAGAGTATTCTTTGACTCCAATTTCAATATTACATCACAGGATTCTAATGTTTTAAGTGCTACTTTTGAAGGTGCACCTAATGGATGGAAACGTCTTACGATTGTTGCCAGCACTGCTTTTAGTGTGGTGCTCATTTACGGTTCGTCTGGGGAAACCTTTGCTGTCTGGGGCGCCCAACTAGAAGAAGGCACAACCGCCACTGACTACATTCCAACAGGTGCAACGATTAGTGGTGCTCCACGATTTGATCATGACCCCGTGACTGGTGAGTCGTTGGGGTTGTTGATTGAAGAGGAAAGGACTAACTTAATTTCTCTTTCAAATCAAGCAAACGCCTTGCAAGTTGTAGGACCAACAACAAGTTCAGATACCACTGAAGAGTCTTCACCAACTGGAAGTGGTACTGTAGTAAAACTAGATAAGAATGGCAGTGGTCAAGGTTTTGCAAGATTTAATTATGCCGCTGTTACGTATTCTCAAACCTTCAGTGTATTTGTAAAAAAAGGAACTGCCAGATACGTTGGATTGCGAATGCTATCTAGTCCTTCTACACATACAACTTTTGATTTAGAGAATAACAATTGGGTAGTAACCACAGGGTCAACTTCGCGAGGTTATCAGCAATATGAAAATGGTTGGGTAAGGTTGTGGATAGTTAATGATAATACTGACAGTAAAGCTTGGGCTAGTGTTGCTATTGTCAATAGTGGTGGTGCTGAAAGCAATACAGTATCGGGAACACTTTATGCTTTCGGATTTCAGCGAGAACAAGGATCCTTCCCCACCTCCTACATCCCCACAACCGGCAGCACCGTAACCCGCTCACCTGACATCGCAACGATTGAAGGTAATAAGTTTGCGAAGACGAACCTGCTGACGTATAGCGAGAGGTTTGATCAGAGTGGTTGGGTTTTTGCTGTAAATGGTACTGGTACCTCTCCAGTACTTTCTCCTGGATTTATAGCCCCTGACGGTACTTCGACAGCTTATAGATTACAATGTGATTTGAATGGTGGCACAGCAGCTTCAAATCAATCTAGCCTAGTCACAACGTCTTTAACAGGATTTACTAATCCACATACAAATACAACAAGTATTTACGTTAAGTCTAACACTAACTCCAATCAGTCTCTTTACTTCCGAAATGCCCAAGCAGCTGGTGGAGAGGGGTTGGTTGCTACTTCAGAGTGGCAGAGATTTAGTATTACTGGTACTGTTACAGCTACCATCGATAACCTGCAACTAGGCGCTAGGGGTACCCTAAGCGATGACTCTATTGATGTTTTAATATGGGGCGTCCAAATCGAAGAAGGCTCTGAACTAACCGAATACACCCCAAGTGTTGATACATTCGACAGTCGTGCCAGTAGTGCTACTTATGTTGATGATGCGACGGGGTTGATTAAGACGACGCCGGTTAATGAATGGCTTAATAGTGAAGATGTGAGTAGCTGGACTGATGTAAATACTGCTGTTGTCAGTAATAATGCTTTAGCACCTGATGGTACACAAACTGCGGATAGGGTGTCTTTTGCTAACATTACCAATAACTGGGCTATTGTCTACCAAGGTAATTTTACTGGAACTTATACCTGGTCCGCTTGGATTAAAACTGCTGATAATACAACCAAAGATATTTATATTACCTGGGGTGCACCAAATCCTTCAAAAGTCCGCACAATTACAGCAACAAATGAATGGAAGCGTTTTGAAGTACTTGTAACTCCAAACGGTGAGAACGTACATTTAGGTAATGCTAGAGATGAACACAACATAACTCCTCAAGTTTGGAATGGCGGTAGCTTTTACATCTGGGGAGCCCAAATCGAAGAAGGCACCACAGCAACCCCATATATCAAAACAGGCTCCACCATTAGTGGCGCTGCACGATATGAAAACGGGGAGCTGCTGCTTGAACCGGCGAGGACTAACATTGTCGATAACAATACGTCAAACTACAGTTCAATTTGGTCAAACGCATTACCCTCCGGTGCTTACAACAATGCAGGGATCGCACCTGACGGGACTAACACTGCATTTGCAACTACTGCCTATGCACCTAAAGTTAGGGGACAGAAAAACTATGCGATAACCGCTGACACCAACGATTACACCTTCTCTATTTTCATTAAATCTACCGGTGGTCAAGGTCAGTACGTTACTTTTAAAACCGGATTTAACACCGGTGATCAAGATACCAGTGATCAAGTTGCATATGATTTTTCAACTGACACTGTAGGTCATGGTTATTCACGAAAGATATACGCTAATGGTTGGGTTCGTATCTGGAAAACTTACACAAATAATAATAAAACATTATTCTTGACCACAAATAAGGATACAACTTCTTTAGACATGTTGTTTTGGGGTGCACAAGTTGAGATTGGTTCTTATCCGAGTTCCCTAATCATTACTCCATCTGGTTCAAACGTAACCCGTGCAGCGGACGTATCAACCAGTGCCCTAGGTGTTGATAGTTGGTATAACCAAAGTGAAGGGACGGTGTTTGCTCAGTGTGGATCTTTTGCTGAGTTACAATCACTGCCAGAAAGAAGGATTTTTCAGATCTACAAATCTAATGCAAATCTTCACGCTATAGCTTATCGAAATAATAACAATGATGACTTTGTGATGAATACTAAAGTCTCTAATGTTCGATTATTTTCGCCAGTTGATGTTGGAGATCCAAATCATTTCAATGATAAAATCGGATACGCTTATTCAAGCACTGGCGGAAGTGTGATGCATCAAGGGTCTGCTATTTCTAGCAGCACAACCGACTTGTCTGTTATTGATGCAGATAGATTGACCCTGGCTAGTGGTGCGAACCTAAACGGCCACATCAAACGCCTTGCATACTTCCCAACACGTAAGACTGATCAAGAACTAATCGACTTAACAACAGATAATAGAGTCTATTCTTACGGACAAGCTATTACTAATTATCCACATGACCTCGGGGCTTTACCTGCAGAAGTAACTCGATACATAGATCTTGAAAAAGAATACTATGCAAATGCAGAATACGACCTTAACTGAATTAATTAAAAACTTTTAAATCATGGCTGATCAATTACAGTTTAGAGGTGGTACAACCTCTGAAGTATCTGCTGCAAGTGTTGCAAGTAGAGAAATATTTATCGATACACAAACAAATGAGATTGCTGTTGGTTCGTCAAAGAAGCGGACAGTGATGCAGGAGAGCAATGGAGATGTAGAGATTGGTGGTGGCAACATCTTGCTGAATGCTAATGGGTCAACCGCCTTCAAGGGCGCTACACATGAGTTTGGAATTCAATCCAGCGCCGGACCCCAATACATCACTATTAATAGTGGTGGTGGTGGAGTCGCAGGTAGATATGGATATGGGTTAAGAACTCGACCCTTTGCTTTAACAACTACAAGTAATAGTGCCAAAACCCTGTTTTGTGGTGGAACTGGTGGTTCCTGGAGCTTCAGGTCAAATACTGATGACTGGACCAATATCGGGTCAGAGGTTGCCGCTATCGAGAGTGACGGATCAGCTGAGTTCGCTGGCACCGTCTCTATCGGGGGAACGTTACCTGCAGCGCCCGCTATTGAGCTGAATGATAATGGCTCGGCTCAGTTTGCTGGTATCACGCAGTCAGGGACTACTAATCTTTCTTCAACCACAAGCTCTGGCGTTAATCTCAACCCTGCAGGGCAGTTAGTCGTACAAAGAACGGCTGGTTCTGGTTCTAACGCCTTGCTATGGAGAGGGTATTCAGGTGACACACAAACATCGTTAATTAATTCTGGCGGCTCGGCTGAGTTTGCTGGCACAGTAAAAGCTGCTGGCAGTGCTGGTGGTGTTGATTCTATTACTGCTGGTACTACCGGTGCTTCTAAATACTTTGTTGTTAGAGGTAATGGAACCGTACTAGGTAATGATAATGGAGCTGCTTCAACCTCTAGTTATAAATACAGGATTAATGCTAGTGGCTCGGCTGAGTTTACTGGCTCCGTCACAACCGCAGGCGTTGTACAGGTAAATAGACCCGAAAATTCTACTTCTGATGTATTTAGAGGCTATGCTGGAAGTACACTTACTTCTGCCATTAAAGGTGATGGAACTGGTCTTTTTAAAGGCCCCGTCTCTATCGGCGGTACGGCTGCTGCTAATACGATTGATGAGTATGAAGAAGGTAACTGCACAGTTGACCTGACAGTTGGTGGCAGTGCCGCAGGACTTACGGGTTCAAACGCCCAGGGAACTTACACAAGAATCGGTAACTTGTGTCAAGTACAAATTAATCTAACCATCACTTCTGCAAGTGTTTCTGGTCTAACTGGTGTCCTTGCGATCACTGGATTACCGTTTGTGTCCCCAAACACGACTTCCTCTAATTACGCATCCTCGCCCTGCCTTATTACTAACTGGGCAACCGATTACAAATCCGGCAACAAGACCATCATGACATCTAACAGTGCTAACAGCACCGCCTTGGCCATTTTTGCAGGTAATCGTATTACAAACCGTTTAACTGAAACTGCTTTAGACTTCAGTAGTGGAAATTGCTCACTATTTACTACACTTACATATCGCATTGCCTGATTAATCTTATAGACCGCAACCGTCAATAAACTACGAAACCATTAAACCTGTCTCCGCCAGTCGGCGGTTCCTAATATGGCTTCTTTCTCAGAGAAGTTTGAATACAAAATTGAAGTAAACGAAGACCTCTCTATTGGTGTTCGTCGTGCTGACATCGTTCTCAAGGATGATGTTGAAGTAGGTCGTTCCTACCACCGCTCCGTCTTCCAACCCGGTGATGATGTCTCCGGTGAAGTTCAAGAAGTACAAGACGTAGCAGCAGCTGTTTGGCCCTCCTGATTATTTAAATTATGTCTTATTCAATTACAAACTTAATCGCAGATCCTGAAGGAGTAGTAGTTGCACTTAACTGGGTCTATACAAACTCTGACGGTAGTCTTTCTAATCAACTACGTCTTGCTGAACCAGCAGAGGCATCTGATATGACACCTCTTGGTGACGTAACTGAAGCTGTAGCTATTACCTGGCTTGAAGAACAACTTGGTAATACCTCTGAAGAATTTGATGCTGCTATTACTCAACGTAAGCAGGAACAAGAGTATAATGATTCTCTCACTGCTTTTGTTAATAATGGTGGTAACTTCGAGCCTGTTGTTGAGGTTGTAGAACCTGAAGTTGTAGAAGAGCAGCAAGATTGATGGAAGAAGAACTAATCGAATTGCCACCAGTACCTGGCCCTTTCTTTAGGTTTACTAATGAAAAAGCTTGGCTAAAAGCTGCACGTGCTGCTGGATTTATGACAACTGTCGCTGATGAAGAAGGCAACGAATCAGAACAGCTACAGGCTTACACACACTCCCATGCTATTGATGTTGTTGGTGTCATTACCGTAGGTGGTGAGTGGGATGAAGAGGGTAACGAAACTGTTGCTCCAACAACTCTTGATGGCTTTCACGTCAACTATGTAGGCGACCTACCTGATGGGTGGGAAGCCTTAGAGGTAACACCAGGAAATCCTTATCGGGTATTTGCATAAACATCTAATTAATTATTATGGCTTACAACGGACTTACAGTTGAATATTATGTTGCCAATGCAGGTGATCCACCTTTTATTCCGGGCAATGTACAGGCACCTACAACATCTCATGATAATGCTGACAACGGTAGTAAGGCAGAACGTCTTGCTGGTTGTCTGAAGTTATCTCCAGATGCAACAGTTGTAGTAGCCACCTAATGAAAAGAGCGGCCTTTAATTTGGTCGCTGGAGTTATAACTGTGCAGTTATTAATAGTAGCAGGTGTTCTTATTGGATGCTTTAAAACTAGTGCAGAGAAATGTACTGGTGATAGAGCAGGAGAACTAATGATGTACATAGCTGCACAGTCATTCGCCCTATACGCTAGCGAGAAATGATTAAACTTACAGATGCTGCTCTATATTATAAAGAACAAGCACACCAAGTAGAAGCCTTTGAGTGGCTTGAAACACAGGTAGACCCTACTACCCTTGAAATTTTTGGACAAAAATATAGGGATAAACCTGAAGCTGTAGTTGCTAATCCTCTACAGGTTCCTTATCAAAGCCAGAATGATAATTCATCTGGTACTGGTTATCGTGAATGCTTCTCTTCATCCATGGCAATGATTGCTATGTATTGGGGAAAGGTTCAAAACGATGATGAATATAACCGTATCAGATCTAAGTATGGAGACACTACAAGTGCTGAAGCACAGCTAGCTACTCTCCGTTCACTAGGACTTAACCCAAAATTTGTAACTAATGCATCCATACAAACATTACAGAACGAGATTGACAATGGTTGTCCTATTGGTGTTGGGTGGCTGCATAATGGGCCTAGTAGTGCCCCATCCGGTGGCGGTCATTGGACTGTTGTTATTGGTTATTATTCTGATGGCGTCATCATGAATGATCCAAATGGTGAAGCACAACTAGCTAGTGGTGGTTATACAAATAATTTGAATGGTTCAGGTCTTAAGTATTCTTATAAGAATTGGGAACCACGTTGGGCACTTCCATCAAAAAATGACGGATGGGCAATGATAGTAAAACCATAATAGATTTAACTATGCCATTTATAGAAGTTATAGTAACAGGCGTTATCGCAGCATTTACTGGTATCGGGGTCGTTTCTTCTAAGTATAACAAGAGGATTGATGCCCTTGATTCTAAAGTTGATGCGATTGAATTATCCGTAGCAAAAGATTATGTATCAAAGGATTGCTTTAATACAATTATCGAACGTGTGGAAACACATATGGTACGTATAGAAACAAAATTAGACAACCTTATCATCAAAAGAAATGACAGCACTAATTAGACCAATCCTGCTTCAGTTCATTGCATCACGTGCAGTAAAGACTTTAATTATTGATCTTTTAGAAGCATTAGTCAAGAGAACAGACAATCCTCTTGATGACCAAATTGTTAGTCAAGTAAGACAAGCATTACTGCCCTAATGGTTTTAGGTAGGTTCGATTCCTACCTTGGGCATTGGTTAGGACCCTTACGAGGATACTCTTAACCGGCCGGTTAGATAAAGCCTATGAAATTTATCATGCAACAAACAAAATTAAATAACTCAGACGTCTGAGAGTTCATGTAAACAACTCTCTATTTTATTACAATGACAGCTTCATGGTCCGCTAATCCGGGCACTGCACCTAATGCAACTATTACCGCAGTAGGTAACCTTAATAAAACTCCTGGTCTTGGTCTTACCCAAGGTGGGAGTGATTACGACTCTAAGTATGCAACTTATCTCAAGCTATTCAGTGGTGAGATGTTCAAGGCTTATGAGTCAGCCTGTATCGCTAAAGGAACTGTTCAGAACCGTACACTTACAAGTGGCCGCTCAATGCAGTTCATCTTTACTGGCCGTATGGATGCTTCTTATCATCAGCCTGGCACCCCGATCCTCGGCTCCTCTAACCCTCCTGTGGCAGAGAAGACGATTATCATGGATGACCTGTTGATCTCCTCAGCATTCGTATATGATCTCGATGAGACTCTCGCGCACTATTCATTGCGCTCGGAGATCTCTTCTAAGATCGGTCATGCACTTGCAGAAGCGTATGACAAGAAAGTGTTCCGCACGATTGCACTTGCTGCACGTGAAGCACATCCTGTTACTTCATCTCCTGGTCCTGAGCCTGGTGGTTCCGTAATCAAACTTGGTTCCGGTAATGAGTACAATGCACAGGCAATTGTTGACGCATTCTTTGAAGCGGCCTCAATTTTAGATGAAAAGAATGTACCTCGTAATGGACGACACGCTGTGCTGTCCCCACGTCAGTACTACGCTCTCATTTCTCAAGTTGATAGCAATATCCTTAATCGCGACTTTGGCTCCTCACAGGGCAACATGAACAGCGGTGAGGGTCTCTATGAGATCGCTGGTATCTCCATCAAGCGTTCCAACAACCTTCCATTCATGGCTGGTACTGTTGCACGTGTCAATGGTGAGAACAACGATTACTCCGGTGACTTCTCTTCTCACTGTGGTCTTATCTACATGAAGGACGCAGCTGGTGTTGTTGAAGGCGTTGGCCCTCAAGTTCAAACAACTGGTGCCGATGTAAAGACAATGTACCAAGGTGACATCATCGTTGGTCGTCAAGCAATGGGTGTAGGTACTCTGAACCCTGCTTGTGCAATTGAACTGCAGGCTGCTTAATAAGTTATGGCTTCTAATATTACTCCTGGAACACAGCAGTATTGCGAAGTCACCAACAAAACTGGATTGGCTGGGAGCATCACACAAGATGTTCTCACTCCAGTTGAGGTTGGCCGTACTGCCGCAACCTCCGCATATACGACAACTAATTCAAGCGGAAACTCAATCCCTGATCAAGGTTAATCTACAATAAATAATTATGGCTACTACTACACGACATAGTGTCGCTAAAACTGCAAAAGGTTACGGTACTGCCGTACTTGGTTCTACTGTTAAGTCTGAGACTGAGCAGTGGACTGGTGGTCTTGCTTATCCTCCTTCTGCTAATACAGCTCAACTAGCTCCTACTAGCTGAGTCAACTGGGTCTCCTTCGGGAGGCCCTTTTTTTTTATCTATACATATTTCTAATGAGTACTACAACTGGCGAAGCTATTGAATTAAAAGCTGTTAATGGAATACTGGCGTCAGTTGGTCAAGCGCCTGTTACCACCTTAGACCAGACCAACCCGGACGTTGCGATCTGCTATCAGACACTACTAGATGTTAGTCGTCAGGTACAGGCAGAAGGATGGACATTCAACACGGAATATAACCTCCCTTTGAATATTAATACAAATAAAACAGTTACCATCCCAAATAACACATTACAAATAAGTTTAGCTACAAGTCATCCTGAATATGGTGACAAGGATGGAGTAAGGAGATCACAACAAGGTGTGCCATATCTATATGACCGAGTAGGACATACATTTAATTGGTCAGGTACGAATGTCTATGTTGATATCGTATCTCTCATTGAATGGGCTGATCTACCACTACCATTCCAAGCTTATGTAACTGCTAGAGCAAGTACTATTGTTTCTCAAAGGCTTATATCTGATCCTACTTTATATCAGATGTTAACTCAACAAGAAGCTTATCTACGTGCAGAAGCCATGGAATATGAATGTAGCCAAGGTAAGCATACATTCTTTGGACATCCTCCTGGACAGAATTACTACACACCATATCAACCGTTCCATGCACTTTATCGATAATGCCTGCTGTACAACAAACAATTGATAACTACCTTGGTGGGGTATCGACCCAACCTGATTTTAAGAAGCTATCTTCACAGGTAAATGAAGCCGATAATGTCTGGATTGATCCAGCATTTGGGCTATGTAAACGTCCTGGGTCTGAGTTTATTGCAGACATTGGGACTGAAAATGAATTCAAAGACTGTCATTTTTTCTTTTACAAGAGAGATAATCAGGAAGAATACTTTTGTGCAATAAAGCAGAATTCAATTCGAGTATTTACTTCTGATGGAACAGAGGCAACAGTAACAGTTCAGGGGTCAGCTCTAAACTACTTAACAAGCAATAACCACTTTGACTATAGAACACTGTCAATTCAAGATAAGACATTCATATGCAATAGAACAACTGTAGTAACAGAGGATCCTAATTCCACACCTACTCCTAATATTGCAGGAACTGTAGTGTTGCTGAGTGTTCAATATGGTTCAGAGTACAATGTAACTATTAATGGTACTCAATTTAGCTTCACTACACCTGATGCTGATGCTGCTAATGCAAGTGATGTTAATGCTGACTTTATCTTAGCAGGACTAAAGACTGCTATTGATGCTGGATCAGAACCAGTTACAGTAACTAAACTAGATATTACATTAGAGATTGCTAGTACTGGTTCTGCACAATTCACCTTGGATGTTGTTGGCGGTAGAAACAATGAGGCATTAGAATCGTTTCAAGATTCCGTACAAGATGCATCAAAAGTTCCAAACAAAAGTATTAACAACAGACTTATTAAGGTAGAGAATAGCGCATCAGAGGATGATGACTATTATTTAAAGTATTCAACTAGTGGTAAGAAATGGGTTGAAGCTCGTTCACCTGATTCAAGTCCTGGTTTGGTTAAATCAACTATGCCACATGAGCTGATTTGTACTGCTCAGAATCAATTTACTTTTAAAGAAGTAGATTGGAACGATAGACTAGTTGGTGACATGAATACAAATCCATCCCCTAGCTTTGTAAACAACAAGGTCAATAGTTTATTTTTTACTAACAATAGACTTGGCTTCTTAAGTGGTCCTAATGTAGTCATGTCAAGGACTAGTGCATATGAAAACTTCTTTGTTAAATCTGCACTTACACAAATTGATAGTGACCCAATTGACCTGAATACAAATAGTACAATACCTTCTAATCTAGTACATTCCTTGCCTGTACCACAGGGAGTAATTTTATTTAGTAATCGTCAGCAGTTTCTAATGATTGCAGAAGATTCAATTTATACTCCTAGTTCTACATACATAAGGCAGATTTCTAATTATGAAGTAGATGAGGACATACCACCTGTTGACTTAGGTACCTATCAAGTATTTCTTCAAAAGACATTAGGTTACTGTAAAGTAATGGTGATGCAGATCCCTGACATTAACCAACCACCAAGTGTTATTGATATTAGTAA
Source organism: bacterium TMED88 (assembly GCA_002171515.1). Classification (GTDB taxonomy): domain Bacteria; phylum Myxococcota_A; class UBA9160; order UBA9160; family UBA4427; genus TMED88. The sequence continues at coordinate 25,742 of NHEP01000067.1, read as the reverse complement.
GGTAGTATCAGAATGGATACCACCTAACATTGATACACTATATACGTCACCTGTAAATGAACTTATCATTCTATCCAGTAGAGAGAATAATGAAGTTTATTTTTACCGTAAGTATAATACAGGATCTGAAGAGAAGATGCAGTCCTGGTTTAAGTGGAAGATGGCAGGCAAGACTTTAGGCTATGTAGTACCTGAAGATACGATTAAATTTATCAGTACACAAGCTAGTAAAACTGCATTCAGCCAAGTACCACTAGATAAGTCATTAGCACTACCTGTTATACATTCAACAGATAAAGAGTATTCTAACCCGTTCTTAGACTTCTGGTATAAGGGTACTGTAGGCTCCTGGGATCCCCTTACAAAAGAACAGAAAGTATATATACCATTCGAGCATGTAGACGGCTTACAGCCGCTTCTAGTGACATGTCAAGACTCTCCTCAGCACATCAATAATTTCTTAGCTTCTCCTCCTAATACATATGGTTGGCTATTAGAAGTAAAGAAAGATGCTAATGGCGATCCAATACATGGTAATGACGGGCAGAACTACTTTATCTTTGATAGGGATCTTACTCAATTAACAGAAGAACTTATTGTTGGCTTTAAGTATGCGTTCAATGTAATATTTCCTGAACAGTTCTTTAAGAACAAGGAAGGCGTTAGTGATTACACATCATACCTAAACGTATCTAGAATAAAATTTGCTGTAGGACTAACAGGTGCCTTAGGGTTTAAATTACAAACTAAAGGCAGAGAAGATTGGCACGAGATAATGCCAGTAATTGAAGCTGATTATTACAGTGCAAATACGGGACCCATTAAAGGTAGGTATTTCTTTACTGTACCAATTCATCAACGTTCAAGTAATTTTACAGTTCAAGCACACAGTGATGTACCTTATCCAGTCTGTATCAATATGATGACATGGGAAGGGATGTATTCACCAAGATTTTATAAGAGGACTTAAATATGCCAATTGGTGCAGTTTTAGGAATTGGTTCTGCTATATTTGGAGCAGTCTCTGGATCTAATCAAGCAAGCGAATCCAATAGAGCCAGTAAAAAAGCAGTAGAAAATCAGTATAAATATGATACTGAACGATATGACATGGCGAAGGATAAGCTTAATGCTGATCGCGACTTCGCTATTGAACAAATACAAACTAATATCCGTAATGATGAGCGTCTAGCGGATCTTAAGAATCAACAGTCTTTAGATAACTACGGTTTCAATCTAAAGATTAGAGAACAGCAGATGAAGAATTATACGAGACAGTATGATAAATCATCTAATTTATATGGTCAGCAATTATCATTTAATGATATGGCAGCTAACGTTGCTAGTACTGCTGAACAACAGAAAATGAATGATGCTATGTCTGAAGCAGCCTTTCAGAATGAAGATCTCTTTGTTCAAGGTCTGCAAGAGACAGGCACAATGATGGCAAGAGGCCAGGCCGGTAAAAGCGTCGGTAAAGGTAAGCAATCACTTAATGCACAGTTAGGTCGTAACCAAAACATTGTAATGGCTAACCTATTAAGTTCTAAGAGTACAATGCGTAATGCTTTGGCTCGGGTTGCTACACAAAGGACAGGTGCAGATATTCAAGCCTTTGCTAATCTAATGATTCCACAAGATGCACCACCTGAAGTTCTAGAACCGTATGCAGCAATCCTACCTGAATATACATTACCTAGAGCACTACAAGACTTTGATTATGGCCCTGAACCAATCAAAGGTGTTGTTGCACAAGTCAGTACATCAGCCCCTTGGTTGAATGCACTTGGTAGTGTTAGTTCTAATCTAGTTAGTGCCTTTAGTAATAATGGTCCAAACCTTGGTGGATTTAGTTATGGTAATACGGGGATTGGTGCTGGTGGTGGATCCGTTGGTGGAATAGGTACATTCGGTCCAAATTATGGGTTTACTGCTTAAAAAATGAAACAGATTGCATTTAAGGGAGCTAATCGTAACACTGGTTTCTCCCCGATTCAAGCTGGAACTGCACAACTCGATCAGATGAGAAGTCGAGATAGTCAGGGCATACGTGACCTGCAAGAATCGCAGAACCAGAAGAATAAGATTAATAGTGACAGGATCAATGATCTTGAAAGTAAGTACGCTAAGGAAGCACGTAATCGTAACGAACTTAAAACTCTAGAAGACAAGACCTTTGCTACTAGAGAAGCTGCGATTGCACAGAATCAGCAACAGACAGCTCAGAATGCTCGTACTGAACAAGTTAATGCAAGAGAAGATCTAAGGACTTGGGAAGCATTAGGTAATTTCAGTGAGAGTATTTCTGAACAATTAATCCAGTTCCGGGATGATAAGAACCAGGCTGACATGGAAGAAGCTTATGCACAAGCATTAGCTGAAGGTCTTCCTGCTAATCAGGTTCTTGCACAGGAACGCATGGAAGCAGAGCTACGTGCAATGGGTCAAACAGAAGAAGCAATTGCTGATGAGATGGCACGTAGAGGTGTTAATCCTTCTGTTGTAAACCAAGTCAGATCAGGTAATAAGTGGAGAGACTACGGACGTCTCAAGGCTTATTCAGAGATGGCTGGTGATGGTTATGGTTCTTGGTTACAAGAGCAACTAAATCAATTAGGACAAGAAGCTGCTGACCCAATTAAACGTGCAGCCGCTGTACAAAAACTACAACAGCAATACCTTAAGCAGAACGGACTGTTTGGTCTTAGTGCTGACTTCTTAGGACCAATGTTCTCCAAGATGAGGACATCCTCTAATGGAGTAATGGAAGCTGCTCGTAAACGTCAAGTAGTGCAAGGCAGTACTGAGATGTTTGAAGAGGCTAGGACGACACTGTACACACAGAAGTCACCTGATGCTCTTAATGAACTGTTCCGTTCTAAAGCAGTGGGCTACGGATCCGATGGTAAAACTATCAATGGACCAGCTGCTGGTGTCGAAGCAGTATTTACTGAATTAGGTAGCTTTAATCGTTATACAGATGCCGAGGTAAAGTATTTACTTGAGAATACTGTAACGAATACTGGTAAGACGTTTGCAGAACGGTATCCAGGTAGAGTAAATGATCTTCTAGCTGAACGTTCAAAAGCTGCTGACACTTATCGTGGTCAAGCTAATCGTGAAAAGGATGCGGCAGGTAAGGCAAAAGTTGATGAAGTCATGGATTTCTTTAGGTCACAACCTGAAGGCATTGACATAAATTCATTAGAAGAAAGTATCAATGAATTAAAACAACAGGGTATTAATACAAGCCGTCTTGATGCACTTAAGTATGAGACTAAACAGAACATTGATAAACGAGCTATTACAGCTGAACTAGAGGAGAAGTGGCAAGCAGGTACTCTATCTTTAGAGGATCTAGAAAACCGTGCTATTCCTAATGATGTTCGTAATCAATGGACAGATAGAGTAAATAAATTAGAGTCTGCTAGAGCAAGTGCTGGTGTAGATCAGGCAACCATGAAGTCAACTCTAAAGAGTACCCTGAAGGAGGGTCTCTTAGGTGCTGGTTACCAGTCTACAAGTGGAGCCGATGGAACATTGGATTTAGCTCTAGCCTCTGCTATGAGTGAATACAACAGGAACTTCAAAGCTTATAGTGAAGTCATGTCTGCTGATAAAGCATATGAAAAGGCATGGAATGAAATCTATGAGAAAGTACTAAATCCACCAGTAGGTAGTAAGTACTCTGTTGCAGAAGATACGTCTGCTTCAACAGGTAAGAAAAACTACTTCCCTTTCTTTCGGCCGGGAGAGGTAGCGCCTACTATGGATCCTAAACAGTTTTACGAGACTGTCAAAAAAGATCCTGAGTTATTCACACATAAAGAGATTATCTCTAAGTCTGATGCTTATCAAGGCTTTGAAACTGCACAACGTAACGGTATTCCACAGATACCTAATGTTCTACAGAATGCTGCTAAACGATCGCCCTATACAGCAGCCGAGTTGTATGCACAACAGATTGAACTATTAACAGGTCAGAAGGTTGAATTTGCACCTTCTGCTGCTGATACTTTATCTGATCAAATTAATGACCCAAGACTTCAGGAGATCTTAACTCGACCTACACCACAGAACGTTCAAACATCTATTCTTAGTTCTGAAGCAGCTGGTGGTTATAGCTCACCACAACCTAGAGGACAGTCCATTATCGCAATGGCATCCCGTAATGGTTGGGATCCAGCTGATATCGCAGCTATCGCTAGCTTTGAAACAGGTGGAACATTAGATCCTGCACAGCCTGGATATGGTGCAGCATCAGGTCGTATTGGCCTTATTCAAGCTGGCCCTAATGAACGTGAGAAGTATGGTCTAGGTACTGGTAACTGGGATCAAGAGATCCGAGGTATTGAAAGTTACTTAAAAGATCGCGGAGCTACTCCTGGTATGGGTCTTGAGGATCTATATGCAACTATCAATGGTGGTAATCCTAACGCTGGATATACACCAGATGGTAACGGAACCGTTGCACGTTCACCTGAAACAATGGCTCGTCTTTTGGAACACAAAGCACAGGCTAGTGAACGTTTAGGAATTATCAAGAGTGAGTATGTACCTACTCGTGACCCTAATAATATGAGTCCTACTCTTCAGTACTTCTATACAACTGGTGGTGAGACTAATGGTGGATGGTCAGAACATGTAGACTTCAAACAGATGGATAATCCAAACACTATTGAAGATGAATGGGGACAGTACTGGGATCCTGATGAATTAGATAATTATATCTCATTTGAAGATCCAGAGTTTGGCAACATTACCTTATCTGAATTAAGGAAACGCATACCTATTCCTGGCGGCAACTTTGGTGATCCAAGGTCTTATGGTCCACATGCTGGATGGGATTATGGAACTAAAGCAGGAACTAAACTTTATTTAAAGAACGGAGCAAGAAAGATTTCAACAGAACGAGTTCCAGGTAATGGATGGAGATCAGTCTTCAAATTACCTGACGGACGTTATTTCGCTGCACTACACGGTAAGGGAGTATGACTGAAGAAGAATATTTGCTGTATGAAGAACAACAGCAACAGGCAGCATATGAAGCTGCTAATGGAGTACAACAAGAGGAAGAAGAACAGGAAACTACTTCTGCTCCACAACCAACATCAGAAGCTCCTGCACCAACCCCAGAGCCGCCTGTAACACCTCCTCAACCTGTTGAGAATACAAACACACCAGATCAAGGTTTTAACCCGCTAGAGACTGTAAAGAACGTACAAGATACAATCTCTAATATCACCAATCCTGAAATTAAAGATCCAAACGTTGCTTTACTTACGGATGGAATGAGAGCACTTCCCGGTGCCATCATGAATGGCCCTGGTGGTGTGATCAAACAAAGCTTTCAAGACTTAGGTATGGATGCCATTGGTTCTATTCCTGGCCTTGGTTGGGTTGATGATCAATACGATAAGAACACACGCTTTCAAAACCCAACACTTCAGAACATTAGAGAGAAAATGTCTCTTCTGATTCCTGCTGGTTTAGCGGGTGCTGCTGCTACTAAATTTAGTGGAGGTTTAGCAGCTCCTGCTGTCGTTAAAGGTCTTGCATCATTAGGTCTTTCAGTTGGTGCTGACGCTGCTATTGCTGCTGTTAGTGATCAATCTGAGACTGAAAACAATACATTGAGAGAACTAGATGATATGTTCCCTCAGCTTAATATCCCAGATAGGTTTAAAACACTAGATGGTGATAGTCCTGAAGTAAGGACTGAGAAACATATCTATGATTCAATTGGCATGAGTCTTGTTGGTGAGTTTCTTGGATTCTCATTACAAGTAGGTAAGCCTTTAATGAAGTGGATGATCCCACTTAATAAGAATGCTGAGAGCTATAAAGCTAGTCAACTCTCTACTGTTATGGATAGAGAGACTGCTACTGCTCTTGCAGCTATTGATGAACAGATTGCTGTTGGTGCTATTGATCCTAAACAGATTGAAAATCTTAACTATAAGAAGAACCAACTTATCCAACAAACAGAGCTAACAGGAACCTCTGAGGCTACTTCAAGCCCTTTAGAGGCAGCTGTAGAACGTGCTGATGACACACGCCAAATGCAGATAGATGAAGACGGTATCGCTGCCATTAGAGAAACACCTGAGTCTATTGAATACAACCCAACTATTACGTCAGCAATTACCAATGAGATGAATGTACCTAGAACTGCTATCCCTCCCGGGAATGTAGCTAGAAACATGGCTGATGTTGCTGCTATTAAACGTGGCATATCTCCAGGTACTGGTACTCCTGCTCCTGTACTGACCTCTCCAATGATCCGTAAAGGGATTGGAGTCAATGGAACTACTCGTAATGTAGTAGTAGGACTAGCTGAAGATACACGTAGTACTGGAAATTTTGCAGCTATTGTAGATGGTGTCAGATTGAGCAAGCGGGAGATAAACGCTGCTGCTTGGGAGGTCTATCAAGACATTATCCTTTCTGACTCGATGGTTGATCTGAGGCAACTCTTTGCTAGTCGTAGAGATATAAAAAACGTACTTGACGGTCAGATTGATTATGTGAATGAAGTACAAGCTATGGGTATTGGGTTCGCTATGCGTGACCTTGTTAATACCTACTTAGGTCGTGAAGTTACTGAATCGTCTGCTCGTGTCATGGACACCTTAGGACGCGAAGTAATGGCACAGACTAAGGCATTGGTTGACTTTGGTTCAGCTGCTAATAAAGAAGCAGTGATGGACATTGTCTTTGATAAGCTTAACTTCCTGATGGATGAGTACGCTACTAATAAATACATCTCAGGTTGGCAACTACAAAACAAAAAGTGGTGGGAAGGAAGATTTGGTAATCAAGCTGGTGAAATGTTAGAAATGACTACTAATCAGTTTGATGAAGCTATCAAGAAAAAGAAAGGGATGAATAAAGCCCTTACTCAACAGATCAAGCAACTTGCTAAAGAGAATCCTGAAATGGCTGATGCCTTGGTTGATGCTTATGCAATGAGCGGTGGAGATATTGATACACTTGTCAAACTTAATAAGTACGTTGGACAACAATTGAATCCATTATCTTCATTGGTTACACCTAGAGGTATGGATAAAATGACCTCTTTTGCTAGCGGTCTATGGTCAGTTAAGTTCAATAATATCCTATCTGGATTATCAGCTATTCGTACTGGTGTTGGTGCGACTGTACTCAATACTCTTAAAGCTACTAATGCTATCACTGGTGCTGGTCTTGAATCACTTGTATCCAGAGACCCTGCTGCACTAAGAGAGTCTATGTACATCTATGGTGCTTGGGCAGAGACAAATAAGCGTGCTTTGAAGTATGGCTGGAGTCAATGGAAACGTGCTAACTCTGACCCTAACTTTGCTACTGATGCAACACGAAAAGACTTTGTGTTTGAATCACAGAAGAACCTAGAGATCATTGATAAGGTTGCTGCTTCATGGGGTGATGATCAATATGGTAAGAAGTTTCTTTATAACTGGAATAAAAACAACCATAAGATCTCTAAGTCTCCTTATATGAGATGGGGTACTAATGCAATGATTGGGGTTGATGGTTTCACTAAATCAACTCAAGCCACGTTGCAGTCACGTGCTGAGATGTATCTAAAGTCAGCAAAGAAAGGTGTAGATGTTAAAAACTTTAGAGATGCTGAAAGAGCTAACTACTCTAAGATATTTGATAACGAAGGCAGGTTAACTAACGCTGCAGCTGAGAATGCTGCTGGTGAGATTAACATGAACCTTGATGATGGTATTGCTAGTATTATTAGTTCGGGTACAAGTCAAGTTCCTGTACTGAGATCACTATTTACTTTCCCTAAGACTGGGATGAACTCCCTGAAGATGGCAACTAGTTATACGCCATTGATGGCTATCCCTGGTATGAATAAGTACACCAAACTTCTTTGGGCTGGTGAAGACCTAGATAAAATTAAACTAGCTTTAGGTGAACATGGAATTGACTATGACAAAACACCTAATGCAATGCAGATCTATAACAACCTTCGTAGAGAGTACATAGGTCGTCAAGCGTCTGCAGCTACACTTGTCTCGGTAGGAATGGCTTATGGTCTTGCTGGTAATGTCCGTGGTCCTGGTCATCATGAACCAAGCCGTAGAATGAAAGAACGGGATAACCTTGGTTATATCCCTTACACCGTTAAGATTCCTGGTACTAATAACTGGTTTGATTATCGTGGTTTAGGTGAACCAATATCTAGTCTACTAACAGTAGTTGGTTCAGCATCTTACTATTTAGGTGAGATAGACGAGCCTGTAATGCAAGACATTCAAGATAAATTAGCTTGGACTGTTACTGCTGCTTATACCAATCAAAGCTTTGTCTCTCAACTTGAACCTCTTGTAGGTTTACTTACGGGTGATGAGACAGCAATCAATAGATTTGCTTCTAATGAAGTACGCTCATTCGTTCCGCTATCTGGTTCTCTAGGCGTAATGGCAAATGCTATCTCCAGTACACAAAAGGATATCCATAATAACTTACTTGATTATGTAATTAATCGTCTTCCTGGTGTTAATGCGACACTACCAGAGCGTATTGACTATTGGACTGGTAACCCATTGAATGATATCAATAATCCAATACTACGTGCTATTAATGCTGTCAATCCACTTAAAGTCAGTGAAGGTGTAGAACCTTGGAGACAGGAACTATTAGCTATTGGTTATGACGGGTTATCACTAGTATCTAAAGATACATCCGGTACTTTGGAGTATCCAGCAGAAGTTCGTGAAATGATCTACTCACGCATGGGTAAGACTCAACCATGGAAAGAAGCTAAACGAATTCTTGGTATGAACAAGTACCAAATAGAAATCAGAGGTATTAAAAAGGCACGTGCAGATGGCATGACTACACAACAAATCAGAAGTCAAGATACTGAATTGTTTGATCGTTTAGATACTGTCGTCAGAAACTCCCTTAAAGCAGCTGAAGCTTCTGTCACTGCAGAAAATGAGTATGTAAAACAGTACATCGATATGGGCAAACGCTCCCGTGCTTACGTTGAACAAGGTAGGACTGATGAAGCGACTAAGTTACAACAACAAATGGAATCACTTCTACAAAATATTTAATTAACCATGGCAATTACAGAAAATTTAATTAATGGGAGTGGTTCTAACACTTATAATTTCACCTTCCCCATTCTTGAAGCACAAGACTTAAGAGTTCAGTTAAGAGAGTTTGATCCAACTCAAACAACTGATAGTCAAATTATATCGGAAATAGATACAACTTTATTTAATGTTCTTAATACGCCCGATAGGGTTGTATTTCAACCAATTTCTTCGGAGACTGCATATCAAGATACTAATGGTAATGTAAAAACAACTTCCACTAATGGTTATCAAGTCGTCATCCGTATTTATAGAAAGACAGATATAGATGCAACAGCAGTTACTCTTTACTCTGGTTCAGCTCTCCGTGCTGATGATCTAAACAATAACTTCACACAACTATTGTTTAGTGCTCAAGAGAGTGACGCTGAATTAAATAATATATTTGCTGGTGAATTGCCTGACAATAGTATTCCTGGAACAGCACTTGAATCCAATGCTATAACTACAGTCAAGATTTTAGACGGCAATGTGACTGCTGCAAAGCTTAATAGCAATGCAGTTATTACTAGCAAGATTCAAGACAATGCTGTAACTACATCTAAGATCAACAATAATGCTGTAACTACAATTAAAATTATTGACGATGGTGTAACTACACCTAAGATTGTTAATGATGCAGTTACTACAGCTAAGATCTTAAACGCTAACGTTACTACAGCTAAGATTGCAGATGCTAACGTCACTACAGTTAAGATTGCAGATGATGCAGTTACTACGGCTAAGATTGCAGACGCTAACGTTACAACAGCTAAGATTGCAGACGCTAACGTTACAACAGCTAAGATAGCAGACGCTAACGTTACTACCGCTAAGATTGCAGACGCTAACGTTACTACCGCTAAGATTGCAGATGATGCTGTAACTTCTGCCAAACTAGATCCAGGTATTATCTTTGTACCTACGGGAGCTATTACTGCTTTTGGTGGTTCTACTGCTCCAACTGGGTACTTAGAATGTAATGGCCAATCAACGTCTGGATATGCTGCACTAGCTGCTGTAGTTGGAGCTAATGTTCCTGATCTACGCGGTGAGTTTATACGTGGTTGGGACCATGGCCGTGGTGTTGATGCCGGTCGAAACCTACTGACTACTCAGGCTGATGAATTTAAAGCTCATACACATACAGGCAGTAGCGTAGCGAAAGTTGGGGGCGGTATTTCAGTAGCTCCTGGAAGTAGCAACAGCTACGGCTCCACAACAATTGCTAGTGACGGTGGTGTTGAAACCCGTCCACGCAACGTATCACTGATGTATATCATTAAAACCTAAAAATTTATATGGCTAACAAGAAAGCAACTGAAGACCAGTTTAATGAGTTGCATAATCTTGTCACGTCTGAATTCCTTGCCCGTGTTAAATCGGGTGAGGCTTCTACACAAGATCTAAAAGCAGCTTGTGACTGGCTCACTAAAAATGATATTAGTGGTGTTGCTTATGACGGTAACCCACTAGACAAACTAGCAAACCTTATCCCTAAGGTTGATCCTGAATTAGTCCAAACGAGGTTATATGGCAGGAAAGACTTCTAGTTACTACAAAAAAAACCCTGCTGCACGTAAGAGGAGACTTAAGCAACAGGCTAAATATCAAAAGACTAAGAAGGGTCTAAAGATCAGAACAGAAGCGAACAAGTGTAATCGGAAATTAGGTACTTACGGTAATGGTGATGGTAAAGACGCAAGTCATACCGGACCTAAAACCTGTAAGAAAGAATCACCTAAGAAAAACCGTACACGCCCACGTAAGGGTATAAAATACGCTCCTAAATGACACCATTACTTCCTTCAGAAAAAGATTACCTTTATAACTTAATAGCAATGACTTCATCCGATGCTAAGCGTCTTTGGAGGCGCTCTATTAAGGAACACTTTGATCATACATGTATCTATTGCGGAAAAACTTATGACTTATCACAACTCACTATCGATCATGTCCATCCCCGTTGTCATGGCGGACGAGACATCTTATCCAATGTTGTATGTGCCTGTAGTAAATGTAATCAAGATAAAGGAAGTGAACATTGGCTTAAGTGGATGAGATCCGTATTCGGAGTTAATTCACTAAGAGAACAATTGATTAAACAACATATCCACTAACGTATGAATGAAATTCTTAAACAATTTTGGTCGGGTAGCTAATGCTGCTTTTGATAGTTTTACAAACGACACTGAATACATTTTAAAAAAAGCAGCAAATGGTGTCTCAAATGGCATCACAAACGGAGTTAATGGCGTATCGAAAGTCTATAAAAACGGCGTTAATGGCGTAAAGAATGGAGTCACGAATGGCGTTAATGGAATTGTTAAAAATATATCAAATGAGACCGAATACACATTTAACAATAAAACAGATCCAATAGGTAAAAGACCAAAAGAAGCCCTTCTAAACACTATTGGGAAAGCCGCTAATGGTTTATCTGAGGAATACCCTGTAATCTCCGGTACTTTGAGTGGTGCTTATAACGCTGCTTCACCACTTGTTGAATCTCTCGCAGATCAAGCTGAATTTGAAGCAGAAAGCGGTGATATCAGTCCAATGGCAAGTATTGGCCATGCGCTAAGGATAATTAGAGGTAATGGTAATGCAGGTGCTCATTTAGCTAATCGCCTAGGTGTTGATCAAGATATCGGTAGATTTGCCGGTGAAGGTATTGCCGAATCAGTCCTAACTGCTGGTGTTGGTAAAGGTTCTAAGGCTCTAAAAAACTCAAGACCTCTATCAATTGGCGGTCCTAAACCTTCATTAGCTAATGCAACTGCAGGTAGTAATGGTCTTTCAATAACTAGCCCTAAGCCTACTGATTTATCACCACAAGTGATGGATCTTACTATTAAAAATCCTGACAGAATTGCCGCTGATATAAAGCAGGGTTCTGCTAAAAGTGATCGGTGGAAAGACGGTATGCGTGAATGGAGTTCTAGACGTGCTCAACTTAAAGAGCAACTTGAAACAGCTGCTCGTGAAGGCAAATCTACAGGCCATATTCTCGAAACTGCTTATAACGATAATTCAACAGGACCAACAAGGTTAACAGATAATCCTGTAGCTTATAAAGTCGATAAATTTAAGGAACAAAGCGTAATTAATCCATTAACTACAAAAGGAAATAAGAAATGGCAACAACAGCACCATTTATTTCCAAAACAAGAGTCTTATCAATTCATCGAACGTATGGCTAAATTAGGCGACGATGATGATGTATTGAATATGTTCTTATATGCTGAAGAGATGGATGCAGTAATGGGTGGTCGGTTGTACAATATGTTAAACATGGAAGATTTGCCACATAGTGTTTTGCATAGCAGTAGGTCTCGTAAAATTGACGGTAGACAATTACAAGCCATTGAAATGAAAAACCTTGTTGATAACGCAAAAAGTACAGATGAATTGATGGATATGTTCCATGATTATATTACAAATAATATACAAGTTTCTAAAAACCAAGCTCATGCCTTAAATAAAATGGGTAAAAGATTGAATAAACATGGGCGTTGGAACTCTCTAAATATTCTTAGAGAAAAGAATTTCATGGGCAAAAACCCTAAGAACTAACCTATCCACTAACGTACTTAAATAGCTACAGATGACCCACCCAATATTTGTCGTAGGACCACAACGTAGTGGTACTCGAATAGCTGCTCATATCATCGCTAAACTATCTAACCGTTTATTTATTGATGAGCTTGATTATAACCCTGATATTCCTTTAAATACTGTCATTCAAGCTCCTTTCCTTTTGAAGTCTGTATTAGAAGTCTCTTATCTATTCCCCAGCGCTGAATTTGCTTTTATGTATCGTGATCCAATCGATATCGTAAACAGTATGAAGCGTGTTGAATGGTATAACGACTATATCACTAATCCAGGCTTCTATAAAGCTTATGTAGAGCACTGTTATCAATATATTGACCTACTCAAAGTTACACTACCTTCAAACAAATGGTTTGATATTCAATACGATACTTTAATGCTCGATCCACTATTCATTACAGATAGATCTAACTTTACCTGTAAACAACACCTGAAAGATACACCTAATGGTCCTACAACCTGGAGGAACAATGAATACGTTAGAACTTCTAAGGGATGATTTTAAGTTGTTCCTACAAGCTATGTGGGGACAACTCGACCTTCCATCCCCTACTCGTGCGCAATATGCAATCGCAGACTATCTTCAAAATGGTCCTAAACGATTACAAATACAAGCCTTCCGTGGAGTAGGTAAATCATGGATCACTGGTGCTTTCGTACTGTGGACACTATTTAAAGACTCAGAAAAGAAGATCATGATTATCTCAGCTTCTAAAGAACGTGCAGATAACATGTCTATCTTCTTACAAAAACTGATCATAGAAACACCTTGGCTCTCTCACATTAAACCTAAAGATGATAACGCTCGTTGGTCTCGTATCAGCTTTGATGTTAATTGCAGCCCTCACCAAGCCCCCTCCGTCAAATCAGTAGGAATCACTGGTCAGCTGACCGGATCCCGTGCAGATTTGATGATCCTAGACGATATTGAGGTTCCGGGTAACTCAATGACGGAACTTATGAGGGAGAAACTTCTTCAACTCTGTACAGAAGCTGAATCTATTCTCACTCCTAAAGAAGACTCACGTATCCTCTTTCTTGGTACTCCTCAAACTGTCTTTACTGTCTATCGTAAGCTCGCTGAAAGGAACTATAAGCCCTTTGTTTGGCCTGCTAGATATCCTAAGAAGATAGAAAACTATGAGGGTCTCCTGGCCCCACAACTTGTCTCTGATATCGATAATGGTGCTACTGAATGGACAGTAACTGACCCTGATCGTTTTGATGATGATGACCTACTAGATCGTGAAGCTGCTATGGGCAGATCTAACTTCATGCTCCAGTTCATGCTCGATACTTCCCTTAGTGATGCTGAAAAATTCCCTCTTAAATGTGCTGACCTTGTCGTCACTAGCGTTAACCCTACCTCTGCTCCAGATGCCGTCGTATGGTGTTCAGATCCAACAAATATCATTAAAGACCTACCCACTGTGGGATTACCTGGAGACTATTTCTACTCTCCAATGTTACTCCAAGGCGATTGGAACCCTTACACCGAAACAATCTGCTCTATTGACCCGTCAGGTCGAGGATCAGATGAAACAGCAGCGGCTTATCTCTCACAACGTAACGGTTTCCTGTACTTGCACGAAATGCGAGCTTATAAAGACGGGTACTCCGATAAAACATTACTGGATGTTCTAAGAGGTTGTAAAAAGTTTGGAGTAACTAAACTCCTTATTGAAACAAACTTTGGAGATGGTATGGTAGGTGAACTATTTAAAAAACACCTCCAACAAACTAAACAACTCATAGATATTGAAGAAGTAAGAGCTAATGTTAGAAAAGAAGACCGAATCATTGATAGCTTGGAACCTGTTCTTAATCAGCATCGTCTTATCATTGATCGTAGTGTTATTGAATGGGATTTCAAGTCGAACCCAGACGCTGCTCCTGAAGAACGTCTCCTCTATATGCTCTTCTACCAGATGAGTAGAATGTGCCGAGAAAAAGGCGCAGTTAAGCATGACGATAGACTCGATTGTCTAGCTCAAGGTGTTAAATATTACACAGATGCTATGTCGATCTCTGCTTATGAAACCATCAAAACTCAACGCATGGAAGACTGGAATGATATGAATGAAGCCTTCCTAGATGACCCTCAACAAGCTTGTAATCATATGGTGTTCGGCTTTAATTTAGAACAACGTAAACAAGCAAGACAACTCAAAGGTAAATCAGTTGCAGCACAGTGGATCTGACCGATAGCCCTCCTATACAGGGGAGGGAAGGGTGGACCCAAACCTAACTGGGGGGAAATCGTGTCTTATTAGACACTCCTCCCCCCTTTATTAATGTCCCTGGGAAAGGACATTCTGTAAGTACCGCCAAACAACAAAGACATAAAAGACATCATCTTGAACTAACTACTGATGATTTTGAATAACATTGAATGTTATTACTTATCATTATGTGATTACATACTCCACTATATAAATGAAACCATTAGAATATGAAGGCAATACTCAATACATGAGATACGAATATCACCGTGTAAGAGAAGGCCCGAACTATTTTGTTACTTACTATAAAAACTCATCCCGGTTAATCTATGATCCGAAAGATGCTTGGAGAACACTCGGTGTAGCTAAGTTCACTGACTCCGGTAAAGCATTAAAAGAATGGTGCTTATCTATGGATGATCAATATGGCCCCGGTAAAGCGGAGGGCGTAGCCCGGAGCGGTAGACCTGATACATCCTTTGCTTCTGAAGCTATGGATGAACTAAACGATAATACTAAAATGGTACTGTAATGTCTGATGAAATAGCGCTTAGACGTGAGAAACTGCTAGAAGCTATCAGAACTCTTGAAAAGATGAACGGTAGTCCTGATTTAATTGCTTCCTGTAAGAAAGCATTGGAGAGTATTAAAGATACACCATGATGTAGTCTCCCTTAGTTTTTTGACATAATTTTCTGAACCCATATCGCATAATCCGGGAGTTTGTAATACCCCCGGTGGGGGGTGTCGCTCACATAGGGGGAGAATATCGCCACTAAATAACACTCACAGTCATCATGTGCCGCTATGTATAACTTAGTGCCACCGTGCTGTGCCGATTAGATTGCCTATCTAATTCAACCCGCTCGCTTCGCTCGCTCCCTTTGCTATGTATTAACCAGGATTATTATTATGTATCACCAAGCGAGCACGAAGTGCGAGCGGATTAGTTACACAAACGATACGCATTCGTATCACATTGTCTCATTATCTGTTGCGATTACATTATTAGATAAGCAACGATGCTAATTGACTACCAGCCCACGCTGTAAGCCTCTACAATGCCCCTGTAATAGTAATTAGGTGGAATGCATCACGAACAGTACTAAGTGTTATACAGAGCCATCTGAGTTGAGTATATTAATGTAGTATGATTAGGCATACTAAATGTTATTCACATTCATCATCCCGCCTTATCACTACCCATAAGCACAGCTCATGCAAAGATGAGTATTTATACTCTATCTATTTGGCATGCACTCCTGTATATTAAAAGAGTGAAGGAAAGGGAGCTGCCGCGAAGGCTAGCCAACCCAGCCATCACTTCTCACCAAGGGTTCGCCCTTGGCTCACCTAGTAAACCGCCAAGCGGAGCTGAACAGTGAATCAGTTGAACAAGTGGCACAATACCGCTTGCGAAACGCCATCCACTCCTGTATATTGGATACATGGGAGAAATTTGAAAGAATTTCAACCTAACAATTGAACAACTCACCACGGTAAGTGGTAGCCATACTGCTGAAGCTGCAGAAACAGAGATTAGTTTAATCTAATCAGCATCAAGCAACTGATGTAAAACCCTTGTGATGTTCCTTATCGCATTCAATCAGTTGAATCACATTGCTAAGAAGCATAAAACAACTCTAGGTAAAAAGAAGAGTTGGGAGTATCGAGCATTAAGCACGGTACGAATCAAACCAAACAAGATTTAGTAAGAATACTACAATCTTTTCACATTCATCAAATTCACTCTATCAATTCAAACATGTTTACTATCATTCGTTCATCCAATGCTGTTAACTTCATCGTTGCTGATGCATTAACTGGAACTGTTAAAGTTCAGTTTGCTAACTCTGTTGCAATCTATGAGTACACTAACGTATCTCGTAGAGCTATCATTAATCTTGCACTCAACAAGAATATCTCACTTGGTTTTTGGGTTAATTGCAACTGCTTTGAATCACGTGTTCAACTTCAATCATTTGCTTGATTATGTTTTATACACTATTGAATCAGAATGAGCACAGTGTAGTTGAAGAGTTTGAGACTCTATTCGATGCAATGTGTAACTATTACGATGAACTCAATGATTCTATTAATACTCTTGGTTTTGAGTCCATTGAGTATGGTTTCTTAGATTCTAATGATGAGATGCATGAACTTCAATTCAATAGTATCTAAAACTCACAATCATTTTATTTAACCAATCTATCCACTATCGTATTTCAAACTATGTCTGAGAACATCACTCTTTTAACTGGTGCTGAACGTGATGCATACATTGCAAAGCACTTCACACCAGAAACTATTGTTCCTGATGAACTAATGATTAAAGCACCAAACGCTACTGTTCAAAACATCTCAACTATGAGTGGAGCAGAATCAAATGCTTTTGAAGCTTGGTATGATTCCAAGAGTGAAGAGTATCAACTCCTAATCGATGAGATTAGCGATAGAACTTCATATATCATCGATGAGGATGAGTATGATTCATTCATTGAAGAGTTAGCAAACTATGGCATCAATGATGCCGAACAGTTTGAGGATGCATTCAGTGGTGAATGGGAAGGTTATGGAGAGAGAGTATTCTCTGAATTTAGTGAAGAGTTAATCGAATCGTGTGGTTACACTATTGAACCTGAATTCATTGCTAATTGCATTGATTGGGAATTAGTTTGGTATTCTGCACTAAGGTATGATTATCAAACAATTGAGTTCAAAGGTAACACCTACTTCTTCCATAATATCTAATATTCACATTCACAGGAGTTTGTTACTCCTTTCTATGGGGTATTAGTGAAACGGTTATCACTATGGATTGTCTATCCATCATTACCAGTTCGAATCTGGTATACCTCGTTGATACAATTCAGTATCAAGTATTACACCAAATTAACATGTTTTTTCAACTTGCATCGGATACAAACTCTAACGCTATTGCTTCCATCAAAGTAAATGCAACTACAAATCAAGTGATGGTTCAATACATCAATAACGCCAAATCATATCTCTATGATAACGTTTCATTTGATGCTATTCTTGACTTACTCACTGGTGAATTTGAATCTATGGGTAAGTTTGTAAACGCATATTGCAAGCCTTGTGTATGCACTACCGTGAGGTAATTAAGCTTACTATCTAATCCTAATTCACGCCTCACTATTTAACAGATAGTGGGGTTTTTTAATAGTTTCACAATCATTCACAATCATCCTGGACGCTACCCAATGTTATCACAACCTTCAGTCATGTACACATACTACATGAAAGATACTTCTGTCTTTTGGGCAGAATGCGACGATTCTATTAATCTACATGATTATGAAGACAACACTATTTGCATCCATGGTGTAAATGCTTCCGCCATGTTTATGGCTTGTCGCAATGCATTATGCAGTAAGCGCAATGTATTTAATGAGCTAAAGACTAAAGAGCATACAATTGAGTCTGCAAAAGAAATGATTGCAGCACTACAAAAGTATGTTGTCAAGAATGACACCACCACCACAGAAGAGGACAACTAATGCCAACTGAAACCACAAAACCAGAAACTCCCTACGCTAAGTGGCAACGGGAGAATAAGGATAAATCCCCTTATTATCGCTACAAGTTCTCTTATCCACCATCTGACTAATGCCAACTGAAACCACATCGGAAAATTAAATGAACAATGCAATCATCAAATATTTTCAAGACAAAAGACGGAAAGAGGAAAGAGAAAGGCAAGAGCAAACCCGTGAAACTACGCAACGCTCGCAAAAGACTCAAAAGCTTAAAGATGAAGTTGGGGGTTAGTAACACTAATTCCTAAATTCAAGTATATCCAACTTTCACAATCATCCTAATGAACATGTATGACGTTGTTCTATCGGATAGTGGTGTTATAAACATCTTAGCGAAGGACAAAGAAACAGCTGCATTTAACGCTTTAGAGCTCAGTTTTAATCGTGAAGAGACCCTAATCGACGTGAGGTTATCAGATGAATGGTAAAAAGCCAAAACCATACAGTGAAAATAACTGGAGATTAATCAAGGGAGCACCACTTGAGTTATTTCCAACCCCAACATTTGACGAATTTATGACAGAAAGAGTAGAAAGTTGGGAACTAAGACCTAGTTACTGCTCTATTAATCGTGTCTATAACACTAAGAGCGGGAAAGTAACTGAAAAAGCGTATAAACAAGTAGGACCAGCACAAGAATATCTGGCCAATCAACTTAACGATGAGCACATTGAAGTCGCAACAGCTACACACTCTGAACTCTATTTCTTTTCAGCAGATGGAATCAATGAATGATGAAGAATACTCTTTTTTTCTTGCCTACGGAGTAGCAAGCGATTATGATCTCCAGTTACAAGAAATCTTATCACATTATGTACATCGTGCGGACATGTAAAAATGTAGATCATAATTAACAAAGATTAGATTTTATTTGTGTGAAGCGCGTTACTGCATTGTTTTCTTACGAAACTCATAGAATGTTAAAACTTCATGCCATGAATAACGACATGACACTCATTGCAGTTATAAATGATGCTGTTTGTGCGTATTTAAGTGAAGTTGTTCGTGAGAACCATGACAATGTAAAAATGTAAGCAATTATACTTAAGTCACAATCACTAGTACATGTTTTATTTTGGTTTACAAAGTCCAGGACGCTACGATATCTGGACATCAAGGCGTACATTACACGTCCACTGTGGTATAATAGTATTGGAGTTTTCCTTGCCTTTCAATGGACCCTATAAAAAGGGATCAAACCAACGATGATATGGCAAGGGTGCTCATCGCTATCGAACGTCTTAGACGTTTAGATCGTGAAATACCTACACAAGTATGTAGTGTCTTTCTCTATATTGCTTCACATAACCCCTGTAATAAGGAGGCTATTGAAGAGGATCTAGAGTTCACTACTGCTAGTTGTTCACGTAACATTGATTGGTTAACTGATAGGCATAGGCTTAAAAAACCTGGCTTAGGGTTAATCAAGAAAACACGTGAAGGACGTAGGTTAATTCTTTCTCTTACTGAAGAGGGAGAAGCATTAGTACAAGATCTTTACACTGATCTCTATGACTGAAATAGTCACCTGGCAACAGGGCATGGACTACACATTCAAAACTAGACACTCATGGAAACATGGAGGAGGTAAAAGAACCACAATCATCAATTGCAACCATTTCACTGAGTTTGCTGGTGCTAATTATCCACTTAGGGATATCACACGTAAATTCCTTAAGTCGTACCAACAACACTGCGAAGACTTAGAGATTCCTGGTGCATCAATCAACAGAAGGATCTCACCAATTACTACAGTCTTGAATCATCTTTATGATGAGGAAGAGATTGAGTTCACACCACCTAAGGTAAAACAATTCAAGGAATCTCAGGGACGACCCTTCTTCTTTACTAAGGATGAGGTAAACCAACTATGTGCCAATTCCAATCATAGGCTCTCAGAGTTAATTAGGTTTGCCAGTTGTACTGGTGGACGTATGTCTGAGTTGCTTACAATCAAAGCTAAGGACGTAGATCTTCAAAAGAACTGCTTGTACTTTGGAGGGAGACCTGGATTCAACACCAAGAATGGTGATTGGAGAGTGATCCCTATTGCTACACCAATTAGAGACATCTTGGAGCAACGTGTCATAGGCACCCATCCAGACTGTGCAATCTTTGGTGATGAGTGGAACAACGGTAGGTCAGTGCTTTGGTACTTCAAGAAAGTTACTAAACAAATAGGGAAGGAACCACATTATGTTTTCCACTCCCTAAGGCATAGCTTCGCCACCTGGAATGTTGAGTCTGGTGTACAGCTAAGGGTCCTAATGGACATGATGGGACATAAACTCTACAAGACCACATTACGCTACGCCAAAGCCACAGATAAAGCCCGTGATGAGGCACTATCTAGTGTATTTAACTAGATGGAGCATCTATTAGTTACTATCTAATAGATTACACTGGGGTACATATACATGTATCCCGGTGCATTTCTTTGTTCACAATCATCTTACCAGCCTATGCCAACACCCGCCCAAATTGAAGAACAGATCAAGCTAGAAAGACAAGCAATTTCGCAGGGCCTGCACAAACTACAGAAACAAACCAGGCAACTTGAGGACCGAAATTATGCTAGTGCTTCCATATATGGTGTAGCTAGTATAGATACGATGCTTCCAAGTGTTATCGAGGAAATCGAACGTACAAGCAGACGTATCAAAGAAGGTAAAAATGGTGTCAACTTTAAGGAGATTGCACAGTACTTGTCTGATGTAGAACCATTAGCAGCTGCTGCAATTGCATGTAAGGTGACATTTGACCGTGTATTCAGTAGGGACGACAAAGCTAACGCACTAACTAAAGTATTAGAAGCTATTGGTCAGGCTGTAGAGAATGAGTGTCAGATGAGACACTACGAAAGCGAAGCACCTGGACTCCTAAATGTCCTTAAGAAAAACTATTGGCATCAATCAAGTGGTACGGCACAAAAGCTGGTATCAATCAAGACATTGATGAATAGATATGATGTAAAGGCTTGGAGTAACTGGGGAAGTGCCAATCGTGTCAGATTAGGGACGTGGTTACTTGATTGCATCATTAGAGGTACAGGTTGGTTTCATAAAGTAACTATAATTGAAGGAAAGAAAACACCTAATGTTATCCTTCCAACCCCTGAGTTCTTAGCTATTAAAGACGAGGTATTAGCAAACGCTGAGTTGTTTTCACCTGAAGCTTGGCCTATGCTTATAGAACCAAATGATTGGGAAGAGTATAGAGCTGGAGGTTACTTACTTAACGAGGTAATGCTAGGCCACTCAATGGTAAGGAGAACCGATAGCCCCCCTATACAGGCCAGAGAAATCTATGATTATCTGAACCGGATACAACAAGTAGGTTATAAGGTGAACCCCTTCATAGCTGACGTTGCTGAAGTCCTGTATGAACGGAGAATAACAGTTGGTAAGTTCATTCCTATATGGGAAGAACAACCACCTAATAGACCTCCTGACATTGATGAGAATGAAGAAGCACTCTTATCATATAAAAGAGCAAAGAAATTATATCACGACAGATTAAATGACAATGCTAAACGTAATGTCAGAACTAGAAAGACAATGGAAGCTGTCAGAAGATATAGATATAAAGAACAGTTCTTCTTACCCTGGTCGCTAGACTACCGTGGTAGAGCATACCCTATTCCTGCATACTTAACTCCTCAAGACACAGACTTTGGTAAATCATTATTGAAGTTTAGTCGTGAAGCTATGGTTACGTTTGATGCAGAAGACTGGTTAAGGTTTCAAGTAGCAACGACATATGGTCTTGATAAAAAGACTATGAATGAACGTATTGATTGGACGTTAGATAATGAAGAACTAATTACCCGTATTACACTCAATCCAATAGGTACAATTCATGAATGGGAAGTTGCCGATGAACCCTGGCAATTCCTCGCTAGTTGTGAGGAATACTATTATTGTGTTATTAGTGGGGAGCGTAACTATACTTGCCTTCCTATTGCCACCGATGCCACGTGTTCAGGAATGCAAATACTTGCAGGTCTCGCCCGTGACTCCAGCACCGCAAGTCTAACTAATGTTCTACCATCTGATTCACCTCAGGATGCATACAAAGCAGTTGTAGAAAAAGCACTACCTAACATCCCTGAACAGTGGAGAGAACACATTGATAGGTCAGTAAGCAAACGCTTAGTGATGACGATTCCTTATAACGCAAAGTTTAAGTCAAATTGGGGCTATGTAAAAGAAGCTCTTATTGAGAAGGGTCTGGACGTCCCTAAAGATGACATCACAATCATCACACATGCTTTGCGTAATGCTTGCTTTGAGTTATTTCCTGGACCTAAGGCCGTAATGGACTGGGTTAATAAGGAAGTAACTAATGCTATTAAACGTGGTGAACGAGAGATCCGATGGACAACACCATCTGGATTCACTGCTACTCAGAAGTTTATGAAGAAAGAGTTCTTAAGACTTAGACTTCAACTGATGGGAGAAGTGAGAGTCAACGTAGCTACAGGTGATAGCGACAAGGTAGATCTAAATCATCACAAGAATGCCACCTCGCCTAATCTTATCCATAGTCTCGATGCTTCTCTCTTGCATCTTAGCGTCTTACGTTTTGACGCTCCCATAGCTTTAATACATGACTCAGTTTTATGCAGAGCAACTGATATGTCTCTTTTATCCACTGTGGTACGTGAGACTTATATGCATCTCTTTGCTGAGAACGATTACCTAACAGACTTTGCCCACCAAATAGGCGCAGAGACTGAACCACCGATTATTGGAGATCTTGAACCATCTTCAGTAGTTGATTCCACATATTTTTTCTGTTAATGACACGAAACATTTTTCAAACTGAACAACCTGTAGTCCTTGAAGGCTATCAGGCTGTAATGAAAGCATCTAAATTTGGCTTCAGTCTTAAGGCTTTAGTCGATGAATCGATGGCGGATAAACTTGACTCTGATCGTATTGAATCCCTTAAATGGGCAGAGTCTAAACTAAAGAATCCTAAGCGATCCACACTACGTCCTGAACCTTGGGAAGAAGTTAGTGATGGTGTCTTTACTATCAAGTTCTCTTGGAATGAAGATAATAAGCCACCTATTGTTGATACCAAAGGTACACCAGTAACTGATGAGAATGTCCCTGTCTACAGTGGATCACGAGTCAAACTGGCGTTCTATCAGAAGCCTTATATTCTGAAGGATGGAGTAACCTATGGAACAAGTCTAAAACTACTTGGTGTTCAACTTGTATCTCTTAACGGAGCTGCTGGAGTTGATACAGGGGATATGTCAACTGAGGATGTAGCACAACTGTTTGGTTCTACTGAAGGATTCACTGCTGGTGAACCTAACGTTACACCAGTTGTGGAAGAAGATAACGACGACACAGATTTCTAATGGCTTTTAGATCAGGTCTCGAAGAACGAGTCGCTGATCTTATGTGTGAGCTAGGAGTTAAATATGAATATGAATCTACTAAGGTTCCTTATATGATTCAACACATCTATACTCCTGATTTCCTACTGCCTAATGGTATTTATTTAGAATGCAAAGGGTATTGGGATGATGAAGATCGCCGTAAGATCCGTAATGTAAAGGAGCAACATCCTGAAATAGATCTACGAATGGTCTTTCAGTCTCCATACAATAAAATCTCAAAAAAATCAAAAACCACTTATGCAAAGTGGTGTGATAAACATGATATACCATGGACTTCCTTCCATAACATCCCCATCAATTGGCTCATCTGAGTCAGAGTTTTTAAGACATGATGCCTGTAGCAATTGTGGTTCATCTGACGGCTTAGCTGTTTACACGGACCACACTTTTTGTTTTGTATGTCATACATATTCACAGTCACAAACATCACCCACAATTCAATTGAAACATGCGATCCAGTTACAAGGCTCAGCTGAACGGCTGCAGAAACGCAACATCAGTCAAGCCACCTGTGAGTTATTCAAAACTTACAAGGATGGCACAACCCTAAGACACTACTATTTCGATGAAGGTAAGATAGTTGGAGCTAAGGTAAGAACTAAAGGTAAGGACTTCAGATGCGAAGGAGAAGTTAAAACTCTCTTTGGTATGCAGAACTACCGTAAGAAAACTAGTAAGAACAAGACTAAGTTAGTAATAACAGAGGGTGAAATGGACTGTATGGCAGTCTGGGAAGCTCAACCCGGTTGGGACGTAGTTTCTATACCTAATGGAGCACCTAGTAGTAAGAAAGCGATCCAGAATAACTATGAATGGATCAATGCTTACGACAAAATAGTCCTTTTCTATGATAACGACGCAGCAGGCCGTGAAGGTGCTGAAGCCAGTGCTGGGGTGTTACCACCTGGCAAGGTTTACATAGGCTTTCTAGAGGACTACAAGGATGCCTCAGACGCATTACAAGCTGGAGACACTGAATCAATCAGAGCAGTTTGTAATTATGACCACGAACAATTCAGACCTGACGGTATTGTCGATGCAAAGACATTACTTGAATTAGTTACTACACCACAGCCACCATCAGATTATGACTATCCGTATCAAGGACTCCAATCGAAGCTTCACGGGATTCGGCATGGAGAGCTTACAACAATTACTGCAGGATCAGGCCAAGGTAAATCCTCGGTCTGTAGAGACCTGGCAGCTCACTTGTTATCACTCGGAGTCCCTGTTGGATACTTGGCACTTGAAGAGTCAAACCGTCGTACAGCTCTCGGATTGATGTCAGCGGCGGTAGGTAAAAATCTAGCGTTAGGAGAACATACCCATGAAGAACTTACAGAAGCGTTTGATTCCAGTATTAATAACTGGAACCTTTATCTTTTTGACGGGTTCGGTAGTTTTGATCCTGACATTATTTATAACAGGATTGAATACCTAGCTTCAGGATTAGATTGTAAAGTCATCTTCCTTGATCACCTCTCCATTCTTATGAGTGGTTTGGATGGAGACGAACGACGGATGATAGACCAAACGATGACACGGTTACGTTCACTAGTAGAACGCACTGGCATCGCATTATTTTTAGTCTCACATTTAAAGAGAGGATCAACAGATGCAGGACATGAAGAGGGCCAAAGAGTCAGCTTGTCGCAACTTAGAGGAAGCGCAGCGATTGCACAACTGTCTGATAGCGTCATCGCACTTGAGCGGGATCAGCAATCAGACGGTGGAGCTAGCGAAACAACTGTACGAATCATTAAAAATCGATACTCAGGAGAGACAGGCATAGCCTGTACACTCTCGTATAATCTAGATAACTGTA
>NHEP01000066.1 GCA_002171515.1 bacterium TMED88 | reverse complement strand
TGAGACCTTCGAATTTCCCATCGGCCCACCTCCGGCCTTGAGCGACCCCACGGACGTTCCTTTCGCCGATGAATTTCCCATTTTCCCAGCGGTCGACAACGACGTTTGGCTGTTTTCGCCTGGCCCATGGGCACCGCACGAGGACTAAACCCAGTCACATCGGGCAAACGTCGATGATGGTAGAAGCCGACAGCTCCTCATCGGAGTCGTCGGGTTCTTGTCGGGCCTCGTGCGCTCTTGAGCGGGCCGGAGGCCTTAGGGGACGACGTCCGCCTTTGGCGAATCGATGATTCGGGGGCTGCCGAACCAGCCCATGGCCGGCATGTCCGGCCGTCCAGGGGATCGAGAAGACGCTTCCAACCGAAGCTTCACCCGCTTTCCGCCGTAGGGCGATAGATCAGCCTCAATGGATCGCCACCGTCGCATCGGGTGATGCTCTTTGAGGAATGAGCCCCGAGCGCTCTCAATCGTCCAGCCTTCAAGCCGCTCAAAATTTTCTCCATCAAGTGAGACCAAAACGGAGATCTCGGTCTTTCTGGGATGTTCGAAGAGGAAAGTCTCGGATTTGAGACTTGGAAATCCCACCTCAGATTCAAAAATAGGGTCCTGGGGCAAGTCGAGTACGAAGTCGATGCCTCCTCCGCCTTCGCCCAGATAGAAGGCCACAGGACGGCGGTTGTGCACGGTCGCCATTTTTGGGGGAGCAGGCCCCTCGTGCTCGACTCCACTCTGCCGCATCCAGCGACGGGCTTCACCCTGATGATCTGCCAAGTCGAACACCGAGGGACCCCGATCTTCGATGCGCTCCATGACCACAATCCAGTCGGAAGCACTCTCCAGGAATGGGTCGGCAATCTCGAAGTTCCTTTCCAGATAACGCTGAACCTTCGGCAGCTCCTCTCGGTAGTACGTATACCCGGGCTGGTCGATCTCACTCATCACGACAAAATTGACCAAACTCAAGCCTTTTAGGACCGCAGGCTGTTGTTCTTCGAGCCCGCCTGGAATCACCCCGCTGTACGGCGTCGGATTTTGGGTTTCTGTAGCGAAATAAATCAGCGGCTCACTCCGAGCCACAAAGATGAACTCGCCGGGAACAACCCTCGTCCTCAAAAAATCAATCACACGAGGCAACGCCAAGCTCCGGTTCTGATGACTCACAGACCAGAATGGAACACGCGGCCCCCAATCTGTGGGAACAGCTGCTCTCAGAATCAAGGCAGCCATCAATCCGCTGATGAGAAGAAGAGGAATCGCAAACCACAACAAACGTATCCGTCCGGCATTCGCATTACCCGACGCTTCCCGGGCTCCGCCGACAACTAGCCAGAGTTGCATCAGGGAGAGCGGCAAAACAAAGACCAAGTGCCCCCAATCGGGCCTGGGATACAAATTTGTCATCGTCGCCACGAGCGCCGCGAAAGTCAGCCAAGTCACGGGGGTCATCCGACCCGCGATGGCTTGGATCAACGTAATCCCGATCGCAAAAAAAGGAAGAGCGAAGAGCCCCTGCGTAAGCACGATCAGCAGCGGGGGCGGGTCTGAGAAAAAATTGAAGGTTGTCCCGTAGATCCAAGGCAGGTAGAGCAGCTCGCCGCCCCGTTCGAGATTCAACTCGCCGAGGGGCCAGAAATTGATCCATGAAACGTGGAAGTCCTCACCCAGCGACAGAGGAATTTCAACCAGTGATTTCACGAGCAAGTCGAGTTCGCCTCGAAGAACGTAAACACCGACTACCCCCAACGAGGCCAGCGCTGCGATGGACCAAAAGGCCAGGAGAGGGACAAAGCGTCGTTCCCTGACGGTCATCACGGCCCATGCGAGAGAAATCGTCACCGCCAAGGCTAGCCCCAGCGTCTGCTTCGAAAGAGCAACCGACACAACGAGCAAGGCACTCAGCCCCGCCCAGGCCAAGGATTCCTGTCCCCGCATCGACGCGTATGTCGCCATGAGGGTCAGCGCCACGGCAACTGTGACGTAGTAGTAGATCGACAGGAAAGGGAAAAACAACAGCGGCGAAAGAGCCACCACAAGGGCGGCTCCATGGGCGAGCCTCAGGCCGCCCAGTTGCTTTCCCAAACCGAACGCCGAAGCACAGGCAAGAGACTGCAGAACCACCACGGCCAATCGCGGCACCCAGAGCTCCGGCCCAAAAAACCGGAAGAGCAGAGCCAACAATTCATACGGAAAAGGGCCCGTGAAAGCTGAAACGTCACGATAGAGCACGTCCCCCGAGGCCAGTCGTTCGGAGATGTGGACCAACATGCCCTCTTCCAACCAAACGGGTTCGAAGATTGAAACCGCACCACAAACCAGCGCCCCAAAGCCAGCCCAGAGCGCACCCCGGTACGTTGCCCATTGGCCCTCTGCCCAGGGCAAGGGATCCCTCATGGATACGATTCTCCAGCCACAACGCCACGGTAGCATCCAGCGGGATCTGACGGCCCCAAAAGCGGGTGCGGAAAAAAGAGGCAAAAGGCGCCATCATCCCACCCCATGCGTAATCGAACGTTGCACCCCGCCCTACCGGGGCCGGGTCTCAAATTCCTTCTGTTGGTCGGGCTCCTCTCGCTTCCCATGAGCGCGTGTTGGGAGTCACCCTCCGGCCCCGCCGCCGCCCCACCCGGTCGCGTGCTGATCATCGCGGTAGACGGCGCCACCTTCCGGGTCATTGGCCCCATGATGAAGAGTGGCCAGCTTCCAAATTTCCAAGCCCTCGCCCAGCAGGGAGCCTCGGGGGCAATCCGATCTCATCAGCCGTTGCTTTCCCCCCGCGTGTGGACTTCGGTGGCAACCGGAAAAGCACCCCCCAACCACGGAATTGAAAACTGGATCCAGAAGGACGGTACGGGGGGGGTTCGCCTTTACACCAGCCTTGACCGAAAAGGCCATGCCTTGTGGAACATCGTCTCAGAATCGAAGGAAGACGTAGGCGTCGTCAACTGGTTAATGACCCATCCTCCCGAGAAAATTCAGGGCGTGATGATCTCTGATTTCGCTTTCCCGTCCATCAGCGAGAGGCGTTTGGATCTCGCCCAATCCTTTGGAGAAAAAATGGTCGGCGTGACTGACGTGGCCGTTCGACGTCCGGAAGATTTTGAGGCGGGTGTTGTCTATCCGGCTAGCTGGGCGACTCGGTTTTCATCCTGGCTCGATGAGCCCGCACCTCTGACCCGAATCAAGAACCCCTTCGAGGCCGAATCTCTCCAAGAAAGCGAAGAAACCCAGGAATACCTCGCACAGGTCTTTCGCAACGATGTCCTCTCAGCCCGGGCAGCCCTCGCCATCGAAGAGGAACTTCGCCCCTCCCTTTTGATGGTTTACCTACCCGGAATTGACCGGGTCTCCCATTTCATTTGGGCGGGCCAAGAGCCAAGGTCTATCTACCCCGAAAGCATGCGGCTTTCGCTCGAAGAGCACAGGCGACAACACCAAGCCCTCCGCGACTACTACGCCCACGTCGACGAATTGATTGGTCTGTTAAGCGAAAACTACGGCCCAAACGATCTTGTTATCGTGCTGTCCGATCACGGTTTTGAAGCCGGGGGCCAGCCCGACTCCCAGAATCCCCTCCCCGGAATTCATGAATCCGACCGAGCACTCAATGGGATCTTTTTCGCACGAGGTCGCGGAGTACCAGCGGGCTATCGGGTCAAAGCCTCGGAAATCAGCGTCAATGACATCACCCCGACGGTCCTGGCCTGGAGAAGCCTTCCTATCGCACGAAACATGCAAGGAAAGCCCGTCGACTTCATTCAGACAAAGCCTCTTCGTTTTCGCCCGAGCTACGACGGGAGTCCAATTGAGCGCGTCAAGGAAGAAAAACCAGCCACGGAGAAAGAGATCCTTGAGCAGCTCAAAAGCCTTGGATACGTCTCTGAAACTTGCGATCCAGACGACACCACAATGGCCTGTGGTGGACCCGCCTTAGAAGAAGCCCCCTGATTTGGAACATCCCGCAATCAAAATAACGCAACCCTCCACAGCCGAATCCCCTTGCTAGGCTCGGACACTCTATGACGACACCGGAGTCACGCACAACAATGAAAGCCAAACAGACTCACTACCAAAGTGCCGACGGTCTAAAACTGGCAGCCGATGCCTTTGGAGATCCGAGCGGCCTCCCGGTTCTGCTTCTACACGGAGGAGGACAAACCCGGCACGCCTGGGCGGGCACGGGCGCTGCTTTGGCCGAGGCGGGATATTACGCGGTCAGCTTAGACCTCCGGGGCCATGGAAACAGTGATTGGTGCCCCCGCGGTCGCTACGAACATCTCGATTTTGCCGCAGACACCGCCTGCGTGACCGCTCAATTCGACCAGCCCCCCGTGCTCGTTGGCGCCTCGCTCGGGGGCATCTCCTCACTCTTTGCCTTGGGGGAAGCCGCCGAGCAAGGGCAGCCCGTCCCTGCTCGAGCGCTCGTTCTCGTCGATATCGCAACGCGAATGCAGATCGATGGCGCTCAACGGATCATGGACTTCATGAAGGCGCACCCGAATGGTTTCGCCACCCTCGATGAAGCTGCCGAAGCCGTCTCCGGCTACAACCCCCATCGCCCTCGTCCGAAAGATCCGAGCGGCCTCGCCAAGAACCTTCGACTCGGAGAGGATGGTCGCTACCGGTGGCACTGGGATCCTGCTTTCCTTGAGGATCGCCTCGCCCCCTCCTCCTCGACTGACCTCCTCGAAAAACTCGATCAGGCCGCGCGTTCGCTTCAGATTCCGACCCTGCTCGTCCGAGGAAGGATGAGCGATCTCCTCAGCGAAGAAGATGCCCATCACTTCCTTGACTTAGTGCCTCACGCCGAGTTTGTTGATGTATCCGGCGCCGGTCATATGGTGGCTGGTGATCGCAACGATCACTTTAGCCGGGGCATGATGGACTTCCTCGGCCAACACGTTCCGCCGGAGGCCGGCCAGCGTTGAGAGAGGATCAACGCCGATTCGCGCCTGCGGCCACTCGAAACCGAGAAGCGATCTGCCAGGCCCTGAAAAACGAATGGCCCGCTCAAGGCAAAGTACTCGAAATCGCCAGCGGCTCAGGTGAGCATGCTGTTTTTCTGGCTCGCCACGCACCCCACCTTCAATTTCAGCCGAGTGATCCAGATCCGGAGGCACGGGCCAGTATCGAAGCTTGGCAGGTCCACGAGGGCTTAGAATCGGTCGCGCCGCCCCTCTCGATCGATGTCCGAGAGCCCGACTGGGCCGATTCAATTTCGCAATTCGAGGCCTTGCTCTGCATCAACATGATCCATATCGCACCGTGGTCTGCTTCCGAGGGACTCTTCAAGGGAAGCAAAGCTGTCCTCGCGCCGAAGGGGTTGCTCTATCTCTACGGCCCCTTTCAGCGAGGCGGCCTTCACACCGCCAAATCGAACGCCGCGTTTGACGAATCTTTGCGCGAGCGAAACCCCGAATGGGGGGTTCGAGACCTTGAGGCCGTCGAGGATCTCGCAACACGCAGTGGGCTCGCACTCCAAAAAGTGATCGAGATGCCCGCCAACAACTTGAGTCTCATTTTTCGCGGGCAATCGCCTGATTAGTCGATGGATGACAGGGACGCTCGCGCCGACATCGGCGTGGGTTGACCAAACAGCCACCCCTGACCGAAGTGGATTCCGAGCTGTTGAAGCATTTCTAGCTCTTCCAGCCGCCCCAAGCCTTCGCCGATGACTCTGGAACCCATCTGCTCGGCCAGTGTCAGCAACGCCACGAGCACATTTTGCTTCGTCGAGTCCCGATCGACACCCGCGACCATGCTGCGGTCAATCTTCACGTACTCAGGAGACAGCTCAATCATCTCCTCAAATCCGGAATACCCACTGCCTGTATCGTCGAGCGCAAATTGAAAACCTTGTGCGCGGTAGCGATCGGCCAAATCGCGGAATTTGGCGAAATTCTGAATTGATTCTTGTTCGTTGATCTCCAAAACGATGTCTCTGGGCGTCAAGCCGGACTCCTGCAGCGTTTCCATCAGGAGTTCTTCTCGGTCTCCAATCGTTTCGAGGCTACTCGGCATCACGTTCAAAAAAAGCTTGGTCTCCGAAGGAAAGTCGGCCGCCCCTCGCAGTCCACTTGCGCGGCAGAGCGCATCCAATTCAAAGACGAGATCGTGGGCAGCGGCGGCTCGGAACAACGAATCGGCAGTATACAAGGTCGTTCCGCGGGGCCCACGCACGAGGGCCTCATAGCCGAAGACCGTATGGGTCCCTACTTCAACGATCGGCTCATAAACCGACGAAACTCGTCGATCGAGAAGAAGCTCGGTAAAAAGACGGCGCTCTTCACGCTGTCGCTGAAGGATCGAAGCCTCCGCATCTTCGCGGGCGGCTTGAATGAGTTCGCGAAGTTGGGTCGCCGCATCAGACCGGGGGTTGCGAAATGCAATCGCGCGCCCCGACCATAAGTCCGCCCCGATGGAAGGGGATGCGACAATCGGCCGCTCCTCCGATCGCTGAAGGGCCTGGGCCACTGTTCGACCGAACTGAGGGATTTCGAGCCGATAGAAATCTGCGCTGCCCGCGGGCCGAATCCAAAAAACAAGAATTTCCGTCCGCCCCAACTCTCCGAGAACGATGCATTGAGGGCGAGCCCCCACCCAGGCCACATTGGCCACTGTTGCGAAAAATGCATCCTGCATGGCCTTTCGAGCCTGAGCGCCCTCCAGGCGCTCAAGCTCGGCGATTCCCGGCGAGTCGAGAAGCAGCAGGCCCATCACACCTTGTTGGTCGAAGGCCTCCAGAATTTCAGGCGCCCGATCGGCCAGGGTCGGCAGCCCCCCGCAAGCCGGCACTTGGGCGCGCCCAGTCTGAGTCATGCTCCCGCCTCTCATAAGCCTGCACATCGGCGTAACCCGGCAATCCGTTGAGCCCCGCAGGGCAAAATCGTCGCCTCCGAGCCGAATGAGAGGAGCTAAAGCAACAAATGAGCGGGATGAGCAAGCAGAGTGACCAAGCGCGTCGTGAAGCGAACAGCCTCAGCGCCATCAATGACACGATGGTCATAAGACAGAGAGAGCGGAAGAAAAATTCGCGGTTCGAAGCGCCCCTCCTCTGCGGCAACGTCGAGACCAGCACTCCAGACTGGGCGGACACTCAGTTTTGATAGCCCCAGAATCCCTACCTCCGGGCCATTCACGATCGGGGTAAATGCCGTGCCACCGATGCCACCGAGACTCGAGATCGTGAAGACCGCGCCTTGCATGTCGCTGGGCCCCAAACGTCTCGCCCGAGCCCGCTCTGCCAAATCGGCGAGTTCTTCGGCCAACGAGAAGAGACCCTTCTGATCCACGTCCCGCACAACGGGCACCACCAAGCCGTGCTCCGTGTCCGTCGCGATCCCGAGGTGGACGTAGTCTCGAATCCAGAGTTCGTCGCCCTCCGCCGTCAGAGATGACCTCATATCGGGGAATTCTGTGAGGGCAATCGCAACCGCTTTCATCGCAAAGTGAAGCGGAGAAAGCTTCAGGCCCCGATCGCGGCACTCGTCGGCCAAACTCTTCCGAAAAGCCTCCATTTCCGTGAGATCCGCTTCATCATGTTGGGTCACATGAGGCGCGCGCCAACTTTGGGCCAGATTACGCGCGGAGACTCTTCGCACTTTTCCCAATGGCTCTCGGTGCGTCGGGCCAAAACGGGACGGGTCAATGGCCACCGGGGCAGAGGGTGCGCGGCCACCCCCTTCTAAGCTGCTCCGGACGTATTTCTTGACATCTTCCTCAAGAACTCTTCCATGCAGCCCTGATCCGTTGGTTCGCTCAAGCGGAACGCCCAACTCTCTCGCCATACGCCGAACGCCTGGGCCCGCATGAAAACCTTCTTCAGCCCGCGCGTTACGTTCCATCTCCGGCACAGGCGGCTCACGATGGGGGCCCTCACCGGGAACCCCACCCTCACTCTCAGCAGCCTCTTCCCCCTGAGACGGTTTGGGCTCTACCCCTTCTGGGCTTCCTGTCGAGACCGGGGAGCCACTGGCCTCAGGTTGCTCCGACTCCGGCGCCGCGACTTCGGAGGTCGCGACGGGACTTGCATCGGCCACGGCAACCTCAGCAATCAGAGTGCCCTCCGAAACAGAGTCTCCCAATGCAACGTGAAGCGATTGAATTGTGCCGGCCGCTGGCGCCGGGATTTCCATGGTTGCTTTTTCACTCTCAATACTGATCAGCCCGTCATCGACGGCAACCTCATCTCCAGGGCCAACTAACAGTTCAACGACTTCCACGCCCTCAAAATCACCAATATCCGGGACGCGGACCTCGATCACATCACTCATGGATGAGTGCTCACAGGGGGCGGCGCCTGGCCGTCGATTCCATACTTAGCGATCGCCTCGGCAACGCGCTGCCGATCGATCTGCCCAATCTCGGACAAGGCGTGAAGTACCGCCACAACCGTCGAGCCCTGATCCACTTCGAAAAAACGACGCAGGCGGTCACGAGTATCGCTCCGACCCCATCCATCGGTCCCAAGGACGGTATATGAACGACCCACGTAGCCACGGACCTGCTCCGCATGCGCCCGGACATAGTCGGTTACGGCCACTACAGGGCCAGGGTGATCGTCAAGCTGCTCAGCCAGGTAGCCCCTCCGAGGACTTTCGTTCGGGTTCAGCCGATTCCATCGATCCGCTTCCGCTCCATTCCGAGCCAACTCCGTGTAGCTCGTCACGCTCCACACATCAGCCCGAACACCAAAATCCTGGCCCAAGGCATCCGCCGCCGAGAGCACCTCCGGCAGCAGTGCTCCACTTCCGAAGAGCTGCACGCGAGGCGCATCCGAATCTCCACCACTCTCTTCGGCTTTTCGAACCAGATAGAGACCAGAAAGAATCCCGGACTCCACACCTTCCGGCATCGCGGGCTGAGGATACTTTTCGTTCATCACGGTGATGTAGTAAAAAACGTTTTCCTGCTCTGCGAGCATGCGGCGCAAACCCTCGCGGATGATCACCGCGAGCTCGTACGCGTAGGCTGGGTCGTAGCTGACGCAACTCGGAATCAGAGCGGATTGCACATGGCTATGACCGTCTTGATGCTGCAGGCCTTCTCCGTTCAAAGTCGTTCGGCCTGAAGTCCCCCCCAGCAGAAACCCCCTGGCCCGCGCGTCTCCCGCCAACCAAGCCAAATCGCCGATGCGCTGAAAACCAAACATCGAATAGTAGATATAGAACGGAATCATATTGATACCGTGATTGCTATACGAGGTCCCCGCCGCGAGAAAAGAAGAAAAGGCGCCAGCCTCCGTAATCCCCTCTTGAAGAATCTGTCCGTTCTTTTCCTCTCGGTAGTAGGCCACCTGATCGTGATCGACGGGCTCGTACAGCTGCCCCACCGAGGAATAGATTCCCAGACGTCGAAACATGCCCTCCATACCAAATGTTCTCGACTCATCCGGAACAATGGGAACAACGTTTTGACCGATCCGCTTATCTCGAGTCAGCAACTGGAGCAATCGAACCGCCGCCATCGTGGTTGAAAACTCTCGCTCCCCGTTCCCCTCAAGCAGGCTCTCAAATTCACTGAGCTCGGGGATATCAAGAGCGGGTGCAGCGGCCAGTCGCGCGGGCAAATAGCCCCCCAAAGATTCACGCCGCGTCCGAAGGTATTCAATTTCCGGACTATCCGGAGGAGGAAGATAAAAAGGGGCTTTGCCAATCTCATCATCGGAAACGGGAATGTTAAATCGATCCCGAAATGTCTTGAGGGCCGCCTCTTTCATGTCGTGAATTTGATGAGTGACATTTTGTCCCTCTCCGGCCTCGCCTGTCCCATACCCCTTCACGGTTTGAGCAAGAACGACCGTAGGCTGTCCCGGCGAATCGACGGCCTCGGCATACGCCGCATAAACTTTCGACGGGTCATGCCCACCTCGATTGAGGCGCCAAATGTCTTCATCGCTCATATTGGCCACCATTTCGAGCAATTCAGGCGAATGGCCAAAGAAGTGCTCGCGGGTATAGCGACCGCCCCGGACCTGGTAAGCCTGATAGTCGCCGTCGACGACCTCTTCCATGCGAGCCCGCAAGATTCCATGGGTATCTTTGGCGAGCAATGGATCCCAGTAGCGCCCCCAGATCACCTTGAGAACACGCCAGCCTGCACCCCGAAAACCCGCCTCGAGCTCCTGGATAATTTTGCCATTGCCTCGAACGGGACCATCCAATCGTTGAAGATTGCAGTTGACCACAAAAATCAAATTGTCGAGCTTCTCACGGCCGGCCAAAGAGATGGCCCCCAAGCTCTCCGGTTCATCGGTCTCGCCGTCGCCCAGAAAGCACCAAATCTTGCGATCATCAACCGGGAGAAGTCCACGGTCCTGCATGTACTTCATAAAGCGGGCTTGATAGATCGCCGTCAAGGGGCCCAGGCCCATCGAAACCGTGGGGAACTGCCAGAAATCGGGCATCAATCGAGGATGGGGATACGAGGACAAGCCGCAGCCATCCACCTCCCTGCGAAAATTATGCAGCTGTTCCTCGGACAGCCGACCTTCCAGAAATGCTCGGGCATAAATTCCCGGGGCCGAGTGCCCCTGGATATAAATCAGGTCGCCCCCGTGCTCAGCCGTTGGAGCCCGAAAAAAATGATTAAAGCCCACGTCATACAGAGTCGCCGCAGAAGCAAAGCTCGAGATGTGACCACCCAGGGAGGGAT
>NHEP01000065.1 GCA_002171515.1 bacterium TMED88 | reverse complement strand
GCCCGGCGTTGAGACAACCACCGGGCCCCTTGGGCAGGGGTTTGCGAATGCCGTCGGGATGGCTCTGGCCGGACGACTCACTCGGGCTCGATTTGGGCAGACTCACGGAGCCGCCGAGTCCTCGGGTCTCGGGGACCATTTTGTCTACGGCATCATGGGTGATGGAGATATGATGGAAGGCGTGGCCGGCGAGGCGGCCTCGCTGGCTGGGCACCTAGGCCTGGGGAACCTGATCTTCGTTTACGACTCCAACCAGATCACGATCGACGGATCCACGGATTTGAGCTTTTCCGAGGATACGGCGGCCATTTTTCGAGCGCGCGGTTGGCATGTGTCGGACTCAGTGGATGGTCAGGACGTACAAGGTTTGCGGCGTGCCTTGGAGGACGCCCGATCCGAAACAACTCGACCCAGTCTGATTGTTCTCGAGACCGTGATTGGGCGCGGCTCTCCGAATGTCGCGGGCCAGAGCAAGGCCCATGGGGCCAAGCTGGGTGCAGAAGAGGTGGCCTTAACCAAGCAGGCAATGGGGTGGCTTGAGGAACCCACTTTCTGGGTGCCCGACGAAGTCCAGGCGTACTGTGCGGAGCGGGTCCGCGAGAAACAGGCGGACCGGGTGGCTGCGGATGCTCGGCTGCAGGCTTGGCGGACGGCTGATCCCGAATCGGCCGCTTCTTGGGATGCCATCCGGAATGGCAAGTTCCCCGAAGACTTGGGGACCCGCTTGGCTCAGGGAAGGCGGGGCATTCAGGACGCGACGCGAAACCATTCGAAAGCCGTGCTGACCGAACTGGCCGAGATTGTCCCGCAGCTGATTGGCGGTTCGGCAGACTTGGCCGGGAGTGCGGCCCCGCCGATGTTGGCCGGTCGAGGCATCGTGGGCCCGGGCGCCGAGAAGGGAGAAGACCCCTTTCTCGGAAGGAATATTCATTTTGGGGTGCGGGAACACGCGATGGGTGCGGTGAGCAATGGCATCGCGCTGGATGGCACATTTATCCCGTACTGCGGAACGTTCTTGATCTTTAGCGACTACATGCGCCCGTCGATTCGATTGGCCGCGCTCATGAAGTTGCGGGCCTTTTTTGTTTTCACCCATGATTCGTTTTTTGTGGGTGAAGATGGCCCGACTCATCAGCCCGTTGAACAGGTCGATAGTTTGGATGCGATGCCCGGCTTGACTGTTTTTCGGCCGGCCGATGGTGTTGAGACGGCGATGGCTTACGGGTGGGGCCTGCAGCACGCGCAAGGACCGATCGCTCTTTCACTCTCCCGTCAAGGTCTCCCGGCCTTGGATCGACCGGAAGGCTTTGAGTTGAAAGATATTTTGCGAGGGGCTTATCGAGTTCGAGATACGGCGGATTCACCGGATGTGATCCTTCTGGCGAGTGGCTCAGAAGTCGCTCTATGCCTCGAAACGGCGGATTCGCTCGCCAAGGGGGGGGTCGAAGCACAGGTGGTCTCGATGCCGAGCCTCGAGCTGTTTGACGCGCAATCCGAGTCCGAGCAGCTGAAGTTGATTCCCGATGATGGAACGCCGGTTGTGGCGGTGGAAGCAGGCTGCGGAGAGCGATTCCGGCGTTATGTGGGGCGCCGTGGCCTGATTCACGGCCTTAAACGTTTTGGGGAAAGTGCGCCTTATAAAGACCTTGCGACTCGTTTCGGCTTTACGCCCGAAGCCCTGTCCCGAAGTGTGCAAGAACATCTTGAGCGATCCCGTTCGAGCCAGTCCTGATCTTGAGCCGCTTTTTTGATCACCGGAAGTTCCGAACCGGAGGAAGCGGACTTGCGGAAAGATCAAGCGGGGCCAGGTGTCGGAGTCGGATATGAACAACTTGGTCGACGTTTTGAATTTTCCCTTGAACCTCGACCAGTTTGCTTGAGAGCAGAACTTTTCGGAATTGTTCGGACTGGCGGGGGGTCAGGACGACATTGGTCAATCCGGTTTCATCCTCGAGCGTCAAGAACAGGAATCCCTTTGCGGACCCTGGACGTTGACGCACGATCACGTGCCCGGCTGTTCGAACCCATTGATGGTTGGGGATGAAAGGGATCTTTTGAGCGGGCGCGAAGCCCCGTTGATCTAAAGCCTCTCTCAGATGCTTCATGATTTGAGGTCCCGTGGTGAGACCGGCGAGTCGGTAGTCGACCAGCGTTTCCTCGAGTTGACTGAGTTTTTCCAAGGCTTGAGGCGGAGGCGACTGTTCGACGTGCCCCGCAAAGAGCGAGCTTCTGTCGCGTTCGATCGAGGCGACCTGCCAGAGGGCGGCTCGGCGGTCTTGGGGGGACTCCTTCAGGTGGACCAGAGCGCCCAGTTCGGCCAGAGCTTCGATTTCTGGGCGCCTGAAGGGGATCCGACGGACGAGATCGGGAAGGTCAAGAAAAGGTTGCTCGGCCCGTTCGGCTTCGATCGCGTATCCGCTTTCTGTCCGTAAACCCGTGACGAAACGAAGGCCAATCCTCACCGAGGGCGGGCGGCAGGATTCAGATTCTAGGGTGCAATCCCATTCCGACTGGGTGATGTCGATGGGGAGGACGGTGACGCCGTGTCGCTGCGCATCTTGAATTAAAGTGGCCGGACTGTAGAACCCCATGGGCCATGCGTTGAGCAGTCCACACAGAAAGGCGGCTGGGTGGTGACATTTGAGATAGGAAGACGCGTAAGCGATCAGGGCAAAAGACGCCGAATGTGATTCTGGGAATCCATAAAGGGCAAAAGAAGTGATTTGATGAACGACATTGTCCTGAACATCAAGGGGAAAGCCGTTTTGAGTCATTCCCGATCGAAGGCGTTCTTCGATGTGTTTCATGCGCTCGGTACTGCGTTTGAACCCCATGGCCCGGCGAAGCTCCTCGGCCTCGCCTCCGGTGAAGCCCGCAGCCGTCATGGCGATGCGGAGAAGCTGTTCTTGGAAGATCGGAACCCCCAAGGTCCGCTTCAGGATCGGCTCAAGGGATGGGTGGGGGTAGGTGACCGGCTCGCGGCCAGCTCGACGATTGAGATAAGGGTGAACCATCTGACCCACGATGGGGCCGGGCCGAATGATCGCGATTTCGACGACAAGATCGTAGAAGGTTTTGGGTTTCAGGCGGGGCAGAGTCGCCATCTGGGCACGACTCTCGATTTGAAAGACGCCGATTGTATCCGCCCGTTGAATCATGGCGTAGGTTTTGGGGTCGTTGGCGGGAAGGTGGGCGAGATCAATTTCGATGCCTTCGTGCTGCCGGATCAGAGGGATCGTATTTTCAAGAGCGGACAGCATGCCGAGTCCGAGGAGGTCGATTTTAATGATGCCCAGGTCCGCGCAGTCTTCTTTGTCCCATTGAACGACACTGCGCCCGTTCATACTGGCCGGCTCGATGGGGACGACCTCGTCGAGTCGTCCGGCTGCAATCACGATCCCACCACTGTGCTGTCCGAGATGACGCGGAAGGCCGTGAATGCTTGGGATTAAATCGATGAGGGCCTGAATGCGGGGCGATGCGATGTCGAAACCGGCGGCCTGAATGCGCTGCTGAAGGCTTTGTTCGCCGTTTTCGGATTGGTCGGGGTGATCCAGTCGTTCAAATTCCTTGCTGAGTCGGTTGATGACATCGGGAGGGAGGCCTAAGACCTTTCCTATCTCTCGAACGGCCATTTTCATGCGGTAGGTGATGACGTTGGCGGTCATCGCAGCGTTGTGGCGCCCATAACGCTGAAAGACGTATTGAATCGTCCGTTCACGTTGGTCACCCGAGGGCAAGTCGAGGTCAATATCGGGCCATTCGCCTCGTTCTTCAGACAGGAATCGTTCGAAGAGAAGCTCCATGCCTACGGGGTCCACTGCGGTAATCCCGAGGGCGTAGCAGACGGCACTATTGGCCGCTGAGCCTCGACCCTGACAGAGAATCTGCTCGCGGCGAGCGAAGTCTGCGATGTCTTGGACGATGAGGAAGTAGCCACATAAATCCAGCTTCTCAATGACGGTCAGCTCGTGTTCGATTTGTCGTCGAGCCCGATCGGGGAGAGGCGATCCATAACGCTGACGTGCCCCCCTCCAAGTGAGTGATCGAAGGTGGCTGGCTTGGGTTTCTCCTGGTGGGACGGGGAACTGGGGAAAGCGGTATTCGAGTTGATCCAACGTGAACTGAACCCGCTCGGCAATGGTTTGGGTCGCTTTGATCCACTCCGGGTGGTCCGCAAAGCGTTCGATCATGCGGCCGGGTCTCTGAAGAGAGAACTCGGCATTCCGAAGAAGAAGTTGGCCTGCGGTGTCGAGTGTTTTCTTATGCTTTAAGCAAGTGAGTGCATCCAACAGCGG
Source organism: bacterium TMED88 (assembly GCA_002171515.1). GTDB lineage: Bacteria > Myxococcota_A > UBA9160 > UBA9160 > UBA4427 > TMED88. Next base: position 3,387 of record NHEP01000065.1, on the reverse strand, counting down.
ACGGTCGTGATTTTCTACGATGCGAACATCCCCTGTGGCGACCACGGGAACTCGCGCTTCTTCCGCGATCGCGATGGCCCTTCGAGTGCTTCGCTCGACTGAGCGATCGAGAGACCGAGAGACGTCGACCCAGAGCTGTGATGAGCGAGGGGCGAGGATGCCCTTGGCCCGGTCGAGCAGGGCTGTGGAGAGTCGGGCGTCTCCTCGGATTAAGACCGTCCAGTCCCGAACGTTTTCCTCGACTTGGTCCCATCGCACTTGGCAAAGAGACTTGGTGCGATTGGCTTGGCCCTCTGTGATCAATCTGGAGAGCGCGGCCCATCCCTTGGCTGACTCGACCAAGATCAGGAGGGAGTGCCCCTCGGCCCCCTCAAGGCCGATCTCCGCGCCGAGCATGCCCCGTACGCCTAGTTTCTGGGTGGCTTGGTGGAATCGGGGTAAACCATAGACTCCGCCGAGATCAGCCAAAGCGAGAGCGGGATAGCCGAGTTCAGCGGCTCGCTCGGCGACTCGCTCGGGTTCGGCGGTGCCCTCAAGAAACGAGAAGGCGCTTCGTGCGCGAAGCTCAAAATATCCAGTTTGGTCTGCCACGTGGGGCCAGACTTTCGCTATATTTTCGCCTACTCGCAATGGGAGCTCTGATCCAAAGCCCATCCAAAAGCTATTTGTCTTGGCTATTTTGGCCGAAGAGAGGGGTTGAACTGGCTGGGGACTCAGAGGATGAAACTGACTCTATTGGTGGTAGACGACGAACCGCAGTTGCTTCGCTTAATGACCCAGGTGCTTGAACGGCAGGATTACGCCGTCGTTTCGGCAGCCGACGGCGAAGAGGCCATTTCGGTTCTCAACGAGCACAGAGATTCTCTCTGCGGTGCAGTGATCGACGTTTTTATCCCCCCGCGAGGTTCGGGCGAACTGCTTGAGGCATTGCACGCCGCACGCCCCGATCTGGGCCCCATTGTGGTCAGTGGGGCTCCTCTCGATGGGGATATGGCGCAACGTGTTGAATCGATGGGGGGTCGTTTTCTTCAAAAACCCTTCCGGCCCGCAACCTTGATCGAGACCGTTCGGGATCTGCTCGGTGCTTCTTCGGGGCCGGGTGACGCCTAAGCCCCCGGCCCGGGCAGAGGGGGCGCCGGCAAACCGGTGCATCTTGCACGCGGACATGGATGCTTTTTATGCCTCCGTCGAACAGCGGGACCGTCCGGAACTTCGGGATCGCCCCGTCGCCGTAGGCGGAGATGGGTCACGAGGTGTTGTGGCGGCCGCGAGCTATGAGGCCCGCCAATTTGGTGTTCGATCCGCGATGCCGAGTTTCGAGGCGAAACGACTGTGCCCCGAGCTGGTCTTTCTCCGAGGCGACATAGGGAAGTATGCGAGGGAGTCGAGAAAAATTTTTCGGATCTTTGCAGATTTTTCGCCCTCCGTCGAAGGGCTGTCTCTTGATGAAGCTTTTTTAGACCTGACGGGAACAGAGCGCTTACTGGGCCCGCCGACTCAGGTCGGTGCTGATCTGCGAGCTCGGGTCCGAAGGGAAACCGGACTGGTGGTGTCGGTGGGCGTGGCTCCAGTCAAGATGGTCGCCAAGGTGGCGAGTGCGGCAGCCAAGCCCGACGGGCTTTTGGTTTTGCGCCCGGAGCAGGTTCAGGGTTTTTTGGCTCCACTGCCGGTTCGGAAGCTCTGGGGCGTGGGGCCCGTCTCGGAAAGTCGCCTGCGATCTTGTGGTTTTGAGACGTTGGGTGATCTGGCCCAAGCCGGCCCCGAACGGTTGCAAAGCATTTTGGGGCCAGAAGGGGAACGTTGGAGTCGACTCGCTCTTGGTTTGGATGAGCGAGAAGTTCAGCCGAACGGACGCGCTTTAAGCTACAGCGAGGAGAATACATTTTCTGCAGACACGGAGAATTGGTCACGTTTGTCGGAGACTCTATTGGCCCATTCCGAATCGGTTGCGCGTCGACTGCGACGAGACGGAGTGCGCGCCCGAACGGTTGTCTTGAAGTGGAGAGATGCACGCCGGGCGCGTGCGGGGGCGCGGGGTTATCCCCTTCATACCCGCCAGTGCACGCTCTTGGAAGCGACAGATGATGGCCGGGTCATCACTCAAGAAGCGCGCCGTCTCTTTCGAGAATCGGGTCCTGAAGGTCCGATCCGTTTGATCGGTGTGGGTGTTTCGGGTGTAGAGGATTGCGGAATCGAGCAGCTGTCGCTCTTTCAGCCGCCGGGTCGGGGTGGGAAAGAGGCGTCTCGGTCAGGTCGAGAAGCGTTGAACCGGGCCGTGGACGGATTGAATGACCGCTTTGGGCCCGGCGCAGTGGTGCGTGCAGGCGAGCGCCCCGCTGATCGGGCCGGACTCTCGCTGCAGATCAAGCGGGGCGAAGCGGTCGAAACGTCTGGGTCAGTCGAGGAAGATTGAATCAGGATCCCGACTCCGTAGCGTCGGTGATGTGCAGCTCGGTTCTTGATTTTGGAGTGGTTGATCCGCATCTAGTCGTAGATTCCGTCGATCTGCCACACCCTCTGAATCCAGTCGAATCCAAGACGGATCACGTAGCCTCCATCGACTTGGATGTCGTAGTGGTCGAAGGCGAATCGTTCGTCGGGGGACCACCAATACCCGGTGGTTCGCCAAGGCCCAGATGAGACGAGGATTTCGCCCGAGGCGATCGCGCTGCGAATGAAGGAGGGCTGGCCTCTTTCGATCCGTATTTCTGCACGCACAGGGGGGCGGATGATTCGGAGCACCGGTTTGATATCCGATTCAGCCTGGACCAGGTTTTCGAGATCCTTTTTACGGGGAGTCGTTGTCCCAGGTTTGAAGGGTTTTTGTGAAAAAGCCGTTGGGTGATGGGTGTCGATCAGACTGGGGGCCCCGACGCGCTCCTCCCCACAGAGTGCTCCGAGTTCTGCGACCGTTTCATCGAGGTCTCGGGGGGCTGGTCCGGTGGGGGCAAAGAAGTCGAGTTGGCTTGTGGCGATCGGAACGCCCCGTGCCCGGATTGCAACTGATTCGACCGGGGCTTGGGGAGGCTTTTTTTCTAAGGCGAGAACGGTGAGGCGCAGCAGAACGCGTGGATCTTGAGTGGGGGCTGCAACACCGATATGAAGATGGGGCCGTCCGCGGTCCTCCGTGCAAAGCAGGATCTCGATTTCATCGCAGGCAAGCGATCGAAGGGAGAGCCTTTGGGTGAGTCGAGAAAGCATTCCGCGAATCACGAAACTCAGAGGTTCGAGGTTCGGGATCGGCGACTCAAGGTCGATGCCTTCCTGGATAGAGTCGTCCTTGGATTCTGGAATAGGGTGCTCGATGGAATGCCCGCTGGTCTGGTCGAGCCATTGAAGAAGTCCCGGTCCGAGGCGCCGAGCCAACCCCTTTCGTGGCAGGGACTG
>NHEP01000064.1 GCA_002171515.1 bacterium TMED88 | reverse complement strand
TGTCCTCAGTCGAGCCCCAGCCACTTCGACCAGATTCCGGCGTCAGCCATCGAGCCGGATGCGGTGGAGAAGTTGCTCCAAAAAATCCGTGAATCGGGCGCTGGCTCCGATTTGATGCATTGGACCCTCGACGGAGAGCCTTTCATGAACAAACGATTTCATGAAAATTTTGAGGTGGCGCGTCGGTACGGTTTTACGAAGCACCATTTTGCCACAAATGCCATGCTTATTTCTCTGGATCGGCTGCGACAGTTGCCGAGCGAGGGGATGGCCTACGTGATGACTCCAGATTTCTGTTCCGACGAGACCTACTTTGAGGAGGTGCGCGGGACGCCTGGTTCTTGGCAGGTTGTCCTGGATAATCTCACGGCAGCGATAGCGGATCCGGGCTTGGCTCATATTCAGTTTAAGATCACGGATATTTCCTCGTATCGACATACCGATCCGGCAGATCTCGATCGCCGATTCGACGCTCTGCAAAAGCTCTTTCCTGCGAGCGATCGTGTGAGCTTTCACCGCCGTGTTTTTCACAATGCTTCTGGCAAACTGGACAGCCGGCTGAAATCAAAAGACGGTTACCGAGTTTGTCCATATCCGTGGTACACGTTCTTTATTGCTCATAACGGGGATGTCGTCGCATGTTGTCGCGATCTCGAACATCAGTCTGTTCTCGGAAACTTGTTTGAGCAGGATTTGATGGAAATCTGGAACGGCGAGAAATATCAGGCCATGCGGCGCGATTTGGCAACGAAGCACCCGGAACGCCAGGCAGCCTGCGATGGCTGCGATATGCCGTATGATGCCGCGAAATTCTCTATCCGTAATTTTGCGAAAACGGCACTTCATCGTATGTTGATCTTCGACCGCTAGAGTCGCGGTTGGTCTCTGCTTGGCTTTAGTTGAGGGCTGAGCTTTTGGGTCAGGGACCGAGTGAAGGGACCCTTATGGGGACCGACGCCCCGGAGCAGACACGAGGGCGGAACGAAGTGCTTGACAATGAGCCGGATGAACCTGCTTCGAGCCTCATCCTGTCGCGGGAGTCCGGCTGCGTCCGTTTGTAACGGGTTGATTTCAAAAAGAGGGAATGCCTGGATCGAGGCAAATGGGCTTGGTTTTACGGACGAAGAGCATTCCCTTGTGGCCCGGGGCGGCACTCCTGGGATTGTTGTTTGAGGTGATTCTTTCACTGAGGCTCGTCAAGTGGATCTGGGTGAAATTTGGCGGAGGCGGTTGAGGGCAGACTTGAGGCGTGTGCTGCTCGGGCGTTTCGTTCAGTGGAGGTTCTGAACTTTGCCCTTTCGGTAATCAGCACTGCCCAGGAATTGGAAATTGACCGACAGATCGCTGCCGAATTTGACCCCAATCTCGTGATGCTCATGTTCGTGCCGAATGACGTGCGGAGCAATCAACGAACCTTTTCCGCAGAAGGCGGGCGCCGATTCTGTGACCTGGATCCCCAAGGCCAGCTCATCCTCGATGCGTCCCTTGTAGAGTCCGAGGGGTTTAGGCGATCGCGCTCTACGTTGGCCCGTTTCGTACGACGGCTGAAAGATTATTCGAGGGTTGCTCAGCTGATTTTGGAGGCCCGGCGGGCTCTTGAGCGGGTGCGTCAGGACCAGCAGGGTCAAGGCCGGGCTGAATGCCTTAGTTCGCCGCCCCGATCGCAGGAAATGGTCAACGCTTGAGCGGTCGCCGAGGCGCTTTGGGTGGATTTGGCTCGAAGGGTGCATCCCGATCAGCGTGAGCTTTTGCTAGTTACTGCCTCTTCGGCCCATCAAGTCCACGTCGACCCTGAGGTCGGTCGGCATCGTCTTGATGGGATTGAGTCGGGGACAGAGATCCCTTTTACTGGAATCGTCGCTTGGCGCAGCTATCGGATCGCAATGGGATAGAATTCCTGAGCCTGTCCGAAACTTTTCTTCAAAACGCAATCCAGTCAGAAGAGTGCTTCCATGGTTTTCCAAATATGCTGCCCTGCGACGGCCACTGGAATGCCGAAGGGCACAATTTGGCCTCAGAGAGGGTCGCTCATCGGCTGTGTGATGCTCAGACTGGCTGATGGAGTGGAAAGAGGAGAGGGCGCACTTTTTTCAGTTCCGTGGCTGAAGATCCGCGTCCCCGGCTTCGGGTGAATGGTATGAAGAGCGAGGCCAGTGCACGGGAGGGTGTCCGCCGCGGTCTACCCTACGCGGCCCTCTCCGGCATTCTTCAAATTGCATTTGCTCTCACCGGAATGCTTTTGCTCGTGCGATATTTGCCGCCCGATGACTACGGCATTTGGGTGTTGATGGTCGGTGTCGCGGGCCCGCTCATGCTGGCGGCTTCATTGGGATACAACCACGCGCTCCTTCGCTTCTTGCGCTCCATCGATCGCCCTGCGGAGCGAACCGCATTTGTCTGGTCTGTATGGAGTCGGCGAAGTCTCGCCATCATTGCCTGTTTGGCGCTCATGTGGGTCCTCTTCCCGTTTTGGTCACCACAGTTCGGACTATCAGCTTACTCCGATCTCTTTGCGATTCTCCTTCCCGCCTACTTCGCGATTGGATCGGGGGCTTACCTGCAGGCTGCCCTGAACACGGCCTATCGCCAACGAGAAGTCTTCTGGGCCTTCTTGGCATGCCAGGCGACCTTTGTGGGTGGCATTCTTGTTGGGATCCAGATCGGGCTTGGCTTGGTGGACTTCGCTTGGGTGTACTGCGCCGCCACTCTGCTGCAGTGGGCGATCGCCTTTTTTGCGTGTCTCCATTATTTTGGTCACCCGCAACGGCAAGTCCTCACTGAGCCCATTCGGGAGACTCCTGAACGACGTCGCTATCGATTGACATCGTGGTGGGATGATTTGGGCACGATGCTGCTGTCATCGCCGGTAAACCGATTGGTTTTGGCAGCTTTGGGAACCACCGGTGAGGTCGCCATCTATGCGGTCGCGTCGAATATCGTTGACCGCCTATTAGCTTGGCAGCCGATGCAGCTCTTTCGGCCCATTGCCACGGTTTCATTCTTCTCCCGGTACGAGGAGACGGGTCGCATCGAGGACGTGAGTCGAATGTTTCGATTCGTATATGCGGTGAATCGGTCTGTCACCATGCTATTCATCGTACTGTTTGTTCCTTTCGGAGGCCGAGTGCTTGTCTGGGTCTTCCGTCCGGAATATGCCGATTCTTACTGGCCCGCAGCGATCCTGTTGGTCGGGGCGGCACTCTTCACCGCACCAACGGGTGTGATTGCACAGACGCTTAAGCGTCCAAAGGTTCTGCTTTGGAGCAAGGTTGCGGTGGCCATTAACCTAGGCTTGGGGATTCCGCTGTCTCTGAAGTACGGGGCGGTGGGCATGGCCTCGGCCGTTGTACTCAGCACCTTGACGAAGAATCTCATCATTTATGTGCTACTGCGACTCGAATTTGATCTGAGGTTCCCGTGGTCGACTTTATTGAGGTACTCCGCGGTGACCGGTTTGGGGATTATTTCTGCCCTTGGCTTCGAGCTTTGGATGCCCTGGATTTTCGCAAGCCTTTTAGGAGCATTTGTATATATCTGCAGCCTTCGACTTTTCTCTGTGATGGATGTCGAAGACCGCAAAATGCTCGTGCAGCTCGCACCCGGCCGTGTCCAACCGCTGCTCCGTAGCATTTTGATTTAATGGGCCATTGCTGAGCTCGTTTTTTGAGCAATCACTTCGTGGAGGAGCTGTAAAGTTCGACGGGCGGTTTCGTCCCAGGTGAACTGCTCCACTCGTAGTTTTCCAGCCTGGGTCAGGCTTTTGCGAAGGGTTGAATCTTCGAAAACTCTAGACAGAGCAGAGGCGATCGAGGTGACATCAAAAGGGTCGCAGTAGACTGCAGCTTTATTTGCGATTTCCTTAAAGACTTCGGTTTCGGCTGCGACCACGGGAATTTCCGAGATCATCGCTTCGAGAAGAGGGTGCCCGAAGGTCTCCAAATAGGAAGGGAAGACGAAGATGTTCGACCGCCGGTAGTACCGCGAAATTTCTTCGTAGGGGACGGCACCGAGGATGCGCACTTTCCCGGCCAATGGACCGCAAGCCCTGCGAGCCTTTTCCATCTCTCGTGCATGGCTCTGGTCGACTACGTCTCCCACGATCGTCAAGGGCGGCGCATCCGCGTGCTGCTCTGCGAAGTGCCTCCATGCCTCAATGAGCCTGACGAAATTTTTATAACGGTAGATCGAGCTGACGGAAAGAATGCCGAGGTCTTCTTTATCCGAATTGGATGAGATTGATTGCCAGGATTGGGGGTCGATTCCGTGATAGATCACGGTCCTTTTTTGAGGCGCTAACTGGATTGAGTCGCCGATCCATCGGGCTGAGTCGTGGCTAACAAAAATCACTCGAGCCGCCCGTTGAGCGGTTCGCACGGCTGCTCTGCGTAGAGCGGGCAATCGAAACGATTGGTAGAGGCCCCAATTTTGATCCAGCGACGTGAAGACGTTCGGATTTCGGAAGCTGACGATGAGCGGGCACGACAGTCCCCGAGGCGCAGTTTCGGCCACCGAGTAGTAGAGGTCTGCCTGATAACGCCGGCTGAGCCTGGCCGCCTCTTCAAGCTGGAATCGAATCCGCTGGGCGAAATTTGCCTCGGGCAACACCTCGAGGTCGAGATTGGGCGCTTCGGGGAGCGATGTAGCCACGGAGTCGCCGCGCACCAAAACGAGAAAATGCGTATTCGGCGCCTCTTTCACCAGTTTTGGAAGGACGTTGACGAGATGGGTGAATCCGCCCCCGCGCCGAACCATGGCGGCATCGATCACGATTCGTTTGTTTGCGAGTGTCATCGTTTCTCCGCTCTCAGGATAACGGAGTCCGGACTTTGTGGAGTCTTCGTTTTCTATTTTCCGCGCGCGACGGTTGGCTCCCAACCGCTCCGACGAGACAATTCTGACCGTATCGGAATCTGGGCCTTTGGCATGAGGGGCGAAAGAAGCGAGTGGCTGAGCCCAGACGGTGGTATCATGGCAATGGAAGCGAAGAAAAAGGTTGATCGATGAACCACCTCTATGAGTCGTTGCCTACATTTGCTCAGAACATGGCGTGTACCTGGGCAGGGTACGTTCGGGCGCGGGACCGTTTTTCGCGCCACTTCTATCGGATGCTCCGAGAATGGCAGCAAACTGAGATGGCGCCTATTGAAAGCCTATTGATCTATCAGCGGAACCGCCTCGATGCGATGGTGCGGCACGCGCAAGAGACCGTTCCGCGTTATCGCGAGCTCAAAGGCCCATCCAAGGAACCTGACGCGAGGCGTGCGATTCAGGAGACTCTGGCCGGTATTCCCATTCTGGATAAAGCCACTTATCGAGATCACTTCGAGGAATTTCTCTCGACTAACATACCGGCGGGGCGAATCCGCCGGAGTCAGACGAGTGGCACCACCGGGACAGCCTTGCCGCTTGCCTATACCCCGGAAGCGATCGCAGAAGAGTATGCCGCTGTGTGGCGGATGCGAGCTCGGTGCGGGATTGGGCTGCGAGATCGCCACTTAACTTTTGGCGGCCAGGTGATCGTCCCCTTTTCCCAGAGCGGGCCACCTTTTTGGCGCGAAAACTTATACGGCCGACAAACCTTGTTCAGCGTCCATCACATGACCCCTCGCAATTTGCAGCTCTACGTCGACGAAATTTTCAAGCAAAAAGCGGCTTACATCATGAGCTACCCATCGTCTCTCCATTTGGTTGCGCGGGCGATGTTGGAAACGGGGCGCACCCTTCCCGCAGGGCGGCTGAAGGCGATCTTTACATCATCCGAATCATTGCTGGCTTTCCAGCGGGAAGCAATCGAGGAAGCCTTTTCGACTCGAATTTGGGATCGCTATGGCACAAGCGAATTCGCCGTATCGATGACGGCTTGCAGTGAAGGCCTCCTTCATGTGGATATGGAGTATTGCGTTGTTGAGGTAGAAGTCGAAGAGGAAAACGAAGACTACGTGAGAGGCCCGCTCCTTGTGACCGGTCTCAGCAACAACGCAACGCCTTTTCTGCGGTACCGGATTGGGGATATTGGAACTCGCCTCAAGGGCCAGTGCCGGTGTGGCCGCCCGGGGGATGTCTATCTTGATGTTGATGGTCGAAATGAGGACTACGTTGTGACCCCCGATGGTCGATTCATCGGTCGTCTGGACCACATCTTTAAGGAGCAGGCAGAAATTCTTGAGGCGCAGATTCTTCAAGATTCGCCCGAGTCCATTGAGATCATCTTTGTCCCGTCTGCAGAGTTTAATCACACCTCAGAGGAGGCTCTCTTGCGAGAGGTGCGGAAACGCATGGGCGACCAAATGCACATCGATCTCAAGCGCGTTCATTCAATTCCGAGAGAGCGAAACGGTAAATTTCGAGCAGTCAAGTCGAGAGTGGGGCGATTGGCGCTCTAGGGTTTTTGGGTCCACTAGAGAGGGATGCGGCCAAAATGTGCGGAATCGCGGGCTTTGTAGGAAATTTTGAATCGCAGTTGCTCGATCAAATGAGCGCAGCGCTGACCCATCGTGGGCCAGACGACGCGGGTGTCTGGACTGACGCGAAGTCGCGGGTTGGGCTGGCTCATCGACGCCTTTCGATCATTGACCTCTCCGAGCGAGGTCACCAGCCAATGTGGGATGCCACAGGGCAGGTGGTGATCGTCTTCAACGGAGAGATTTTTAACTTCAAGGACCTCCGCCATCAGCTGCGTCAAGATGGCTTCGCCTTTAAGAGCGACTCTGATACGGAGGTGATTCTCAACCTCTATCTGAAGTACGGCCGAGGCATGCTCACTCGACTCAATGGAATGTTTGCCTTTGCCTTATGGGATACACGAGACAAATCGCTCCTGATCGCTCGTGATGGAGTCGGCGTCAAGCCTCTTTACTACAGTGAGACGCGGGAAGGCCTTCTCTTTGCCAGCGAGTTGAAAGCGCTCTTGTGTAGCTCAGCCGTTGAGCGGAGTCTGGATCACCGCGCCATTTACGATTACCTGACGTACCTGTGGTGTCCTGCCCCGAGGACCATGCTTGAGAGTGTCAAGAAGCTCGAGCCCGGCCATGCAATTCGAATTGAAAATGGACGAATCGAGTCTCGCTGGAGCTTTTACGACCTTCCGTATGATCGGGCTATCGTCCCGATGCCCCCGGAAGAAGCAGCCGAGGCCGTTCGCGATCAGGTGCAGCAGGCCGTTGACCGTCAAATGATGTCCGATGTTCCGGTTGGCGCTTTGCTGTCGGGCGGTCTCGATTCCAGCAGCGTCGTCGCCTGCGCCACACGAGGAGCCGGCGGCGGGAATTTGGACTGCTTTACCATCGGGTTCAAGGATGAACTTTTTGCCCTAGAGGGCAATGCGGAAGATCTCCCTTACGCGAAGAGTGTCGCAGAGCATCTTGGGGTTGACCTGAGGACCATCTATGTGGGGCCCGAGATGGCCGAGGAGCTCCAGAGGATGATCTATTCCCTGGATGAACCGCAGGCTGATTTTGCCGCAATCAACACCTATTTTATTTGTCGGCTGGCTCGCGAACACGGGATTAAGGTGCTGCTTTCCGGCGCCGGGGGGGATGATATTTTTACCGGTTATCGTCGCCATCGAGCAATGGGTTTTGAGTGGCGATGGGGATGGTTGCCTCAGCGGGTGCGGCGGGCCTTCAAGGGCGCGGCCTCTCGGCTTCCTACCTCTTCCGCGTCGACACGGCGGATCGCGAAGGCCCTGTCCTACGCTGACCTAGATGGCGATGAGCGGCTTGCGAGTTATTTCCATTGGCCGGAGCGCGCGATCCTCGACTCCATTTGTTCGAATGAAATGCATGAGCGTCTTGCTGGGCGTCCATTCTCGGCGCCGCTGATGCGCTCTCTCAAGAACGTTCCGGAGGACGTGCACGAAATCAACCGGATGCTCTATCTCGACTGTAAGCACTTCCTTGCTGATCACAATCTGAATTACTTTGACAAGATGAGTATGGCCACGGGAGTCGAGGTGCGTGTTCCGTTGCTCGATCCGGACCTGATTGACTTGGCGGCTTCGCTGCCTGTGGAATACAAGCAGCGAGGCGGTGAGGGTAAGTGGATTTTTAAAGCGGCCATGGAGCCGCTCCTTCCGAAGCAGGTGATCTACCGACCCAAGTCAGGTTTTGGGGTACCGCTCCGGTCGTGGCTTCGGAAAGAGCTCCGCCCGATGGTTGAAGACACCCTATCAGCCGAGTCTTTGAATCGACGTGGGCTCTTTGATGCAGAGGGCGTCCAGAGTATGCTTGAGCGAGATCGTTCTGGATCGATCGATGCCGCTTATACCAGTCTCTCGCTGATGTGCATTGAATTGTGGTGCCGGATGTTTCTCGATACCAGCTCTCCGGCGAGGCCATGAGATAATGAAGGTGCTCGTGACGGGTTCGGCAGGTTTTATTGGTTCGGCGGTCGCGGGTCGATTGCTGGATCGTGGGGATGTCGTTCTCGGTATCGACTCTTTGAATGACTACTATGATGTCGGATTGAAGGAAGCTCGTCGAGATCAGCTCTTGTCCCGAGAAAGTTATCTGGATCATTGCCTGGATATTGCGGACGCTGGAGTCTTCTCTGAAGCGGTTCGTTCGTTTGAGCCTGAAGTAATCGTCCATATGGCCGCTCAGGCTGGTGTTCGATATTCAATTGAGGCTCCCGAGGCGTATGTTCATTCCAATATTGTTGGGTTCTTGAATGTTCTTGAGCTGGCTCGAAAGCTTAGGGTGAAACATTTGGTTTACGCGTCGAGTAGCTCTGTGTACGGAGCCAACGAAACGACGCCGTTCTCGGTTCACGATAATGTGGACCATCCGATTAGTTTTTATGCAGCAACCAAGAAATCCAATGAGTTGATGGCTCACTCGTACTCTCATCTATACAACGTGCCGACCACGGGCCTGCGGTT
>NHEP01000063.1 GCA_002171515.1 bacterium TMED88 | reverse complement strand
TTCAAAAACGGAACCAACGGCAGCGTCGAAATCGCCCTCGACGGGATCATGTCCAGTCGTCACCCGCACCACTTTCTTTCTGTCACCAAACAGGGGGTCGCCGCCATCGTGGCGACGAGCGGCAACCCTCAATGCCATGTGATTCTCAGGGGCGGAAAAGAGGGGCCGAATTTTTCCGCGGCTCACGTCGCGCGAGTGGGCGAAGCCCTTGAGGCGCGGGGGCTCCGCACTTCAGTCATGATCGACTGCTCTCACGCCAACAGCGGCAAAAAGTATGACCAGCAGCCGACCGTAGCCGCCGATGTCGCCGAACAGGTGGCGGGTGGAAGTGATCATATTTTCGGCCTCATGCTCGAGAGTTTTATTGAGCCGGGTCGGCAGGATCATAACGACAGTCTCTCCGGCGGCGGCGATTTGGTGCATGGCCAGAGCATTACCGATGCCTGCATGGGGTGGAGTCAAACCGAAGTCGTGCTCGACCAATTGGCCGAGGCCGTTCGGGTACGCCGGAGCGTGCGGGGCTGAACTTGGCCGATTGAGTCGCGCCGTCATTCGACGACGAGCAGAACGGCGCCGTCGTCGACCTGTGCGCCGACTTCAGTATTGAGCTCGGTGATCTGACCGTCGACTCGGGCTTGCAGAGTGTGCTCCATCTTCATGGCTTCCATGCGAAGGAGTGTTTGGCCTGCCTCGACGCTTTCGCCCTTGGAAACCAGCACAGCAGTTACCAGCCCGGGAAGAGGCGCCCGGACAGCTCCCGCGGTTGCACCTGAATCGTCGCCGAAAGCCTCCTCGTCCAACGCAGTGAAAGAGAGCGTTGACGGTCCTCGGACCACGTACGCATGGCTCTTGTCGAAGATCGCCTTGGCTTTCAGCAGAACGCCATCGACCACGGCGGAGACGGAATCGCCTCTTCGCTCGATTCGATGGAGGACCGATCCGCGATCGTCCCATTCAAGGGTCACTGCGACCCGGCTTGAGTGAACCGCAACCTCGATTTCTTCCTCCCCGAACCGCCAGCGAAAGAGATCGAACCCGTCTTCGTTGATTCGAAAACCATCCGTTGCGTTCCAGGGCGACCAAGAATCTTCGCCAGAGTCAAGGTGAGCCTGCTCAGCACGGTCTGCCAGACAGGCGGCTACGAGCAGAGCGATGGCCTCAAGGGGGGGCGATGAGAGAGTGATCGCTCCTCGAGTGAGGTTTTCGTCGAGAAACGCAGTGTGGACGTCCCCCGCGGCGAAAGCCGGGGCCTCCGAGATCGCGTGGAGCAGGGTCAGGTTAGATGTCACCCCGGCAATCTCGAAAGAGGAAAGGGCCTCTTTAAGGCGCTCAATGGCTCGCCGCCTGTCGACGTCGTGAACGATCAGCTTGGCCATCATCGGATCGTAAAATGGAGTGACGACATCGCCTTCGACGACGCCCGTCTCCACACGAACTGCTGCACTCTCTGCCGGCGGTCGATAGCGAATCAGCTGGCCTGTCTGGGGCAAATAATCGCGGGAAGGGTCCTCGGCATACAGTCGGACTTCGATCGCGTGGCCTTTGATTGCTAGGGCTGATTGTTCCTTCGGAAGGCGCTCTCCGGTTGCAACGCGCAGCTGCCACTCGACGAGATCGGTGCCTGTGATGGCCTCGGTCACGGGATGCTCGACCTGCAGTCGAGTGTTCATTTCCATGAAATAAAATTGGGCCTCGTCGATTGGGGTCGAGGCATCCAGGATAAACTCGATGGTCCCTGCGCCACGGTAATCAATGGCTTGAACGGCGCGGACGGCCGCCTGGCCAAGGCGCTCTCGCAGGGCTTCAGATAGACCCGGGGCGGGCGCCTCCTCCAGCACTTTCTGATGCCGCCTTTGGATTGAGCAGTCGCGCTCGAAAAGGTGAATGACCTGCCCTGAAGCATCAGCAAAAACCTGAACCTCAATGTGTCTCGGTCGTGTAATCCACTTTTCGATCATGACGCCGGCGTTTCCGAAAGACGATTCGGCTTCGCGGGCTGCGGCCGCCATGGCTGTCTCGAGTTCGGAAGCTTCATCGACCCGCCGCATGCCCTTGCCGCCGCCCCCGGCAATGGCTTTGACGACAATCGGGTAACCGATGTCCTCTGCGGTCTGGCGAAGGGTTTCGAGATCGAGATCGACGGCGTGGTAGCCAGGGACCACTGGTACGCCGGCGGCTTCCATCCTTCTTTTGGCCTCGTCTTTGAGTCCCATGGCCCGAATCGCCGCGGCGGGCGGTCCGACGAAAATGATGTTGGCTTGGGCGCAGGCGTCGGCAAAGTCTGCGTTTTCAGAAAGGAAGCCATAGCCGGGGTGGATCGCTTCTACCCCGGATCGTTTAGCAGCGCTCAGGATCCGTTCGATGTTGAGGTAGCTCTCTTCAGCGGGCGCCGGCCCAAGCGGGAATGCGATGTCGGCCGAACGAACGTGAAGCGCATCGGCATCGGCGTCGCTGTAGACCGCAATGGTCTGGATGCCGAGGCGACGGGCCGTGCGAATGATTCGGCAAGCGATTTCGCCTCGATTGGCGATCAGTAGGCTTCGGAACACGTCTACATCCTGAAAACGCCGAAACGAGTCGGCTCAAGGGGTGCATTCAGGGATGCGCTGATTCCGAGGGCCAAAACGCGCCGCGTGTCGCGGGGATCGATGATGCCATCGTCCCAAATTCGCGCACTGGCATAGACGGGATGTCCCTCATGTTCATATTGCTCTCGAATTTCATCCATGAAACTCTTCTGGTCGGATTCGGGCCAACTTTCGCCTCGGGCTTCGGCGCCGTCGCGACGTACAGTGGCCAAAACATGAGCCGCTTGTTCACCCCCCATGACGCTGATGCGAGCATTTGGCCACGTAAAGAGTAAGCGGGGCGAATAGGCGCGTCCGCACATGGCGTAGTTTCCGGCGCCGTAAGAGCCTCCGATGATCACTGTCAGCTTGGGCACGTTTGCGCAGGCCACAGCGTTGACCATTTTCGCCCCATCCTTGGCAATACCGCCTTGCTCATACTTCTTGCCCACCATGAAGCCGGTGATGTTCTGCAGGAAGATCAGAGGGATGCCCCGCTGGCAGCAGAGTTCAATGAAATGGGCACCCTTGAGGGCGGATTCGCTGAAGAGGACGCCGTTGTTCGCCACGATGCCGCATGGATATCCGTGAATCCGCGCGAACCCGGTAACGAGTGTCTCCCCATACAGACGCTTGAACTCATCGAGCCGACTGTCGTCGACGATACGGTAGATCACTTCACGGACATCAAAGGGTTGCCGAGTATCGCGGGGGATGATGCCCAGGAGTTCCTCTGGGTCAAGTTGCGGGGCAACGGGTGCCTTGATGTCGAGGTCAAGGGATTTCGGGCGCCCCAAGTTCTCGATGGCTCTCCGAGCCAGCGATAGGGCGTGGGCGTCATCTCGTGCATAGTGATCTGTGACCCCGCTTTGTCGAGAGTGCACGTCCGCGCCCCCGAGCTCTTCCGCTGTCACTGACTCGCCGGTTGCGGCTTTAACCAGCGGGGGCCCCCCGAGAAAAATTGTTCCTTGATTGCGGACAATGATGGCTTCGTCCGACATGGCGGGCACATAGGCGCCGCCTGCGGTGCAAGAGCCCATCACCACGGCGATCTGAGGGATGCCTTGGGCGCTCATGTTGGCTTGATTGAAGAAACAGCGACCGAAGTGGTCTCGATCAGGAAAGACTTGGTCCTGGTGGGGAAGGTTGGCCCCACCGGAATCGACAAGATAGATGCAGGGAAGATGATTCTGCTGAGCGATCTCTTGTGCGCGCACATGTTTTTTGACAGTCAGGGGAAAGTAAGTCCCCCCCTTTACCGTGCTGTCGTTGCAGATCACCATGCACTCACGGCCTGAAACCCTGCCAATTCCCGAAATGAGACCGGCTGAGGGGATGGGTTCCTCATAGACGTCCTGGGCGGCCAGCGACGAAAGCTCAAGGAAAGGGGTTCCTGGGTCCAGCAGCCGCCGCACACGTTCTCTGGGGAGCAGTTTGCCCCGAGCCAAGTGCTTTTCGACCGCGCGCGCGCCGCCGCCCTCGGCGACGGACGCTTGACGAGCACGCAGATCTTCCACGAGTCGCCTCATGACTTCTGCGTTCTCTTGAAACTCGCGACTGCGGGGCTCAATGGTGGTCGGGTTCATCGGATGCATTCAGCTAGCCAGCCTATTTTTTTGAGCTGGGAGGATACTTGGCGAGAATGGCCTCAACGGCGGCCCGAACGCGCTTTTCTCTCTCCTGAGGTGTCTTCATATCGCGGAGTTGACTTTGGGCGCTGCCTCGCCACACCAGTTCCTTGTTCTTGGCATCAATCAAGTCGAGGATCAAAGTCCCTTGTTGATACTGATGGACCGTGGTGTCCGTGTAGCCAGGACCGCCCCAGTATCCCCATCGGCCATACCCATAGCCGTAATTCGTCGTGTTGACACGTAATTTTTGCTTGGCGTTGATATGCTCAGTCACCAATAAGGAAGCATCGGCTCTCTCTTCAACCCTTCGCATTCCTTTCTTACTGAGGACTGCATCGACCGCTCTTTCAATGCGCTGATTGAGTAAACCATCGTTTTGCGCACCGTTGGTCTTATCCGTCGGGTCGGGTGCCGGAAGCCAGAAGTAGGTTCCGTACTGCGAGAAATCGATCTCAGGGTTGTAGTCGCTTGTGACGTGAAATGTGGAGCAGCCGCCGAGGCTCCAGGTTACTAGAGCGATGAGCGTCATTGTTTTGAGATTAGTCATGGTCCTCTCCTTGACCCGCCAGGGCCTTTCTCCATCAGGCCGCGAAGGCGATTCGAATGAATCGTCAGCCTTCCTGGCCATCATCGTCTTGCTCCGGCGCCTTCAGTTCGTATTTCTGCGCTCGGTAGCGAAGCGTTTGTCGGGTTGTGCCCAAGTTCCGGGCCGCGGCTGTCATGTTGTATTCGGCGCGTTCTAGAGCGGTTTGGACGATAAAGCGATCCATGTCTTCGAGGGACATGCTGCCATCCAGCGGGAGCGTGAGAACTTCTCCATCCACGCCACGGGCAGGTTCAGGCGGCGTCCGTCCCGGAAGTTGCAACCACTGGGTGGGGAGGCTGCTTCCATCGGAGAACAGCACGCAGCGTTCGATCACGTTGCGCAGCTCTCGAACGTTTCCGGGCCAGTCGTAGCTTCGAAGGGCATGCCAGGCTTCGTCCGAGACTTGAGTCACGTTTTTTCCCGACTTAATGTTAAATTCATCGATGAGAAGAGGCACGAGTTCGTCGAGGTCTTCGGGTCGGCTGGCGAGGGAAGGCAGCTCTAGGTCAAAGACCGAAAGCCGGTGGTATAGATCGGCGCGAAATTCGCCGGATCGCGCGATTTGGGCCAAGTCTCGATTGCTCGCTGCGACGATTTGTAGATCGACGGTGACTTCTCGTTCAGATCCGAGGGGGCGGAACCGTTGGTCTTCGATCACTTTGAGCAACTTGGATTGAAGGTCGATCTCCATCTCGGCAATTTCGTCGAGAAAAAGCGTTCCCCCATGAGCTTGTTCGATTAGGCCGCGGCGCCTTTTGTTGGCTCCGGTAAAGGCGCCCGCTTCGTGGCCGAATAGCTCCGACTCCAGCAAGTCCCTGGGCAGGGCGGCGCAATTTAATTCGATCAAAGGCGCTTTAGCGCGCGGGCCGCTGTAATGAAGGATTCGGGTAACGAGCCCTTTGCCGGTTCCCGTTTCGCCCCCGATGACCAGAGCGCTGATCGGCACGCCGATGAGGCGCCCCAGGAGAGCCCGAACTTCCTCGGCCGCCCGGCTGTGTCCAATAAAGGCGTCAACCGGATAAAAGCGATTTCGCTGATCAATGTGGTCGTCCAAGCGGCGCTGGGCGATGGCACTTCTTCTGGCTCCAGCGACGATGAGATCGAGGCGCTTCGGGTCGCAAGGCTTCTCGAGAAAGTCGTAGGCGCCGAGCCGGAGCGCTCGAACCGAATCGGCCACGGTTCCGAAGCCCGTCAGAAAGATCCATTCAGCAGAGGGGTCAGCTGATTCGTGGCCACGGACTTCTTCAAGGAGGTCGAGGGCATTTCCGTCGGGCAAATTCATGTCCGAAATGACGACCAAGGGCGATAGGCCCGTTTCGAGCAGCGCATGCCGGGCTTGGGCGAGATCCTCAACCAAGACCGTTTTGAGCCCACTTCTGTCGAAGTGGCGCACCAACTCGGCTCCCAGTAGAGCTTCGTCCTCGATGAGTAGAATTGTTTCAGCCATTCTCCGCGGTCGAGGGTAGCAAGAGCGTCACCCGGGCACCGGGGCGATTGTTTGACCCGTTTCCGTTGCGAATTTCCATCTGCCCCTCGTTGTCCCGGACGAATCTTCGCACCATGGCGAGGCCCAATCCGGTTCCGCGACCCTGGATGCTCCGGAAGGGTTGAATTCCGGTGGAAAGAAGTTCTTCGGGGAATCCGGGTCCATCATCCGAAACCGATATGCGAAGAATTGCATCATCGCGGTCGATGGCGATTTCAATCCGCCCCGGCTTCCCTCCGATGGCCGCAGCCGCATTGAGGATAAGGTTCAGCAAGGCCTGTCGTAAGCGCTCTTTCGGGACTCGAACCTTCAGCGGAGACCGGATCCGACTTTCGAGTTCGACGTGGGGCGGCAGCTGGTATCGCGTCAGGGAAATCAGTTCATCCGCCAGATCCGCGACGTCAGTCGTCGTGGGTCTCTCGGGTTGGTGGCGGGTCGCATCAACGATTCCATTCACCAAGTGCCCTAATCTTTCGACCTCGGACACGATGGTATCAATCCGCTCGGACAGTTCGGGTTCCTGGAGTTCGTGCCGGAGGTTGGCCAAGCTCATCTGAATCCCAGCGAGGGGGTTGCGAATTTCATGGGCGACGGACGCGGCGAGTTCGCCGGCGACCGCCAGCCGCTCAGCTCGCGCAAGGCTCTGCTGTTGCTCAAGGAGTGCGGCCGAGGCCGATCGGATTTCTTCCTCAAGGGATTCGGCTCTCTCGCGCTGCTCGCGTTCGAGTTCTTGGAGTCGGACCGCCAGCTTTATGAAATTCTCGTGGAGCGGGAGCGTGTGGTCGCTCCGGCTGGACTCGGGCGCGGGCGTAAAGTCGCCTTCAGCCAAGTCTGACATCTGTCGCCCGAAGCTTTCCAAGGGTTCAACGACCCGGCGTCGTGCAATCGGAAAAGCAAGAAGCATGAAGGCGAAAAGGGCGAGGGGGGCAGCCATCTCGTACGTGATTTGTTCGTCATTGGCTTCTTGAAGTTGCGCGATGACGTGGGTTTCGTAGCGGGATTCGCTCAGTGCAATTTGGTGAAGCAGCCCGATGACTTGGTCTTCCTGCCGCGGCGAATAGTTTCCATTCGACTGAAGGAGCTGTTGCTTGAGCTGTTCGAGCAGCGCCCGAGTTGTGGGGTCTGTCGCCGGCGTGAGTCGCGCCAGATCATCGATCTGCTGCATGACTCGTTGGGGCTCGAAGTCGCTCCCGCCGAGGACCCGCCCCACGACCTTCCGCTCAATCAAGCCTCTTTGCTCATGGAAGGAGAGCATCTCGGTGAGGGCTTCACCGGCTTGGTTTAATCGCTGCTGCTCCCGATAGCTGAGCCAGCTCATCGTCATCAGCGTGATCAGCACAAGTCCGATGCTGCTGAGGAGAATGATTCGAATGGGTCTAAAAATGGACTTCTTCATGGTCCCTGGGCCCTTCATCTTTCGAATTGGATGGGCGGGGGGATGGGCGTTCGGCGCCCCCTCGTCGTCAGACTCGGATCATAACCTTGCTGACACAAGATCGGCGGGTGGCTCCCGGCTTGAACCCTAAAAACCGTTGTGATCATCATGATAGATCGACCGGTTGCCGGGAGCCCCCGCTTTCTTGGGGGGGCTGACTTTCGGATCAATGCTGGGGACGCATTTCGAAGTCGAACCGCCCGCGAAAGGGAGAGGGCAAAGCTTTGTGATCCACGTTGCCTTCCTCCTCGCTTTTTTCGTGATTTTTTCGCGCCAGAATCAGTTCCGGCATCTTGAACTCGCGTTGCTTGCCGCGAATCGTGTGGGCCCGCTTTCGAACCCACTGAACGGATCGATTCGTCCCCAAGGTCTCGGAAATTTCCGGACCACTGGGAGGTCGGTTTCGCTGTTGGAGCAGCTGGAAATAGGCCCTCAAGAATTCTTGCTCATGCGACGTGAATTCGGGCTTCGTCTGCAGACCCCGAAGCCATTTCGAAGTCTGCCCTTCGAGTTGAAGAGGCAATCGCCCCAAGTCGATCTGCTTCCATCGAATGTTGTGGACAATCACGTGCAGAGCGGTCCTGTCTACGTCGGGAAGGCGCGTGGCCATCTCTGCGGCTGAGGGGGCCTTGAGTCCTCGCTCCTTCATGGTCTCGATGTAGACCTCGGCCACTCGCGCCTCCTTCGGCGTCAGCACCGACTCGGCGAGGCTGGCTTGCAGATCTTCCATGATCAGTCGTTCGATGGGGATTGCACCGATCGACGATCGGTCCTGGGCTAAATTGGCCAGCCGAGGATCGCCAACCCGTTTCGGCGAAACCGAAGGCCCCGTCGATGAACAGGTTGGCTGATCGCCTCTTGGGTTGACCGCGGGAATGCCCGCGGCGTCCATCGTGAGGCTCGTGCCCACGAAGGTGTAGCCCGGTACTTGGTAGGCCACCCGTCCCGCGCCGCCGGGCGGGGGAGGCACAAAGTCGACGGTGAGGTCACCGACCGCAAAAGATTGGCCCGCTTGGGCCACTTGGAATCCCTCAAGTGATCCAGGCCGAGCAGCCGGCGCGAAAGCTTGACCGCCATAGCGCCCGAGAAGCGCCTGCACCCCAGCAGCGCGCACCTCGTCCGCATCCGTCAAAAAAGTCGCGACAAGTTGTAAACCCAACTCGTCGACCACCTTTGTGTATTGGCTCAAGGCATCGACGCTGGGGTTAACGATTGCAGCCTGGCGCGTCGTGGAAGAGGCGATCAGGTAGCTGTGCCCCCCGGTTCGGCTATCGGCGAAGTGACGGAAAATCATTTCATTCTCCTTCCGCATTCTCTATGCGAAGCGTCATGAAGTCGGCTCGTTCCGTTTCACGCGATTCGCACATCCGGGTATTGCAGACGCCGTGCCGAGTTCTGAGAATTCGTAAAAACTGTTCAGAATCAAACATTTCGGGAAGATTCTACCCTCTGGGGGGGCGGTCTAAATCAGCCGATCCCCGATCGAGGTGGCTGGAATCAACCAAACGGGCCGATTCAGCACGCTGCCCGGAGGGGACGGGCGCCCGGTGGGCGGGGGCTCAGCGGGAGGTGGGGCCAGTGGGGGCCCCTTCTTTGGGCCCGGGCGAAAAAAGCACCGGCATGCTTTCGATGCCTACGATGAAGTTGGACTCGCGCCGGGGGAGTGGGCCCTGATCCTGGATTGAAAGGTCGGGGAGCCGGCGGATTAATTCTTCGAAAAGGATTTTGAGCTCCAACCGGGCAAGGCTGGCGCCGAGGCAGTGGTGGCTTCCGTAGCCGCCAAAGGCCACGTGCTGATTCGGCGATCGATCAATTTGGAATTGATCGGGCTGATCAAAGGCCCGTTCATCGCGGTTTCCCGATTGGTAGAGGAGCAGCAGGCGATCGCCTTCTCGAAGCGTTTGGCCGCGGAGGACTGTGTCTTGGGTGACCGTCCGGTTCATGTTTTTGATGGGCGAGACCCAGCGCAACATTTCCTCGATGGCGCTGGTGATCTGGTCGGGATGGGCCAAGAGCTGGGCGCGCTGTTCGGGATGCTCGATGAGTGCCAGCATTCCTTCTGTGATGACATGACGAGTGGTTTCGTCTCCGCCCACAAGGATCAGCAGCGTTTCGTGGGCGATTTGTTCGTCGCTGAGTCCAATCCCGTCGACCTTTCCATGAACGAGTTCGGAAACCAAGTCCCCGGTCGGTGTGCTTCGGCGATCGGCCATGGTCTTCATCGCATACTGAAACCACTCCAGGCCGGCTTGGCCGGCAGCCGCTCTGATTTCGTTGGACGCATTCACATCGGTCGCCCGCAGCATGGTTTCGGACCAATGAAGCAGGGTCTCAAAGTCCTCCTCGGGCATGCCGAGCATGTCCCCAATCATGATCAACGGCAGAGGCGCTGCAATCTCTCGGACGAACTCGCATTCGCCCCGTTCGCATACTGAATCAATCAGCTGGGTGCAGATGCGCCGAATTTTGATCTCGTGTTCGAGAAGTCTCTTCGGCGTGAAGCCTCGGTTGACGAGATTCCGATGGTGCTTGTGCTCGGGGTCATCGAGATTGATCATCGAAGGATTCCAGGAGCCCGGTTCTGGTCGTGACCCTTTTCCGGAACAGAAGAGCTGAGGGTTCTTCGATACAGCCATGATGTCTTCGTGCAGACAGATCCCCCAAACGTCACCCTCGGCGTCATAGTACACAGGCGCTTGGCTGCGCATCCACGCATAGTGGTCGAGAGGGCGATCAACGTAGAAACTGCCCTCGAGCAGGCGAATCTCAGGACGAGTCGGGTGATGGGCGCGGGGCATCGGCAACCTCTAGCAGTGGTTCAGCGGCCCCCGATTCTACTCTTTTGCAGCTGAGGTGCTGAGGTGTCGGGCTGCTTTGCTTTGGGGATCAATCCGTATGATCCGGCCAGACTTGGCCTTCTCGGAGCCGATGTTTTTGAACCTTTCCCAATGCATTTCGGGGAAGAGCTTCCACCCAGTAGAGCGCGCGCGGCGATTTGTATGAGGCTAGATGCTCAGAAAGAAAGGCCTTGGTCTCCTGTACTTCAATCTTTCTTGAACAAACCAAATAGGCCTCGACCTGTTCGCCCCATTCTGAAGAGGACGCTCCGACAACCGCCGCCTCGGAAATTTCGGGGTGCAGGCAGAGAGCATCCTCCACTTCGCGGGGGTAGACGTTGTAGCCGCCACTGATGATCAGTTCCTTAGCCCGTCCGACGATGCGGAGGTAACCGGCCTCGTCGATTTCTCCTAGATCGCCCGTCCGAAACCAATGGTCCTCTGTGAAAGCGTCTTGATTGGCCTCGGGTCTTTCCCAGTACCCGCTGAAGACGTTCGGTCCGCGGACCTCAATTTCAGCGGGTTGTCCCTGGAGTCGAACCTCGACACCCGGAAGTGGAACACCGACGGTTCCGGGGCGCCGTTCGGCTTCGACCGGATTAGACACCAGCATGGCTGTTTCCGTCATTCCGTAGCGCTCGACGATGCGTTGGCCGGTGATGGCTTCGAATTTTTTGTGAAGTTCAGCGGGAAGCGCTGCGGACCCGGAAACACAGAGGCGAAGTGCTTCAAGCTCGGAGACACGGAGGTCGGCGACGAGGCGGTGATACATCGTGGGCACCCCGAAAAATAAAGTGGCTTGGTGTACCTTGATGGCATCGAAAATGACTTGAGGTTCGAACTGCGGAAGCAGAACAGCGGAGCCCCCGGCATGAAGGGTTCCGTGGAATCCGACGCCCAGTCCGTGCATATGAAACAAGGGGAGGGCGAGCACCAGGCGGTCTGCCGGTGACCATCGCCACGCCACCCTCAAGGCTTCAAGGCTGGCCAGGAGATTGGCATGGGTGAGAACAGCCCCCTTCGGGCGCCCTGTCGTGCCCGATGTGTATCCGATCAGCGCCGGGGCGTCGGAGGAGACGAGATCGAGCTCGGGGTCCGTGGTCTCCGCGACGTCCACCGCCGGATTCATCAGCAAGACCGATGCATCGGCCCGGGAAATGAAATCGGCGCGTTGCTCATCGTCAACGATCGCGGCTCGCGGGCGCGCGTCTGAAACGACATGGGCGATTTCTCCGGCCCGGTAGGCGACGTTGGTGGGAACCACGACCAAACCGAGCCGGAGGCTCGCGACATGGGCCACGGCGAGATCAAAGCTGGCTTGGGCCGAGATGAGAATCCGGTCTCCCGGCTGAAGCCTGAGGGCCGCAAAGCGGCCTGCCACGGTTCGAGAGGCGGTCTCCAGTTCGCTCCAGGTCATGCAGCGGCCCGAGGAATCAATCAGGCACGCCTGCGCGGGCCTCTGTAACACGTGGTGGGCCCAAACCCGCGGCGGGGTAGCCCTGCCTCCAGCGGTCGGGTCGTACCCGCTGGCGTCCTCCGGGCCATGGTGCAAAATCGACGTTTTCAGTGGCTGCCCGGCGCTCATCCCCACCTCCGCATTTGCCCTCGGGGGCGACAGCTTATCCCGGCTGGGCCCGATTGGAAGCACCCCCGCGGAGAACCAGAGACTCTCGCATGGCTGCAACCCATCCCCTTGGGGAAAACGGGGGAATGTGCGCCGTGGTCTTGATCCGCAAGGGGAAAGCTCCGGTCGGTTTTGCAAGCATTTTTATTGTCGCTTAATTCCGCTGTGCTATCACCTCATATAACGGCGTTAAAGCTCTATTACGCCGTTAACCCCGCCGCTCCACCTTCGCTCTTTTATCCGAAGAAGGGGGGCAGGCTTTGTTTTGTTTCGGCCCAAATCTGTTGGTAGGAGAACGGGTGCGTCATGACGCCCACAAGTGCCGCTGAAAAAAGACGACAGCAGAATCGTGCTGACGCCCGTCGAACGATTCTCGATGCCGCCGAGCTTTTGCTCCCGGAGGTGGGTCACGACGGTTTTTCGATTCGCCGGTTAGTGGCCCGCTGCGGCTACTCGGCGCCCACCATTTATCACTACTTCGGTGACAAAGCTGGACTCATCGAGGCTCTGCTTGAGGAAAGGCTGCTCGCGGAGTTGATTGAGACCCAGCAGGCGGTCCCCTGCCACGAAGATCCGTTAGATGAAGCCCGTGCTCGCTTTCGTGCTTTTGTCAGCTGGGGGGTGGAACGCCCCAACCAATATCGGCTCTTGACTCTGCCCCGCGATGAGGATGCCGCGCCGCTGCCCTCCAGCGAAAAAGCTTTGGCCCTCTTGCAGTCGCCCTACCAGCGCCTGGTCGAAGCGGGCCGCCTCCCAGAGCAAGATGTTGAAGCCCTGGGCCAAGCGGTTTGGGCCTGTCTGCATGGTTTGATTGCACTTCCGGCCATTCGTCCGGACGTGCAGTGGGCCTCCGAACTGGTCGAGCGAAGCATTGATGCCTTGCTGATCGGCTGGTTGGCCAAGCCGACATCGAGGTCGCAAGCTGCGCCTCCCTCAAGCCTCCGAGCGGTCCAGCCCGCTTCGTCTGTGACTTCCATCCAACGCGCCCATTCCCAGGAAACAAAATGAAATCACATCTTCGATGCGTGACACCTCTGTCTCTCAAAGCTTGGCCTGCGATTGCGCTCCTCGCCACGTCTTGGCTGGGTTGTGAATCCGCCGACAGCTCCCCGCCGATCGTCTCTGAGGCGCCTCGCGTGGTTGTCGAATCGGTTCGATTGCTGGACGTTGTCGATCGCGTGGAAGCCACCGGAGAGCTGGTCGCGGAGGCCGAAGCGGTGGTGGCCGCCCAAGTCTCGGGGCAGGTCACGGCCATTCTGGTCGAGGAGGGCGAGGCGGTCGAAGCGGACCAAGTCCTTTTGGAAATCGACCCCGAGCGCCGGCAACTCGAGATGGCTGATGCCGAGGCGCGCCTTGCAGAAGCCCAAGCGCTCTTGGCAGACGCCAAGCGGGAGGTTCGTCGCATCAAGGGTTTGCATGATCGCGCGGCGGCCTCCCAAGCGAAGCTGGAGGACTCCCAGACACAGCTGACCCTTGCGGGCTCTCGGCTGGCGGGCGCCGAGGCCCAGCTCGGGCTCGCACGACGGGCCTTGAAGGATGCGACGATCCGGGCGCCCTTCGCGGGGCGGGTTGCGCGTCGACACGCCAATGTGGGTGAATTTTTGAGCGCGGGGATTCCGCTCTTCAAGCTGGTCGCGCTTGACCCGATCGAAGTTGAATTTGCGGTCTCCGAGGTCGACTCTTCTCGGATCGCGATTGGAAACCAAGTTGCGGTGGCGGTGGCCCCCTATCCCGATGAGTCCTTTCCCGCGACGGTGACAGTGGTTTCGCCCACCATCGATTCATCGACGCGGACTCTCCGAGTGAAGGCGGAACTCCCGAACGCTGATTTGAGGCTTCGGCCCGGATTATTTGCTCATGTCGATGTCGGCGTGGACGAGCGCCAAGACGTCCTGATGGTCAATGAATCCGCCATTGTCCAGCGCGCGGGAGGATCGATGGTTTATCGCGTCGATGGGGACCGGGTTGAACGCTTGAAAGTCGACCCCGGTATTCAGGTGGGCGACTGGATCGAGATCAAGGGCGGTGTCTTGGGCCCGGCTGACCAGATTGTCGTGCGGGGGCAGGTCGACTTGGTTGACGGGGTTTTGGTTTCGATCCGCACACGAGATGGCCAGCCGGTCCCCGAGCACCTTGAGTCCGTTCCGCAAGTGGCCGCGCCGGGTCCGGTGACCGAGGCCGCACCGGGAGCTGGCCTGTGAGCCTTTCAGACATCTCGATTGATCGCCCCGTTCTCACTTGGATGATGATGTTGGGCCTAATTATTTTTGGGATCCTTGGATACAACCGTCTGGGGGTTGACCAATACCCCAACATGGAGTTCCCCGTCGTCACAGTTACGTCGATTCTGGACGGCGCGGCTCCGGAAGGCATGGAGGAAGACGTCACTGACGTTCTCGAGGAGGGCCTCAACTCGATCGCGGGGGTGAGGAAGATTTCTTCCACTAGTTATCGAGGCACGAGTCTCATTGTGGTCGAGTTTCAGTTGGGGAGCGATCTGGAAATCGCGCTTCAAGATGTTCGGGATAAGGTGGCTCAGTTGAGAGGTCAGCTGCCAATCGATTTGGAACCCCCGGTCGTCGGAAATTTCAATATCAACGATCAGCCTGTTTTATGGATTCCGATTAAAGTCGACGGAACCGCCTCCTTTGGGACCGAAGTCCTGAAACGCCAAATTAACCCCCGAGTTGAAACCATACCCGGCGTGGCGGGCTTGGAACTCTTCGGCGAGCTCGATCGCAATATTCGGATCTGGCTTGATGGCGATGCGCTGAGGGCACGCCAGCTTTCGGCGGTGGATGTGCTCAATGCGCTGCGGAGGCAACATGTTGAAGTGCCTGCCGGCGAGGTGGAAAGTTCGGCGATTGAGTGGTCGGTGACGACCGCCGCCGAATTCGAAACCATCGATGCCCTCGAAGGCATGGTGGTCGCCTATGCGGATGGAGCGCCGATTCGTTTAAGGGACGTTGCCCGGGTCGAGGACGGTGAAGCCGATGTTGAAGTGATCGCGCGGTATAACGCAGAGCCCTCAGTGGGGATCGGCGTTGTGAAGCAGAGTGGCGGCAATTCCGTCGGGATCGTGGACGAAGTCCTCGAGAGGTTGCCGGGGATTCAGGCCATCCTGCCGCCAGGCGTCACGATTGAGGATCCTTCTGGCTTCATCGATTTTTCTAAAGGGGTTCGTGAGGCGGTGGCCGAAAGCGAATTTGCCTTGATGTTTGGCGCATTGCTCGCGGTCCTGACAGTTTTTGTCTTTCTCCGGCGAACGCGGCCCACGTTGATTATCGCGTTGGCGATTCCGGTTTCCTTGATTGCGACTTTTGGTCTGGTCTGGATTTTTGGATTTACCCTCAACGTGATGACGCTGCTGGGAATGACCCTCGCGGTGGGGGTCGTGATCGACGATGCCATCGTGGTGCTTGAAAATATCGAGCGCCATCGGGACGAAGGCGAGGATGCGCGCACGGCGGCCAGGCGGGGCACACGTGAGATTGCCTTTGCGGCCACCTCAGCCACGATTTCAGTCGCCGCGGTGTTTTTGCCCGTAGCCTTTGTCGACGGCTTGGTGGGCAGTTTCCTCGGCGAATTTGGCCTCGTGGTTGCGGGCAGCGTGATGATCTCGCTTTTTGTGGCCCTGACGTTGACCCCGATGCTGGCCGCCCGAATCCCTCCGGCTGCGCCTCGAGCTGAAGGCAGCATTTACGATCGACTTGAAAAGGGCTTCATGGCCTTGGAGCGTGGTTATCGCTCGGCCCTTCAACTCACCTTTGACCACCGTTACATCACGGCGGCTGCAACTCTGGGGTCCCTCGGGCTTGCGTACTTTTTTGCGACGCAGTTGGACGCCGAATTCATCCCGCCTTCGGATGAAGGAATCTTTTACGCTCGGGGCGAGGCGATGGCGGGAACAGCTCTGGATGAAACTCTGGGTTATTTGGAGAGGGGTGAAGCCTGGTTTCTCGACCAGCCCGAAGTGGAGGGTATTTTCGCGGCCGCAGGCTCGGGGGGAGGCTTTACTCCGCCGAAAGGGAATACCTTTATGATGTTCGGAACGCTCTCA
The DNA here is from genome assembly GCA_002171515.1 of bacterium TMED88. Classification (GTDB taxonomy): domain Bacteria; phylum Myxococcota_A; class UBA9160; order UBA9160; family UBA4427; genus TMED88. The sequence continues at coordinate 893 of NHEP01000063.1, read as the reverse complement.
CTGAGGGCGGACCGCGAGCGCAGCGTGATGGACATTATTTCGGAGGCGCGATCCTCTCTCGCAGACATCCCGGGCAGTAAGTTCAGAGTCTTCAACCCAGCCGAATCCTTGATGGGCCGGGGCGGTGGCTTTGAGATGGAACTGCGAGGCAATGTTTCTCTCGCGGAGTTGGATCAAATTTCTGACGCCTTTGTGGCCGGCCTGGCCGCCAAAGAAGGCTTTGTGGACATCGATAAGAGCCTCAAGATGGGGCAGCCCGAACTGAGGGTCACGCCGGATCGTGAAAAATCCGCAGCCATGGGGGTCGACGCGCGCTCGATTGCCGAGGCCATTCAGTTAATGGTGGGCGGGATGGATGTCGGCGTCTTCAAGGAAGATGGCCGAAGAGTCGATATCCGAATGCGCCTCGAAGAAGAACTTCGATCGAACCCATCGGCGATCGAATCTCTCTATGTTCGCAACCGGGACGGTCAGCCCGTGGCTCTACGGAATTTGGTGTCTGTGGAAAAAGGGGCGGCCCCCTCCGAAATCACTCGGACCGCCCGGCAGAGGAGCGTGGCGATCAGCGCCAATCTGCAGGGGAAGCGCCTGGGCGATGCAATTCAAGACGCCGAGGAGCTGGCGGCCGCGATTTTGCCCCCCGAGGTTAAGCTGGCCCCGATCGGGCAAGCAGAGTCGATGGCCGAAGGCATGCAGCAGTTCGGGCTTGCGATGTTGCTCGGCATCATCGTCGTCTACATGGTGCTGGCGGCTCAATTTGAAAGCTTGATTCACCCCTTGACTGTGATGATGGCTTTGCCCTTGTCCATGGTGGGCGCCCTCGGTGGCCTTTTGCTCTTCAATCAAAGTCTGAACATGTTCAGCATGATCGGCATCATCCTGCTGTTCGGCCT
>NHEP01000062.1 GCA_002171515.1 bacterium TMED88 | reverse complement strand
TCCAGACGCGAAGCTTCTGATAGGGGCGCGAGGGATAGGCGTGGTGGTCTGCGTGCCGAGACAGCCCGATCAAACCGTAATACGTAAACCACGAGTGGGTGTCCCAAGAATCTTCCGGGCGAACCCGACGTCCTTTCCGGACCAACCCCCAATGCTCAAAGTAGTTGACGGCTTCCAGCAGCCGAACGGCCATGATGGCTTGAAGCACATAGGCGAGGGCCGCGACTAATCCAAAAAACCAGCCTACGGCAGCCACGAGGCTCCACTCAAGAATCAAGCCATGTAAAACTCGATGACCGAGCATCCGCCGATCCCAGACTTTCATCGCTTCGTCACCTAGACGCCGCGACTCGATTCGCCAAGCACTTTTGAACTGGCCGGGCACCGTGCGCCGAAAAAATGCCTCATATCGCTCGCCGAATCGGGCCGTCGCGGGGTCAGCCGATGTGCCTACTCGAACATGATGCCCCCGAAGATGCTCGGTGAAGAAATGCTCGTAAAGCACTGTCGAGAGAAGCAGACGACCCAATGACTGCTCGAGCCAGCCACGCCGATGGATCAGCTCATGGGCCGTGATGATCGAGAATCCAGAATTCCCTCCGACGACGACAAAAACCATCACCATATCGACGGAAAATATTTGCTGACGGCTGAACATCACGACCAAGCCGAGCAGGATTAGAAAATGGACCGCAGTCAACAGATAGACCCACGCATCGAACGGGCGAGTCGGCCAAGACTCCACAGGCTGACGCCGCTCGTACCGAGGCCGCACGTCGATCCATTGGAAGATGGCAAAAGGAATAATAAAAAGAGGCGCAACAAACCACGGGTGCGGCCCAGTCCACACGTAGCCCAATGCAGCTAGAGGAATTAAGAGAGAGAGACCATGCATCACCCACGCTCTCCAAAATCCGTGAAAGACTTCAGACTCTTCGACCGTCAGGGCGGGCGTCGGACTTGACATGGTGCACACTCCGTGGGCGGGCACTCGATTTAACCGCGGACGCGGTCGACCGAGAGAACGCCCTTCACTCTCGAGATTTCTTTCAGAACCGTGTCCAGAGTTTTCGCGTTCTCGACCCAGAGTTCAAAGCTTTGCTGCGCCCGCCCCTGTTCATCGGTTGTGACCTTCACCCCAGCGATGTTCAGACCTGCCGAGGAGATCGCGTTCGTGATTTTGGCCAGGACACCGGGCCGGTCACGGGTTGTCGCCCGCACACGCACTTTTCGCGGAACCACATCACGAGAATCCCATTCCACATCAATTTTTCGAGCCGGGTCCAGTTCAAACACGTGACGGCAGCCGCGCGCATGGACGGTCACACCACGCCCCCGGGTCACAAAGCCCACGACGTCATCCCCAGGCAGAGGGTCGCAACAACCGCCGAAGCGTACCAGCACGTCAGACAAACCACTGACTCGAATACCGCTCTGAGAGCTTGGGTCGGGGGTCGAACGCTTAAAAAAGCCGAGTAGTCGCTCCTGAACCGGCGCGCCCTTCGAGATCTGGCTCGACGCGGTCGACTCGCCCTCGCCGTGCAACTTCTTCACAATCGTGGCCGCGGAAAGGCGGCCGTAGCTCAACGCGGCATAGAGAGCATCCCGATCTCCACCCCGTATTTCTTTAGCCGCGAGATCATCAAGCTCGCCCGAGGACTCCAGAGCAGAAAGAGATCGTGCCGTTTTTTTCAACTCACGCGAAAGCAAATCCCGACCCAGCTCCTGAGCACGCTGCCGCTCGACAACGCGAATCGATTGACGGATATGATTGCGGGCTTTACCTGACACGACAAAGTCAAGCCAGTCCTTGCGCGGGAATTGATTGGGGTGGGTCATCACTTCGACCGTGTCGCCATCGACAATCAAATGCCTTAACGAAACCATTTTGCCGTTGACTTTTGCTCCTGCACATTGATCGCCCACCTCGCTATGGATCGCGTAGGCAAAATCGATGGGCGTCGCCCTTCGAGGCAGATTGATAACCTCACCTTGGGGCGTGAACACAAAAACTTCGTCGGGAAAAAGGTCGAGCTTTACGGCGTCCAGAAACTCGTGGGGGTCTGCCAAGTGCTGCTGCCACTCAAGCAACTGCCGAAGCCATAGAAACCTTTCGTCATCCTGATGCTCGCCGGCTGCTCCCGCCTTGTACTTCCAATGCGCAGAAATGCCATATTCAGCGTCGAGATTCATTTCAACGGTTCGAATCTGAACTTCCATTCGTTCGCCATAGGGCCCGATCACAGTCGTATGCAGGGATCGATACCCATTGGGCTTTGGATTCCCAATGTAGTCTTTAAATCGAGAAGGAACAGGCCGCCAAGTCCCGTGAATCAGGCCCAAGGCGGCATAACAAGCCGCATCGTTACCATCCACCACCAGACGGAACGCAATCACGTCATACACTTGGTCCAGCGTAATGTCTTGAGACTCCATTTTTTTGTGGATCGAGGACAGTTCTTTCAAGCGACCCTTGACTTCGACATGAATTCCAGCCTGAAGAAGCTTCGAGGAGATAATGCCAATCACTTCTTCAATATAGGCTTCCCGCTCCGCTCGATTGCCCGTCAGTTGCCGCTCAAGATCTTCGGCAATATGCGGATGGAGCGTTCGGAAGGCGAGGTCTTCCAACTCCTGCATCAGCCAACGAATACCCAGACGGTGCGCCAAGGGTACGTAGATATCCAACGTTTCTTGGGCAACTCGACGCCGGCTATCTTCTTTCATGAACTGCAGCGTGCGCATGTTATGCAGACGATCAGCCAACTTAATCAACAAAATGCGAATGTCTTTTGACATCGCCAGCAGCATCTTCCTAAAGTTTTCGGCTTGCCGCTCACGAACACTCGTGAATTCGATTTTGGCAATCTTGGTCAAGCCTTCGACGATGAAAGCCACCTCCTCACCGCACAAACGCTCCAGCTCTTCGCGAGTCGTGAGGGTGTCCTCGAGCGTGTCATGGAGAAGTGCCGCGGCCACTGTCACCTCATCCATTCTGAGGTCGACCAGCAGGCCGGCGACCTCCAAGGGGTGGACGAGATAGGGCTCTCCCGACAGGCGCTCTTGGCCCTCGTGCACCTTGGCGGAGTACACGTAGGCTTTTTGGAGCAGCTCAAGGTCGAGGCCCGGGCTGTACTCCAGCATCCGATCAACGATGTCGTTGAATCGCAGCACGCGAGTTCCTTCTTCTTCAAAAACCGAGGATTAACAGGAGTTTACCGACGGGCGCGCCCGCCAGCAATCAGGACCTGGGCTGGCCAAGGCGGCGAGGCCTCTCCTTCAGCCTTGTCCGGCCCAGATTCAATCCCGGCGCGAACCGCCCCCGGACAGCCATGCTGTGTGGACGTCCTGACGATCATGCCGAGCCCGAGCCATTTCGACCGCGGCCTGGGAGCCCTCTCGCTCTGCCGCAATAATCTCAAGGACCGACGAAATCGTATTTTCCAAGTCGTCGTTCACAACGGCATAATCGAAAAAACGAATCGCTTCCAGCTCTCGATCCGCGACCCCCAGCCGACGATCGATGGCATCCGCGGTATCGGTCCCACGACCTCGTAGCCGCTGCTCCAAGACCTTCATGCTCGGAGGCAGAAGAAAAATAAATCGGGCATTTCTCTGCCGATCTCTCAGCTGAGCGGCGCCCTGAACCTCTATTTCCAGAAGAACGTCATGGCCGCGATCTTCCATTGGCACCCGCAAGGCCTCGATGCTCGTCCCATAGTTTTCACCGCCGTAGCTGGCATGCTCCAGAAACTCCGACTCTTCCACCATACTTCTAAAGTCAGCGGGAGAAACGAAGTGATAGTCCACCCCGGAACGCTCACCCGCCCGCGGCGCACGCGTCGTGTGCGAGATCGAAAATTCGAGGCGCGGATCCCGGCCGACACACGCGCGGCAGACAGTCGTCTTCCCTGTTCCCGACGGTGCCGCCACCACGAAGGGAACACCCATGCGGGCTCCTCCGGTCACTCTCGACCTCCTGGTTCGCGCTCCGGTTCGATTCTCGACGCGATCGTTTCAGGATTGATAGCTGACAAAATGACATGATCACTGTCGGTGAAAAGAATGGAGCGAGTCCGGCGCCCTTCCGTTGCATCGATCAACTTGCCGCTTCCCGCTGCCTGCTCTCGGACTCGGCGCATGGGGGCGGAGCCCGGCCCAACAATGGCCACGACTCGGGCTCCGGCCACCAAATTGCCGTACCCGACGCTGATTAAGGTCGGAAGATCCGAGGCGGAGGCCTCTAGATTCAACTTCGGAGATCGCCTCACGCCTCTTCCGTCTGACTTACTCAATATTCTGCACCTGTTCGCGTATCCGTTCGATCTCGCTCTTGAGTTCCACTACCTGGTGGGCAATTGAGGCATCACTGCCTTTCGAGCCCACTGTATTCGCCTCTCGCCCAAATTCTTGGAGAAGGAAATCGAGGCGACGTCCTACGGGACCCTCTTCCCGAGCGCTTCCCAAGACGGCCCTAAATTGCTCGATATGACTCCGCAACCGCACCAGCTCCTCCGTAATGTCCAGCCGATCGGCCGCAATGACAATCTCTTGATGAAGACGGGCCTCGTCCAACAAGCCGGTTTCTTGCCGAATCTGCTCGGTTCTCTTCCGAAGGCGCTCTTTGGCGACTTCCAAGACTTGACCGGCGCGTGCAGACAAGCTGTCGACCAAGTTTTCAATTGTATCCAGCCGACCGAGAATCTCCCGAGACAAGCCCCCACCCTCGATCGCCCTCATCTCAACGAAGGCATCGAGGGCCTCTTGGACCCCCGCGCGAAGGGCTTTATCGAGCTCTTCAGACTCGACAGAAACCTCAGCGAGCTTTGTCACACCCGGCAGGGTCATCAGCGTAGAAATATCGAGCGCTGTTTCTAGCTCGCCCCGGCGGGCCAACGATCGCGCGGCTGCTAGGTATCGATCGGCCAGCATCTCATCGACTTGAACAACGCTGGCGGCGCTCATCTCCGCAGACTGAGAAGAAGGGGCGATGACAACATCAACTTTTCCGCGGCCCACTCCCTTTTGAACCATCGACTTGACGAGAGACTCGCCTTCGGCCAAGAAACGGGGCAGCCGAACCCGCAGATCAATATGCCGATGGTTGACGCTGCGAATCTCAATATCGAAAGTGCGCCCTGCGACCTCGAATCGTGATCGACCAAAGCCCGTCATGCTGTGAATCATCCATCTCCCCGATCCGGAGGCACCGCTCAGACTGAGCCTCGCTTCCCGCATAGTACAGCGGCCCTTGCCCCGTGGCTTGAACCCGACCTCATCACCCGGAGGGCCGCTCGGCTGATACGCTTTCGAGGCCCGCCGACGCTGGACACCCCCGAAGATGCCAGCTGAGCAAGGCCGCTCTTTCTCGAAGACGTCGGCGAATTTCTCCGCCCGCAAAACTGCACAGGCTGAGCCCAAGGACGACCAGAACTCCGCGAGCCATCCGAACAGTGATGGCCAGCAACTGGGCAAACCGTCCAGATCGAGTCCTCAGAAAGCGATAGAGCGAGCGGTGATATTCAATTCGGCTGGCCACTGGAACAACCTCTTTACTGCTGGAGCCGGCCCGATGAAGAACTCGCTGGGCAGGGAGCAGCTCAACCCATTGCCCTCGTTCCCGAGCCTTCCAGCAAAAATCTGTTTCTTCTAAGTAGAAGAAGTAGTCTTCGCAAAACCCGCCTAAGGACTCAAAGACAGCCCTTCGCACAAAAAACGCCGCTCCCTGCACAGCCTGCACTCTCCGAGGCCTGGAGCCCACGGCCCTTTTTGCCGGCCGGCGCCCCGGAACCATCACATCGATCAACCAGCTCGGAATCAGTTCATCGAGGATCGAAGGAAACGCGTGGGCTGAATTCTGCAAACGGCCATCGGCGTGAAGGAGCTGGGGGCCGGCGATCGCCGTTTGCGGGCGACGCGCAAAGTGGGCCAACACCGATTTGCAAACGTCTGCAGTCACGATCGCATCCGTATTCAAGAAGAGAATCACTTGGCCTGCCGAGCGTGCTGCACCGGCATTCGCCCCTCGAGCAAAACCATAGTTGCGATCGAAAGGAACCACGATCACAGAGGGATGATGGGCTCTCACTTGCGCGACAGTGTCGTCTGCGGAGCCATTATCAACGAGAATAATTTCCACCCGCTGATCAGGCAAAAGATCAGCCACTGACTCTGCGGCGGCCATGCAGGAGAGCGTCAAGTCGGAGCGATTCCAGGAAACCACGACAATCGATAGCTCGATCACTCTGCTTCCTCGTAAAGCCCTTTGGGATCCGACCAACCTGTCGCCAGACGAGCCCGAGCCTCTTCGAGGGCTTGGGCAACTGTCAAATCCAGTAAACAGCGGTGATCTGTAGGGCAATTTCGCTTATAGCAAGGACGACAACTCACTTCTTTTTTTTCAAGCACCGAAACATTTTCGAGATTCCGGCGGGTCCGCCAGACATCCGTGGGTCCGAAAAAAACCAACGCTGGGACTTGGAGTCCAACCGCAAGGTGCCGCGCCCCCGAGTCATTGCAGATCATCAAGTCCAATCGTCGGATCAACGCTTTGAAGGCCCCCAAATCGAGTTGACCTGAGAGATCCATGCAGGGGAGCGTCATCTGCTGAGATACAGCGCTGCAGAGATCCCTCTCACCCGGGGCCCCCAGAATAAAAATCCTGGCCCCCTGATTGGCCAAAGCATCGCCCAATGCCGCATACCGGTCGGCGGGCCAACACTTGGAAGGACCATAGGCTGCGCCCGGAGCTAAACCAATCCATGTCTCTCGATGGCCCTTCCCGCCCAAGAGGTCTTCGACTTTCTCCTCCTCGACGGTCGTCGTCTCTAAGCGGGGGGCAAAATCATGGCTCGGCATACCCAGGGAGGTCAAAAGACCCTGAATCCGATCTTCTCGAGGGGCTCGACGCCCTTCGGCTCCGCTGACTTCAACCGGAACCGGATGATCGAGAAGAAGCTTCCGGGCCGCGTTCGCATAGCCCACCAGAGGGCGCCCGCCTGCGAAGCGCATCAAAATGGCTGAGGAGAATGAATCCGGCAAGCAAAGCCCGAGATCATAGGGCCCCGCCTTGTGAACTTGTCGCACGCTCCGACTCAGTTCACGCCAGGGCGCGTCGCCTTTGGGCAGTGTCCGAACCTCATCTATGTCCAATGAACCCGCCAGCACCGGCTCAAGCCCCGCGCGGACCCAGACCACAATTCGAGCGTTCGGGCAGCGAGAACGCAGAGTCCGCAAGGCGGGCGTCGCCATCACAACGTCACCCAGCCAGTTTGGAGCCCGGACCAACACGTTCTCCACTCGGTCCAAATCGATCATGGCGACATCCCAACGGGCGGGGCAGCTGGGTTCTGTCGCGCGCCGTGCAACAAATCGAGGGCCGCAGCGAGGACCGACTCGACATCTACCGCCCGCATACACGGCGCTGCCGAACACCCGCTCCGGCACGGACTGCACGGTGGCGGCACCCGGAGAACCCGAGACGGCGCGTAAGGATGAGGCGCATTCTCGACCGGATCGGTGGGCCCGAGGATTTGAACAACCGGCGTGCCGAGCACGGCCGCCAGCTGCAGCGGGCCACTGTCACCTGCCACAACGAGGGGCGCCTGGCCGAGCAAAGCGACCAGCTCCGCCAGCGTTCCATCCCCCGGCGCGATCTCGGCACTGGCCCCCGCTTCCTGAGCGATCCGCTGGGCGATGTGGCGCTCAGCTGAATCTGGACCAGCCGTGATCAAACAAGGGCGTCCCGACGCCTCTCGAAGGGCCTGGGCAAGGGAAACAAAGTGTGAGGCGGGCCAGCGCTTGTAGGGGGTCCCGCCACTTGAGCCCGGATGGAGCACCACCCCAAGTCCATCGGCCGAGAACTGGGTCCGGAGCACGGCTTGGGACGCCAGATCGATGCGAATCCCCGAATTCGGCGCCGTCTGAGGACTGGACTCGTCCCTGGCGTCCGCCCCGAGATAGCTCACCAGGGCGGCATTGCGCTCATGCCGAGACCACCGTCCGGGGCGCATCTTCGCCCGATGCGTCGCGGCCCACTGACTGCCCTCTCTTCCTGTTGGGGCAGCCCACGCGACCCGGGTCGGCGCTTGAGTAAGACGACTGAGCACTCCGCTCTTGAACAGACCATGGAAATCGACCACCAGGTCAAATCGCCCCTCCCGGAGCGTCCGGGCTATCTGGCGAGTCTCAGAGACGAGGCGCAGCAAATGACCTCTGCGGAGCGCCCGGACAAAGCGATCTCTCGGAAAGACCAGGACCTCATCCACCTGCGACCCCAGAGCAACGAGAGGCCGCGCGGCCGGCTCCACCAACCAAGTCAGTCGGGCGCGGGGATAAATCTTCGCGAGGCGAGCGACCGCCGGCATAGTTCGGGCCACATCCCCTAAAGCGCCCAAACGAATCACCAAGATCCGTTCCGCCCGGGGCGGTCGTTCTAAGGGGTTCGCACAGGCAGAAAGCGTCAAAAGGGCCTCCTCACTCCACTCTCCGATCCGACTGCCCTCAGGGCGATCCGGGGGGTGGGGTGAGCAAAATAGAAGGGGATCGATAGGATAGGCGGGCATGCGTTTCTCGCGAACCCTCGCTCTGCAATTCACCAGAGAGCTTTTTCTCTACGCATCGATCAGTTTCGGTGCCGTCCTGATCATTTTTCTGGGCCAGAACCTGCTCAAGCGCCTCGGCCAGATCAGCACGCTAGGCAGTTCGCTCACGGATCTGATCAGCATTCTGACCGCCATCATCCCCATGGTGACCTCGTATGCTTTCCCCATCGCGCTGGTCCTCGGCACTCTTTTAGCGCTCCAGAGAATGAATGCCGATGGAGAGACCCTCGCCATGCAGAGCTGCGGCCTCGGCCTCAGCCCCCTCGCCATTCCGGCTCTGACATTGGCCGCCCTCGCCGCCCTCGTCACCGGCTGGCTGATTATTTCAGTCGAACACCGAGCCCGAAGCGAACTGGTCCAATCGATTGCCCAAAGCGCAACAAAGGGGGGAATCATCAGGCCGGGGGCCTTCAAGTGGGTCGGCCAACGAATGATCTTCGTGGACGCACGTGATCCGGAGGGCCTTCTATCCGGAATTGTCATCTTTGATTTTTCGGTCTCGGGATACACGATGCAAATCTTCGCCGAGGAGGGCGCTCTTCGTTTCGATTCAGAACGGAATGAGTTAGCCCTCAACATCTGGCAAGGAGACGTGATCATTCGTTCCCATGATCCCGAGGTCGCCGATGACCGCCGCATCGAATTCGAAAATCTGGAGTATGCCATCGACTTATCGAGCATCCTCGGTCGTGAGTTTTCGCCTCGACGGCCACGGCAGATGGATCTTGAACAGCTGCG
>NHEP01000061.1 GCA_002171515.1 bacterium TMED88 | reverse complement strand
GGCAGCTTGATCAGGACAGCATCCCAATTGCTCCGGACCGTCACAATTTGCCGCGCTACCGGAACTTCATTCCAACCCCAGTAAGGCCGGCGAGAACCGGGAAGCTTCGCGAAGTCGTTCCAGTTCGTAATCGGGACGAGTTGGCTACTCCAAAACCCCCCGTCGATATAAATCCGGTTTTGCAAATTGATCATCGTGCGAGGATTGTTGTGCCAGCACGCGGTCTGATTAAGGGCCCAGCTAGGCTTACTCGCGAGTCCTGACACCCACTGAGGTGGGGACGTATTTTCTTCACTCCTTCGGAAGTCAAGGACCCAGGCATCCCAGCCATTCGCGACAACCTGGTGTTGCTGGTCGATGTCATCAGGATTGAGACGGCATTGGCAGTAAGCATCTTTGATCAGGGCATTAATCCCAGAAAACAACTCGATCTGTGTTTGATCGAAAAAATACTTCTGAAATCGCTCGGTCAAATTGGCATGGCAACCCGCGCCGCCCCCCTGACCTCCGGTGATTGGATTACCCGGAAGAAACTGACCCGGGCCCTGCGCGGTCAGGTCCGCCAGCCAAGTGCCTTCTTGACAGCCCAAGTCCGGAGGTGAATCCGGCGGACATTCAAGTGTTCCTTGGCCATAGCCCGCCGGCGACAGACATTCGTATAGGCCTTTGCTTTCCGACCATCGACAGCGATCGCTGACCGAGTCCGCTGCGGTCGAGTAGAAGACCCCCGCATCGTAGTCGTCGGACTGAAGATTCGCGTAGTCGGGGATGAACTGATCGATCTGCGATCCGATCACATAGGCAAGACTCACATAATCAAATGCACTCGTTGAATTATCGGGGCACTGCCATCGCTCGGCCTCGCTTTCGGGTGCGGCGGGACAGGCTGGACTAATGCCGGCCGAAGGCACCACTTGGCTGGGGGTAAAGATGTCGTTGACCCACAAGGTCGCCGGAACACTCAGCAGATTTTGATTGTCTTCCAACCCATCAAACGGGTTTCGGACCAGCACACCCTTGCCGCCCTCGTAGACGCCCTCCGTGGCCGTTGCCGTGGGGCTGCGAGCAATGCGGGCGTTGAGATCGTCAATATCCGGCCCCGTGTAGGACGAACCGCCGCTTTCCCCACTGCAGCTGAGGGTCCAGCAAGTCAAAAGCCCGATCAGGCAGACAAACAATGGGCCGATCAGATTTCGACGGATCCGCATTCCGCCCAATCGATACACGATGAACTTCCTCTTCTCGTTTTCTAGGGCTACATCAGCCGGGGAGGCCTGTCGGGAGGATAGGGCAGGCGGATCGAGGCTTCGACGGCGAGATCGGCCGCGAGACTGCAGGGGTGGTCACATGACTCTTTTGCCTGCAGCTCTGAGTGACGGTGTTCCATTGATGCTCGGCTTCAGCCGCTTTCGCCGGCGGCTTTTTGACGTTTTGGCTCATCCGATTTATCGGCACCGGTGCGATCCGCCGCGAAAGGATCGGCTGATTTCGGCAGAACGATGATGGCTGTCTAATCAGATTGGGGGGCTGGGTCGGGGCCTCGGAGAGGGGGTAGAGATTTGTTGACACAGACGGCGACGGCCACCGAGCCCTGAGGGGTGTAATGCACACCGTCGTAGAAGAGTGGGGTGGGATTCAAGCTCTCAAAACATCGATCCACATCCACGAGGGGTAGGCCGAGATCGTTCGCGACCTGACGCGTGTGGTCGTTCATGATCCCAAGCAGCATGGCGTCGTCTTGATGGGCCATCCACTGCGAACGAAAGGTCCGCATCATCCTTCGCTCGACGGAATAGGGCTCGTAGTCGGGACGCATCGCGTGGGGTTGGGTCAAGAGCACGAGTTCGGCCCCATTCGCCACGGCAAGTTGGTGGATGGCTTCAATTGCCTCTCTCCGGGCCGGCAAAAGAGTGCGGACATAGTCTGCCAGGGCTTGGATCTGGGGTTCTTCTAGAAAAACGGCGTCCGGGGGAAGGACGACCGGCGGGGCGGCCCGGGTGAGGTCGCGGCCGACGCTCTCGTAAAACTGAAAGCTGATAAACGAGAGCAGCCATGAATCACGCACCCTAATCCCCAGGACCCGCTGGGCGGCCTCGGCTTCAAGCGGGTTATGGATCGGACGATGGGGCAGGAGGTCAATTCCGAAGTGATCCGGAGCCCGGAGGATTTCGGTGAGATCGTTGACCGCGTGCATGAGCAGGATGCGTTGGGGGCGTAGGTTGATTCCATTGAGCAGAAGGTCGAGATTGCGATAGCTATCGATGACGCTGTTTTCCGCTGTGCCGTAGTTCATGGCAGGAGGGTGGAGCAAGTCTGGCCAGCGCTCGCCCTGGGGTACGAGCACCGCTTCGGTTGTACTCCCCCCGAGCGCAATGACGGGCGTTTCGCGGTCAGGGCCTCCGCTTGAGAGGCTTCGGAATCGAGTCCGAACACCCTGGATATAGTCCCCGCCTTCGTACAAACCGCCGGTGTAGGCGCTGGCACGCCACCAAGCATCACCGAGGCGGGATTGGTAACGGTCAACGGGCGGCGAGGGGGTGTAGGGGTTGACCCAAACCAGTCGCAAAAAACCCTCAAGGAGTACGAAGCTCAGGACGGGCGCGAGCACGACGAGGGTGGCTCGGGCAATCCAGATCGTTTTCATCTCAGTCCCCCCATGGTGGGGTGGATTCTGATGTGGGATTCAAAAGTGCCAAGCCGACAGAATAGCGGCCTGCTTTGAATCGGTCTGCCGGGGGAGCCTTCGGAATAAACGTCAGCGTTCCGGAGGGCACAAGAAGACTGGGAGCTACTTGATGCCGAGATCTCGAATCATCCGGGAGAGGCTGGGCCGATGGAGGCCGAGAAGCTCTGCGGCCTTGCTTTGATTTCCTTCGCTGCGCTGCAGAGCGCTTTCGATCAGGGCCTTTTTGTAGAGCTTGAGAATTTCTGGCAGCGATGCACTCCCCAGGTGCTGCGCCACGCTTTCTGCCAGTTTTTCTCCGCTGCGGGAAGCCCCGGAGACGGGGGCGCCATCCCCTAAAGGTCCGGGCAGTCGCAGCACTTCTCCTTCAGAGAGAACGAGGGCTCGTTCGATGACGTTTCGTAGCTCTCGGATATTGCCAGGCCAACTCCATTGTTGAAGGGCTCTGAGGGCTTCCGATGAAACCTCGCGAATGTTCCGCCCCAGTCGTTGACCTTCCGTACGAACAAGGTGCTCGACGAGGAGCGGGATATCCTCGGGTCGGTCGCGAAGCGGCGGCAGGTGGACCGGGACCACAGCCAAGCGATAAAAAAGATCTTCTCGGAAGCGTCCGGCGCTGACTTCTTCTTCAAGTCGACGATTGGTGGCGGCGACAATCCGAACATCCACCTTTCTGATTTCATTGCTCCCCAGCCGCTGCACTTCACCTTCTTGAATGGCTCGAAGCAATTTTGCTTGAACCGAAAGGGAGAGCGTATCCACGTCGTCAAAGAAGATGGTTCCGCCGTCTGCAATTTCAAAGCGGCCTTCTCTCGCTCGGTCGGCCCCGGTAAACGCTCCTTTTTCGTGACCAAAGAGCTCGCTTTCGAGAAGGTTTTCCGGGAGGGCTGCACACGCGAGTTTGACCATCACCCGATCCGCGCGCTGGCTCGCGCGATGCAGGGTCCGCACAGCCAATTCTTTTCCAGTGCCGGTTTCTCCGACAATCAGAACCGAAGCATCGGTCTGGGCGACGCGCATGACTTGATCAATAGCACTCCGAATGCCCTGACTATGTCCCACCATTTCAGAGCTTTCGTACTCCTCGTCCACCTGAGTACGCAGGTAGAGATTTTCACTTTCGACGCGTTTTCGCAGTTCCTCAAGTTCTTCGAGTCGCGCCGCGTTTTCGAGCGCGATGCTGATCGGTCCGGCGAGGTTCATCAGCAGTTCGACGTCATCGGCATCAAAAAGACGGCCGGAAGGCCGTTTCCCAACCAGCAGTGCGGCGATGCGATGAGACTCTTCTCCGAGGGGCAGAATGATCTCGAGGCCCCGCTCGGTCGCAGCTTTCTGGAGGCTCCGGCTGGCCCGTCGTGACTTGGGACCATTGGGAATCAGCGAAGCTTGCAAGCGGACGGCTTGATGGAGGACCTCGTCAGGGCTGAGTTTTAGAGCAGACCGCCCTGACTCCGGGGCGACCTCTTCGAGCAGAGCGTCGGGCGAGCCCACCAAAACGTGGAGCGAGGCTCCGGCCCGAACATTTTCGGTTCCCTTGCGGAGTAAATCGATCACCCGCTCTTCAGTTCGCAGCCGCCCAATCTCGCGGGCCAACGCTTGCAGTGACTCCCTGATTTGGCGATGTCTCGGAAAAAGGTTCTCCTCCACCGCCGCTTCGATCCGTTCCGAGAGTGCGGGGATGAGGGGCAAAGTTCCTGAGGTCAAAAGAGTGACGATGGAGGCCAGTGTCCACGCTGTGGTGGCCTGCGTGAAGAGGGTAAAAAAGAGGATCAATACGCTGAAGAGAGTGAGGGTGCCCATCAGAAAAGTGGCGCGCGAGAGCAAGCGTCGGGAGAATGCGTCGAGTTCAAAAAGGTCGGCCGAGGACATCGCCCGCCCCAAAGCGATCACTACGAAAGGAATCGCGACCAAGTAGCCCGCGGGCGGCATGTAGAGGTCGATCCACCCAAAGGTCGAGGCCGCGAGCAACATCGCCGCGAAGGCAAAGAGGGCGACGCCCGGCAGAATCAATCTGGATTGCCTGCGCCGCATCGAATGGCTCTCGCGGGCCGCAAAGGCGAGATTGCCTAGAAGCAGGCCTAAGCCCGTGACCAGTATGGCCACCTCGCTGTTTTCAAAAGCTTGAACCATCCGCATATTGCTGCCGACGCTGCTCGCAAAGCCGATCCAGAAGAGGGCGAGCGATCCGTAGAGCGCCGCCAGTGTGATGCGGGGAGCATTTTTGAAAGGAGGGCGAAGCCTCGGAAAAGTGAGCCCCATATGAATCAGTCCGCCCAGCCCCATAACTCCGAAGATGTAGGAGTAGGGGGCCACGCGGTGTCCGATCAGATAGTCGGGCAGAAGAAAGGTGAAATTACTCGCCAAGCCCATGCCCATGATGGCCGCGGCCGGGGCAGCGGGATATTCCGGTCGGGCAAGGGCCGGGGTCGCGGTGGTCAGCAAAAAGAGGAGGCCGAGAAGCATCAAGGGCCCGTAGATCATCAAAGCATCGTCGGCCGTGAACCGGGTGAGGGTGATCGATCTCGTGAATTGCTGGCCGTCCCACTGCCGGAACTGAAATTGGGCCGTGTGTCCAGGCGCCTGGGCCCGGATGTAGTCATGAATCGACGCTCCGTCGCCCATTGGAATTCCGTCAATCGCGGTCACTTGGGTCTGAGGACGGGCGAGGCGGAGCGCGGGGTAGGCCTCCGGCGAGGCCAAGACCCGAGGGCCGACGTCGCCGGCTCGAAAAATGGGAATCCCGGACCAGGTTTGACCGATCTCTGCGCTGAGGGTCCCTATTCCGACCGATAAGGCGGTCAGACTGAGAAGTAAGCCCGCGGCGAGGCCCACGCGGATGTTTTGGGCTGTCAGGCTGGTCTCCAGGTCAGATCAAGTGGATCCGGGCGCCTCCAAGCGCCCCGCAACCCGGCCGAAGGTATCACGGGCTTCGGCCTGCCTGTCAGTCTTTTTACGGGGCGCTGCGGCCCTCGTGTCGGATGCGGCGGGTGCCAGGCCCTCAGCCCAAACAATTAGCCCGCGAGTGGCCGCTGCCCAGAGACCAGCACAAGCGTTTCGAGAAGCAGCAGCCGCCAGGCCGGCTCGCCGGAGGGCTCTCGCTCGGCCGGCGAAAACCACAGGCCGACGGTTTCGGGGCCGCGGCAAAAACTCACTGTCGTCAGCAGTCCCGAGGAAGAGAGGTGCTGGCGGATTCGCGTGATCGGAGCCGCAGCTTTAAGCAAGCTCTCGGGCGCCACCTCGACAAGGGTTCCCTGGGCGTCCCGTTGTAAGCCTTGAATCACGAGGCGCCGGCGATGCGCCTCTTGAAGCAGGTGCTGGGCCCAGTTGCTGGGCAACTGCCAGTGCTCCACCGGGCCCTCGTCAAACCAGTTCTGGGCCGGTCCGGCCAAGCCTTCGGCGCTCACTGGAGGGGCCCGCGATCGGCGGAAGTGGCCGGACTGAACTCGCTCGAAGAGGCGCTGGCTTGGCGATGGATGGCCTCAAGGCCAGCATTCACTAACCGGCTCAGTGCGATCAGCTGGCTTTCTGTGAAGTGAAGCGTCGCATAGGGGAGGGCCAGATGAAGCGATCCGCAGGAGCAGCGTGCGAGCTTGTTCTCCCCGTCCCGGGCCAAAATTTCCATTCTTCCGCAGCGGTTGCTGTCCATATTGCCTCCCTTAAGTGGCCCCACGGCCTGAATTGGGAGTATACGAAAATGAAAATCGTTTTCAACATTGGGGCCCAAGCACGCCCTCGTCGAGCAGGGTCGGTCTCAGTCAATTCTATCCGTGCGTTCGTAACGCCATCCCCCCGAGTGCATGCAGAGGCGGTGCCGGTCTCCGGGCGCCTCGGCATCGCCGCTCGCCCAGCCCGCATCCCCGTGCCACATCGCAGTCGGCCCGGCTGGCTCCACGGCAATCCGGGTCTCAAACCGCTCCGGAACAATGCCCTGGGCGCTCTCGATCGCCTGCTGGACCGAGTCATACCGACTCAGAGCCCAGAGGGTCACCCAGGTCGGGGGCGCGAGTTCAATCTCGCCTCCATCCCGCTGGGCCAAGGCCCGGGAAGGCGTCATCCACGCATGTTCGTGGATCTCGCCTCCGTCGATCTCGATTTCCGCATTCGGGCAAGGGGCCATAAAGAACCAGGTGAGGAACCGGCGGGGCGTGATGGGCGGTGGAGTCCAATGGGAATAGGCCACGAGACTCTCGAGCGGGAGGACAACACCCGCTTCTTCGGCCGCTTCTCGGACGGCGGTGCGACGCGCCGTCGCCACTTCGTCCTCAGGCGCCTCGGGGTCGGCATCGGCGTCATCGACGCGCCCCCCAGGAAAGACCCACATCCCCCCAAAGGCAATCTTTGAGTTTCGTTTGAGCATGAGGGTCTCGAGGCCCTCATCCCCATCGCGAAGCAGAACGACGGTCGCCGCTTGAACGGGCTCGCTGCCCGGTTTGCCTTTTTTGGCCCAGCGGGCCAACTGATGTTCGTGTCGGTCGGTCATGGCGGTCTCTTTTCGTCAATACAGGGTACGCGTGACCTGAAAAGGGAGGGCAGATCAAGTACGCCCTTTTGTTCGAAACTGTTTGAAGTCGGGCTTACGCTTTTGCATGAAGGCCGTGACCGCTTCAATGTTTTCGGGAGAGCCCGCCAGCCGCCCCATGGCTTCGTTTTCGACGCGGATGGCCGCTTCGATCCCCGCCTGATCTGCTGTCCGCAATGTTTGCTTAATGGCGCGCAGAGCGGAAATTGGCCATTGGGCGATTTCTCGGGCTTTTGACAAGGTTTCCGCATGAAGCTGCTCGTCGGGAAGCACTCGAGCGACGAGCCCCATCTCCAGCGCGCGGGCGGCATCGATCCACTCGGCCGAAAGCATCAGCTCGGCAGCCCGCTGGCGTCCGATTGCGGCCTGAAGGGTGTAGCTGCTGCCGATCTCCGGGACGAGCCCGAGATTCGCGAAGGGCAGCCTCATTCGGAGGCTCTCTCCTGCATAGACGAAGTCGCAGGCCATCGGAATGGTCGCCCCACCGCCGATCGCGACGCCTTGGACCGCTGCGATCAAAGGCTTCTCGAAAGCAAAGAGTGCAGGCACGAAGGCGTGGAAAGCGCTTTCGAATCCGTCGGAACGCGGTTCGGGATTGGCCTGAAAGGAGCTGAGGTCGACACCGGAGGAAAAGTTCCCCCCAGATCCAGTGAGTACGACGACCGCGACGCGGGGGTCTTCGTTGGCCTGGCGCAGGGTGTCAGCGGTCGTATCCCATTGCTCGTCATTGAATGCGTTTTTTCGCTCGGGGCGGTTCAGGGTCAAGACCAAGACCCCGTCGTCGTCGAGCTGCGTCTGAATCGTGGAACTTTCGGGCAACATGGCCACTCCTGCTGGTTGCCGGTTCAAAATACGGCGGGAGAAATGCGAGCCGTGAGGGTATCAACTCGATCGACGCCTGGGGGAGGCGCGCAGTTCTTGGGCCCCGGAAGCGGGATGGACCTCCGCTATGATTGCGCGCTCGATTTGGCAAAAAGAGGAGTACGACCCCGTGAACTGGAATTTTGGAGACATTCTCGACGGCATCGATGCGGGTTTTCCGGCGGACGCCCCCGCCGTCATTCACGGCGAGACTGTGGTGCCCTGGAACGAGTTTGCGCGGCGGAGCAACAATCTTGCACGCGCCCTCCGGGCACGGGGGATGGCGGAAGGCGATAAGGTCGGTTTTTACATGCGAAACCGCCCGGCCTACATGGAAGCGCTGGCGGCGTGTTTCAAGGCACGCGCCGTTCACGTGAATGTGAATTATCGCTATCTCGACGACGAACTGGTTTACATTTTGGAAAACTCGGACGCGAGTGTCGTCGTTTTTAGTGAGGAATTTGCGGATCGGGTGGCTCAGATCCGCCACAAGGCCGAAGGGGTGAAGGTCTGGCTGCAGGTGGGCGGGGAGGCTCCGGAGTGGGCTGAATCCTATGAAGCATTGATCAATGAGGGCGACGGTGAGCCGCTCAAGATCGATCGTTCTGATGACGACCTTCTCTTTATTTACACCGGCGGGACAACCGGTATGCCCAAGGGCGTGATGTGGCGTGCCGAGGATTTATGGGGCGCCCTGGGCGCGGGCGGCAATGCGCCGGCCAATGCCGGGGAGAAGCCCGCTTCACCCGAGCAGCATGTGGCCAATGTGGTGGGGGCGGGTTCAGTCGCGCGACAGATTACGGCTTGTCCGCTCATGCATGGAACGGGCCTGTTGACCGCAATCGGGACACTTTCCGGAGGCGGCTGCATTGTCTTGCTTGAGGGCAATGGTTTTGATGCGGAAGAGTTCTGGAGCGTTGCAGAGTCGAGTCGGGCCAACTCAGCCGTCATTGTGGGAGATGCGTTTGCAAAGCCGATGCTAAACGCTTTAGATGCTCATCCCGAGCGGTGGGCTTTGCCCGAAATGAAGGTGATGATCTCCTCTGGGGTGATGTTCAGCCGTGACGTGAAAGAATTGCTCATCGGCCATCTCCCTGATCTGATGTTGGCCGATATGTTCGGTTCAAGTGAGGCCGTCGGATTTGGATCGAGTGTGACCAGCAAAGCGTCTGGAACCAAGACGGCAAAGTTTATGATCGGAGAAGACTGCAAGGTTTTTACGGAAGATCACACGGAAGTCGAGCCCGGAAGTGGCGAGCGGGGATTTATTGCGCGCCGTGGCCCGATTCCGCTTGGGTACTACAAGGATTCGGAGAAGACGGCGAAAACTTTTCCGACCATCGCGGGCGTTCGGTACTCGATTCCCGGCGATTGGTGCATCGTGGAGGCCGACGGCACGTTGACTCTGCTCGGCCGGGGGAGCGCTTGCATCAACACGGCCGGGGAAAAGGTCTACCCCGAAGAGGTCGAGGAAGCGTTGAAAACCCACGCTTCCGTTGAGGACGCTCTGGTGGTGGGTGTGCCCGACGAGAAATGGGGCACCGCGGTCACCGCCGTCGTGGAACCGGCTCCCGGTTCAGTCGCCGACGAAGAAGCCCTTCGGGAGCATGTCCGGGGACTGCTCGCCGGATACAAAGTGCCCAAGCGAGTGATTGATACGGAAAAGATGTTCCGAGCCCCGAATGGCAAAGCGGACTACAAGGGCGCCCGGGCTCATGCGCTGAGCGCTCTGGGGATGCAGGAGGAGCCGGCCTGACGGAAGGTCCTAGCCCGCGTTTTCGTCGGGTTGTTGAAACTCCATCGCTTCCATCGTCCAGTACCCGCGCAGGTTGGTGATTTTGCCTGCGTCATTGGTCCGATAGGTGAAGACCCCACGAACACGACTCACGACTCCATTCGGGAGCGTCGTCGTCAGAGTCAAAACGTGACCGGCTTCATTGGTCGCCGAAGAGGGATGCGATTCGTGGGCCTCCACCTGAATTGTGGCGGGCGCCATGTTCTTGTCGTAGAAGGCGCTCACCGCTTCTTTACCCCGAACTCCCTTGCCGTCCGGGTTGGTCAGCGCGACGCCGATCGGGTCTTCGAGGCAGACGTCTTCAGCCATCAGGTCAAGCCAGGCCTGCTTGTCCTTTGCCTGAACGGCTTTCCAGGAATTGCGGGACGCAATCATGGCGAGATTTTCTGAACTCATCGTCGTGGACTCCTCGAATTCCGGGGGCGATGCCGGAAAGATACCGGTTCAGAAGGCACTCGTCTTGCCTGAGCGGCGAAGAGCTGTCTGAACGGGAAGCAGGACCTCTTCTCCAAATCGTTGGATCCCCTCACATTTTTTCTCGAGAGGTTGGCTCTCATCTCCGTAGAACAACCAAGGGACCGTTACGAGTTCGCTTACACCCATTCCGGCAGCCTCTTGATACTGCTCGAGACGAAGGCAGTCCCGGGCCGCGACGCACAAACCGAGTGGCTCACCCTCGCGCTCTGTCCCGTGACGCAGGGCGTGGATGTATTCCGCTGTCTCCTTGACTTCCTGAAGGGTTTGGATCTCAGAGGCCCAGCCGTCAAGGTGCTTGGCGACGCGCGCCAAAGCGGTTTTCGAACGGCCTCCGCCGTAGATTCGGATGGGCCCGGGAGGCCGAGGCGACATCGTGATCTGGTCGAAGGCATAGTGGGGGCCTTGGTGTGACACGGGCCCTCCTGTCCATAAGGCCCGCATGATCTCAATGGACTCCAGCATCCGCCTACCGCGTCCCTCGAAAGGCTGACCTATGGCGTCGAATTCTTCCTTCATCCACCCGGCGCCGACGCCCAGAGTCAGTCGCCCCTGGGAGAGAACCGCCGCGGTCGCGATGGTTTTTGCTGCGAGGACAGGGTGTCTGAGTGGAAGCACCATGATGCTTGTCAGAAAACGGATTCGAGACGTGACGGCGGCCATGGCTCCGATTGCGACGAAGGGGTCTGGCCAGGGCGTCTCCGCGGTCCAGCGGGGTTGTCCGTCTCGGGTGTAGGGGTAGGGCGTTTTGAGTGGCTGGGGGTAAATGAGATGGTCGGATAGGACGAGCCCACCGAACCCCGCCGCCTCCGCGGCCTTCGCAATGCGAACAAGATGGTCGGGCTCTTGATAGGCAACGGCAATGTAAAATTGCAAAACGGCTCCGGGTGGGTCTCAGGGGACCGGCTTCAAGGATCCAAATTAGAGTAGGCCGCTCGGTTCCAGTCCGAGCAGTGCACGGCCATGAATTTCGAGGCGTTGGTCAAGGTCGAAGATGACGTGGGTGGCCATCATATTGACGTCGCGCAGAGCTCGCTGGAGCGGATGGTCAAGAAAGTGCGCGCTGGCCCCGGCCGCTTCAGATAGCGACTGCAGAGCCCGTTTACTCTGATCGACTGCGAGGGCGAGGCTACCCGTCCAGCGGGCTCGCTGCGCGAGGGTGGCGCCTTGACGAACCGCCATCACTTCCCGGACCACGTCCCGCATGAGCAGTTCGGATTGACGGACCTGCAGATCCGCGCGCGCTAAGCGGATCTGGGAGGCTGGCTTGTCAGATTGGCTGAAGCCTGGGGCGCCATAGAGCCGGCGGTTCGTCATCTGTTCCTGCTGTTGGCGTACAGCAGCGCGAGCTTGGCCCACTGCCGGCATGGAGGCCGCGAGGGCCAAAATCGGAATCATGGGTGTTCGATAAAGCGGACCGGAATGCAGGCGGGCTCCGTCCGCTTTTCCCGTTGCCATGGCGGTCACATTGACGGTTCGCTCTGCGGGAACGAAGACGTCGTTGACCCGGATATCATGACTTCCCGTGGCCGCCATGCCGTCGGTTCGCCAGGTATCCAACACCTCAACTTGGGATTTCGGGACAGCGAAGAGCCGGACATCCGGGGACTTTGCGTCGGGGGTTTTCATCATGACCCCGAGCATCACCCAGTCGGCGTGGACGATGCCGGTATTCCACGACCATTGCCCCGAAAGTCGGTAGCCGTTCTCCGCGGGCTGAACCCGTCCGCCAGGAGCTAGGCTTGCGGGCGCGAGGACGTGTGTTCGATCTGCGAAGAGTTCACGCTGAAAGGCTTCGGGGAATTGGCAGAGCATCCAATTGTGCTCGATGTAAAAAGTGGCCACCCAGGACATCGAGGCGTCACCCTCCGCGAGGGTGAGTCCCACCTCCAGGAAACAGTCGAGATCAAGTTCCAGGCCGCCGTACGCCCGGGGGACCATCATCTCAAAAATACCGGATTCGCGAAGGGCCTCGATCACTTCATCGGAGGGTTTTCTTTTCTGCTCTGCAGAAGGCGCGTGTTCCTTCAGAAGCGGGACAAGGGAATGAGCTTTTTTGAGAAGTTCGGTTGAGTCCAGATCCATGGCTTCAAGATAGTCCAGCGGATCACCGCGGCGGGCAAGGCAGGGCCACCCGGTTTGACCGGGAGTAGGATAGGCTCGAAGCCGCACAGCCGATCGAATAGAGGAGGATTGAGGTGAAAGAGTGCGAGGGACGAGTCGCCCTGGTGACCGGGGCCAGTCGTGGAATTGGGCTGAGCTTGGCCCGTCGCTTGGCCGCTGAGGGGGCCTCCGTGGTTCTTCTGGCCTCCCGGATGGGCCAGCACGGAAGGCTGCCAGGCACGCTGGCTGAAGCGGTTGAGGGCATTCGGTCGGCGGGAGGTCAGGCAGCGGCCTTGGCGGCGGATCTGAGCGATCCGTCCGGGCGTATTGGATTAATCGAGCAGGCCGAGGCCTTCTTTGGCCCGCTCGATCTGTTGATTAACAATGCCGCCATGGGGTGTTGGGGAATGCCGAGCCAGGTGGCCACCCCGCAACGCCAGAAAATGTTTGAAGTCAATCTTCAAGCACCGGTGGACCTGTCTCAACAGGTGCTGCCCGGTATGCGTTCTCGAGGGTTGGGTTGGATCTTGAATCTGGGAAGCGACTCGGCCGTACAGCCAGCGGTTCCGTATCCAGACCGTCCCGAGGCCGCGCATGCCATTGTGGCCTACGGGGCGAGCAAGGCAGCCCTGGCTCGATATACGGAGGGCTTAGCGGCCGAGGTCGCCGTGGATGGCGTTTTCGTCAACTGTTTGGCTCCGGTTTCAATTGTCCTGACGCCCGCCATCGACGGGTGGGTCAAGAGCATTGCTGAACGTCGCCCGGATCTCACCGAACCCATGGAGGTGATGATTGAGGCGGCGCTTGAGCTGCTGACTCGGCCTCATGTGGGGCGGGTGGTGTCGAGTCGATCACTTCTTCATGAGGTGGCTCGCCCGGTTCGCAGCCTTGATGGAAAAAGTGTGCTGGGAGATGCCTTCTTGACGGCCTGAGGCGAAGAGTAATCGCCTTCAAAGATTGCCGTGGCTTAGTCGTCCCGCAGAGCCTCGCGGGGGTTCAATCGTTGAGCGATCGCTGGAAGACCGGGCGCGTTGTACCAGATCGGCGAAGTGTAAGCCCGTTCTTGAATCCACCAGGGCGTGCCCTCGATGGTTTGGGGGTCGAGCCCGAGGGCGAGCGCGTCATAGAGCGAG
>NHEP01000060.1 GCA_002171515.1 bacterium TMED88 | reverse complement strand
GGGATGATGCTAAGATCAGAGCCATCCTTCGAGAATACTGTATGGGTAGAATAACGCAGATTCAAGAGCATCAGCGAATGACACCTGAGAAACAACACGAGTTGGGGGCAACATTCCTCGAGGCACAAGGTAGAGGCGTTTCTTGGGGTAAGGAAAAGTTCAATGACAAATCCATTGATGCACCACTCTGCACTTGTGCAAGCTGTGGATCACGAGACTTCGATTGTGATGAGCGTCAATATCAGTATGTTGACCTGAATGATCTGGACATACTCAAGTTGGATAATGAGCAATGGGGAGAGCATGTAGATAGAATGCAAGTAGATGATCAGAACCCTCTAGAGCTACCAGTGGACAACGATGGTAATACAGCTAAATTTCAGACACATAAAGCCTATTCGGTTTGGCCACAGGATGACAAGCTAGTCGAAAACTTGTGCCAAGAGCGTAGCAAGGTGGAGGGGAGTCGTGGTTATGACGATTGCTTGTTCGAGTATAAACCCTGTGGAGGGTTTTGTTGTCCACCTGGTATGAACGGAAAGAAATTGTGTACGAGACAACACGACAAACGAGTAAAGTTTTTTCATCTGCATCCTGAATTTGTTGAAGAGTATAAAAATGATAATAAGAAGGTTGGATTCAAGGCCAAGGTGTGTAGCGATTGTTATTGGAGTATTACCAATAAAGACAAGAAGACTGGAAAACCCAAGCCCATGATCCCAGAGTTGTCTATTGCAAGTGGTGTGGATCTTGGTAACTATAGACGAATTGGGATAGTCTATCAAAAAAACGTCACTTCGCGTCACACGTGTGGACTGACACCTTTGACTCCTCGAGAGCGTCATATCATATCAAAAGTCAGACACTGTATCCATATCGTCAAGATCGAGAGCAATTCTGGTGCCAACAACGGCGATGAAGCTAAGAAGAGTGTACAGTATAACCATCATTCTACTATAAAGGGCTGTGGGATTGTGTTTGACCACAACAGTCCACGGGTCGTGCAAAATCTATTGACCCCAGAGAGTATAAATGGTGACATTCAGCTCCAATTTGTATGTCACAAAGGGGAATATGATCGTTTGGTAGCAAAGGCAATCGGTTCTGCAAATGTTAAAGGTCGTGCACTTGTTATTTATCAATGGCTAAAAGTATTGGAGCGTATTAATAAGTGGTACAAAGGCGACAAAGAGTTACAAGAGATACCTCCTTTCAGTGAATTCAATCGAACTATGGATGACTGCAATAATGAGCTTATTAAGAAAGCGGAGCAAACTTATAGTGAGGACCTCGAGAGGCAAGTGAACATTGCAAGAGATGACTATGCAGGTATTCGTGCAAGAACAACCTCCGACGTTAACATGCTGGATGATGACGAAGGTGAATCGGATGGCGATGACTTCCCAATGAAACATGTATATCTTACTGATTCAGAAAAGACCCCACACGGCAATCGCGCGGATCACGACCATAGGTTTATAGTTGATTGTGCCAACACATTGAAAGTCAGTAAAGATCAACAAGTTGGTGTAAAAGTGAGCCAGACAAAATACAAAGAAGCCGTCACTCAGGAGAAAATGGCTAAATCACATAGACAAGAGGAGCCGAAGAATGAGTTTCTCACGGGCGACGAGGGTCTAGTCAAGGCTTTTCCTGATGTATTCTTGTTGGGGACTGGATATGATGTTGACCACACAAGGGCTCCACGTCTAACTCCCAAGCAACGGAAGCATCTTCTCAGGCAGTTTACTTGTGCAGCAGCATCATGTGCGGCTCTTATATTTTACTTATTTAATCAGATGCAAAGGCATGATGTTGTCCGAGCAGTGCATGCTAAGACACAAGACAGAGAGAAGTTTGATGACTTTGTCAAGGAATACACATCTCCCGAATTTCAAGCTAAACTGCAGAAGGCAGTAGCCAAACCTCATAGTCCAGACGGGAAGTACGTGATGAGAAAGATTGCTCCGATGCTCACAAGTGTTGGTAGAAGTGTAACATTTGGTGCGGTGGAGAGGGATCAAAGCAAAGGTGAAATCTTGGCTCTTGGGAGAAGATTTGGCTGTGCACCAACTTTCCTCACGTTTGCAATCGATGACGTCAATAGTGCTTCTTCTATCAGACTCGTTACTCCTAGCTCAGATAATAAAGAATTTCCAAGCCAAGTGTCAGGTGAGGCATACGAGGCGTTGAGGAATGGCTTTGGTGTCGGTCAGGGACATATCCCTATACCCAAGACGTACCGAGAAAAGTATGCACGTCTCACTGAGAATCCAGTCGGTGCTGCCTTGGTTTATAAAAAGTTCGTCGAGGATGTGCTGACGATACTAATTGGAGGGAGGAGTCCATCCTCGCGAAGGACACCATCTATTTGGGTTGATAATTCCATCGGGATCCTTGGTAAAAATATAGCCTACTTTGGAAAGACCGAAACAACTGGGAGAGGCTCACTTCACTTTCATGTTGTGTTATGGGGAGGCATCTCTCCAGATTTCCTCGAGCTGATGGCAGATATACCTGAGTTATGCGAAAGAGTCGGCTCTATATTGGAGTCCATTTATTCTGCTTCACTTACCAGAGAGCAGCACGTTGCTGACTTGGCAAAGAAGGAAACGGATAAGCTCTGTTCGTATGAAGATGACACCAAGCCAACATATAGAACACTGCCGCCACAGGCTATGCAGATATCTCCCGATCCTTTAGACATGTCAAGGTTTAAGTGTCATGTATGCAAAACTTTATGTAAGTTTGGTATCCATGAGCATACATTCACATGTTATAAAGGTACAATGGGATACACTGGATGCCGATTATGTAAGCCAAGTGGGCTGAGGAAGGAGACGTTGCCAGTTATTCTCGAGGCAGATGAAGAGAAGGAAGAAGAGAAGGAAGAAGAGAAGAAAGACAAGAAATTGAAATATGCTTACAAGAATCCACCATCAGAAACTATAACTCCACTTCATAAGTTTGACAAAGAAAGGTCTTCGAGTCAGAATCTGTTTCCTTTATCATCATCAGATCCACGAACAATCGTTTGGGAAATGAAGAGACCAAAAGAAGAACCGCTAAAACCTCTATCTTCATCAGAGGATACCACGAGAGTGAGAGAAGAAAACCTTCAAAAGTTGTACCAACAGATGAAGCCTCGATCTGACGATGATGGGGTACTCTATGATCCACCTATGGATGAGAATTGCCTCTTTCGTGTGCTACTAAAGGGCTTGAAAAGAGCACGGCCGAGTATAGCCGAGGGGATGACAACAAAATCATTGCGTGCAGAGTTGATGAAGTATCTTGAGTTACACGAAGACGAAGCTATTAAGGCCGACGTTGATATTGAAGTTGACTCAGCTGATGCTACCACCTTGAAAGATCTAGCAGAAGAACAGATGAATGCAAGGGATAACATCCAACATATGGAGTTTGACATCCAAGAATATCTGAAAGAAATGCGTGATGATACACCATATAAATGTAAGCGAGGTGGATGTCTTGAGTACTATCTATTTGCAAAGAAGTATGACGTGAATGTTGCAATCCACCACACATATGGAAGGAAGAGTGAATATATAAACAAGAAGAATGACCTCCAATATGGTGTCCGCGTTGGAGACGACAGCAAACCAACTATTCACTTATATTATCACAACGAGCACTACAAGCTACTTCGATACGAGTGGCCTTGGAGTTGGTTTGAAACAGTTACTAGACACAAGTCAAGCTGTGATGGGTTTGAAGAGCACCATAAGATGTGGCTGTCAAGTCAAGTCGACTCGTACGACTTTGTGCAAGATAATAATAACCTATTCCACAACCTTATGCAAGGCTTGGTCATCGTGGGTGCTAGCAAACCATCCAACCCGATCAAATCATCTCAGCTTACCCTTCGAGGTATGAAACTTGACTTGATGAAATATCTAAAAGATCATTCACATCGAGCATTCGTACCATCTAATAACGAAGCTTCAACATTGGAGAAGGAAGTCATTCGACGTTTGAGTACTACCAAGACACCTAGTGTTGAGAATCATTCTCCAACAGAGCGATATGCCCAGCTCATTCAAGATGAAGAGCTTGGTGGTGATGAGTTGGAAATGGATTTGTTTGCCAAGTCAAAGAATGTAAATGTGATCTTGTATGAGCAGGTTAGAGAAGATATCTTTGAGAGGCGACATGAGTTCGAGGCTACTAGTAAGGATTCAGCCGAGACGATTCACTTACTTCGTCACAAGAGTCAAGACGACAATAGTAGAGTCTACTATACTTTGTTCATGCCAAAACTATACTCCACCATGAAGGCTCTTCAAGCAGTCGATGATACCACTACACTCCAAAAGATATATGAAAAAATATCAACTGCTGTTCAAGGTAGAAATGGGCTTGTAGTTGATTACAACCCCCTCCTTACTGCATTGCTTGGTTGCAACACAAACTTGCTGTTCTTAGGGTCAAAAGAGCAAAGTAGAGGTGCCCTGTTCTATATTGGACCATACATCAACAAGAATGGAGTGGAGATTATTGATGCACTGCCATTGATTGTAGAGGCCCAAAGCAAAGCTATGACGTATCTTAGTGTTGCAGAAGACGCTGGCACAGACAAACGAACCGTGCAGCACACATTGCACAAGACGCTTAACAAGATGAATTCGCTGATGGAGGTATCAGATACCCAAGCTGCTGGTGCCTTGTTTGACCTGGATGCAAGGATTACAGATGAGATCTTCTCTTTCTACGATGCCAAGGGGTACAAGAACTTCGTCTTGGATACAATCGTACACGGTCTACACCAAAAGGTTGAACCAAGAACGAAAGACCAAGAGAAAGATCGAAAGAAGGATCGCGAGAATGCTCGGAAGGGACGTAAGCGTTCTCGCGAGAATGAAGCAGAGTTTAGTTCTGATGAATATAGTTATGATGAGCTTAGTTCTGATGACGAGAGTATAGAAGACACATTTGAAGATGACTGTTGTGAAAAGTTTGATTTGATACACGAGAAAGGGGCGTATGGTACTGCTAAAATATACAACATGGGTGAAGGGAATTTTCACAATGTGTCATATCCAGAGCTGTATCGCTATCGAGGACCTGAGTTGAAGAATCTGAATCGGTTGGAGTATAGTGCTCTTGTAAAGGTGGTCTTTAACAAAGAGCAAGACGAAGACGAGGCTATGCCAGGAAGAAAACCGAATAAGAAGTATCAGTTCGGCAGTGGTCTCGAAGAAAAGATTGGGTCAAAGTATTGTCAAATTCTAAGATCCAAACAGTGTACGCCAAAGTTCTTCTGCAAATTGCCAGCGCCTCCAGGCAAGAAGCCATTAGGAGATCCATCGAAAACAAAACATTGGAAGGAGAGGGCAGACAAGTTTGCATTTCATTACTTGACTATGTTTCGACCTGAGACTGAGTTTTACGAGTCGGGGCAGGATAACGAAGACACATACAGGTGGGAGGATTTCCTTAAGTTTGAGTCGAGCTTGAGATGCAGTGATCAAGCCATTGACCATTCTAGACTAGAGCTCATGGAGAGATACATACATGGCTGGAAGGTGAACACTTCTAAGCGCATAATGCTGGCAGAGTTTCGTGGAAGGGATCGAACTGTATGGTCAGATCAACAGAAAGAGATGGCTCGCGCTTACAAAACAAAAGCCATGGAAAACCATGCAAATGTAGTCGAATATGAATATCAGTTTACTGAGCTAAGTGAAGGTCAGGAGAAGAAGAATAAGCAAATCAACTTCCACAAGAAAGAGTGTGTGGATATTCTGAAGAATTGCGCACCTGGTGCTTTAGAATATCAGCATAAGGCGGGGTTGAATCTGAAACTCCCACGAATAGCATTAAATAAAGACTGGTATAGGAGTCTGAAGAAGGCCAAGCCTACTCTTGTCAATAAGCCCGATATTCGGAAGTGTTGTCCAGTGCCTCGAAGAGTTGCAGAGAAAGTTGATAACTATTTGGAGAAACAAGGTTTGTCACATGATAAGGACGAGGCTGTGAAACTACTTCGGGATCATTTCACTGCAATGTATGAAGGTGGATCAGAAGATGACGATTATGAGGCACCATATCTCTTGGTATGCGGAGGGCCTGGTAATGGAAAGTCCAAGTTAGTTGAAACATTCAATGGTATGTCGAAGTGTATGGACGTTGGAAGACTAGTGAAGACTGCTTTTGTTGGTGGTGCCGCGGTCAATATCGATGGGTCTTCGTTGATTGATTTGTTTGATATCCCGGTCTTTGATTCAGGAGATAGTATTGAGGAATCAAAGAAGAAACGCATAATCTCTTGGAACGATGACAAGCGTAGGAAGTTTATTGACAGGTATCCTCTTGATAAGGTGTCAACCATCATTGTTGATGAGATATCAACGGTTAAGCCGTACATGCTTGCGTATTTGAACGCCAGATTGATGGATTTGTATCCGGATAGTGGCAAGCTGTTCGGTGGTCGTGCAGTCGTGCTGCTCGGTGACTTTGATCAACTACCTCCTGTGGGGGACAATTCGTTAGCAGGCGCGGCAATGAAACACGAAGAAGCCGTGTGTAAAAAGGAGGTTAGCTCAGCTGATGATGACGAAGACATCGAATCTTTCCTTTCGGGTCATTTGGATTCAAAGAAGGGTGTTGATCTCAAAACAGCAGGTGTTCTCATATTTGAGAGAGCCAAGTTTATTAAACTGACTGAGCAACATCGTTCCAAGGATCCCGAACATACGGCATTGCTACAGAAGATGAGCTCCGAGGGGAGGCTTCATCCACGGCATTTGAGGATGTACAAGAACTTGTCTGAGGATGATATGGATACCACAAATGGTGAGTTTACGTTTGCGACGATGGTTGTGACTGGAAATGCCGAGAGGCATGAGTTGAATGCCTTGCAAGCCAAGCGTTGGGCGTCAAAATACAATACGAAGGTTGTGCGATGGTTTAGGAAACGGGACGATAAGAAATGGAAAGGTAAGCCAAGAGATCTTTTCCGAAGAGAAATGGCAATGCAAGAAGACTGCTTTTATGAGATGTTTGTCCCCGGAGCAGCTGGTTATATAACCAAGAACATCAATACTGATATCGGTATCGCCAACGGTGTTGAGATCAAGTATCATTCTCTTTCGTTTTACACAGAAGAGGAGGATGAGATGTTTCAAGACGAGTTCAAGAACGCCGACTCTCTTGTAATGACACTTGATAAGCCTCCTTCTGCCATAAATGTTGAACTGTTTGCTGACTTTGACGGAGACTCCAATGACAAGAAGAAGGAAAACAGAAAGAAGAGAAAGGAATGGACTCATGGTTCACTGGTGAATGACGGCCGTGTTGTTATCCAAATCTCTTCCCAGTGGGGCAGCGAGCTCAACAGAAAGTGGAAGGATGAAACTATCGCAGGGTCATGGGAATATGGTTTTAGTGAATCGACGTGTCCGATGAAGGATCTCTTCCCCCTCGAGCCAGCATTTGCTGTGACCATATACAAAGCTCAGGTGAGTTGTTATTTTGTCTTTCTTCAACATTTGATTGATGCAGCATAGCTGAACTTGTTTCCATGTTGAAATTCAAAGGGGAGGACAATACGGAGGTTGATAATATTTGCATCACAACATCCAATTCCATTGTTAAGGATGTCTTGGGAGGGACTCTATGTTGCTCTGTCACGTGTGAAGTATCGAGAGCATATACGTTTGGCTATCAGAAAAGACGACCCTGAACGCTATTCGTTGGAGTACATGGTGAGACTAAGGAAGAACAAGTATACCGACTCTTTTTTCCAGGGGTATAAGCCAATCCACGCTGATGGTATGGAGAATCAAAGTCAATTGATGGTATGGCATCGTAGCAAGGCATGGGAGGCGGCTGGCTTTGACAAATTAGCACAGGAGAAGAAGAAACCAAAACACAAGAAAAGGCGTACAATGCAGGATATCCAGAATACGAACAAAAAGCGAAGGAAGCTGTAGCTGTATGTTTTGTTGTGATTTAAAAGAGTGTGTAGGGATGATGATGGTAATTGATCGTGTATCTGTTTATCTTATTTGGAAGAAAAGATATAGTACTCTACCTTAACTAGTTTGTTTCAGATTAAATCTAGTCATTACCGTACCAGTTCACCTCTGAATAACTTACACACTGTAAACACAATTCATATGCGCTTTCTATCAATTTAACATCATCATCTGGCTTATAACAATTCTGTCGATTAACAACACTCTCTCAATATCAATGCCTACCTATACTCTGATTAACAATAAAAGATACCGTATGGTATCTTGTATCTTTTTGTTCAACATTAATCTACATTACCTACAATGCTCTCCTACTACCATGCTGGGCAGGATAAGATATAGGCATTCATTGAAATGATCTCAACACTGACTACAACAACTATCTAAGCAAGAATTAACAAATCTATAGAAGAAATCGACAGAAGATCAAGGGTCTGGAATCGGAGTTATTAAGAAACCAAGTAGACAAGTTAAAGTTAAAGGGGGCACGAATGCCACGTCCACCCGATAATGATGATCCACCCTCTGACCCAAGACCAAGGATAGATAAAGCTAATCGAGTATTGAGATTTCTCCGTCCTCCTGTGATGAGATTTGTTAGATACCAATTTGAATTTGCCAATGGACCCCCTGTCATTATTGTCAGGGGAGACAGTGAAGAAGAGACTGAATCGTCTGAAGAAACCTCTTCGGCCGTTCTCTAAGTCCGGCGTATTCCGTATCAGAGTTGTCCATAAGTCTCTCAGATGTATCATTATCAAGTCTATTGCAATTGATGGATGCTCCGGTTGAATTTGACTCAGAGACTGATGATGATGATGATGAGAATAGCCATGTCAATGAAGGAGATGGCCATGTCAATGGAGGAGATGGCCATGTCAATGATGGAGGAGATGAAGATCGTTTGCCAAGGAGGATCAATACCACAGCTTGGGACGTATTTCGCACACGACTTTGATGGCCTATCGAGATTATATTGACGAGATCAAGAGTGAAGAAAAAGACAAAGCAGTTACCCTACGCAAGGTATTTGGGGTGTAGAAGTAGAAGTGTCTCTGCCCATTTCAACATTGTATACGTACGAAGTAGAGTTGGTGCCTTGATCTCGACTTCGGATAATCAGTTACTATAAGGTAATCGTCAGAGCATGAACCTATTACATTGGGTGAGTAAAATGTTGGACATTTAGATTAGCAGCAGAGTTTGTTAACTATAAAACCTACATAGTGATGAGTACCTATTAGGCTTGTTATTTAGTGGGCAGTGCAGTTGGCACAGGTTGAGTGTGGCACTCTTTTGGAGCTCAAATGGTAGTGAATAGGCTTATTTACGGATATAATTAGGGGATATACGGGTACAAAACACGTGCCATTTGACCAAGGTGGGGACCACGTGGGCGATGGGGCCACCTATACCTAGAATACGCCCCCTAAAATAACAAGCCTAAGCTCAGATACCTTGCGTGCCATCCTTGCCCATGGACAAAGTCGAAATGAAAATGCCCTTCTTTACTCCTCAGCACTCAACTGTCGTGGTGATACTTACTTTTTACTTCACAGCTAACAAACAATATAATATAATACCATCCATACGCATTAGAAATCATCCAGAGGTGGGAGATTTAAAATAATAATATAGCAATTTATCAGTATGAATCCGTCATCAATGGGAGGGCTACAAATGTTAAGTAATGCTGCCGTCGAGGTAAATAATGACACAACAAAGAACAAGACAAAAAAGGATACTAACAATAACAAGTATAAGAAAGGTTGTCTCGACGGCTGGGAGGTGTTTAAATATCAACTTAGAGAAGAGCATCGTCTCAATAAAGTATTCAACAATATAGAAGACTTTCTACTACATTGGTTAACTGAAAATGGCTGCAAAGAAAATGCTAAATTAAAACAACTCTATGCAAATAAAAGGCCACACAAGAAGACAATGTCATCTAAAGGGCTAGAGAGCTTTCAAAAAGAAGCCTCTAGTAGATACAAACAACTGTCATTTGCTCAGAAGGCACTGTATAGAGCGGTAGGCAAGGAGTACTTTTTAAGAATTGACGCGGGCTAGAGAGAAGAGTGTTATTTTCGCTTTCACTATCATATAGGTATCAATCTTGTGAAATTAGTATGTATGAACCTATGTTATGCGAAATTGCAAGAGAATGCACAATAGAGTAAGCACAAGACAGGCCCACCATGGATGATTAGAATAGAATGTTGTAGTATATAGGTATACTATTGTTTTTTTTTTTACCTAAAGAGCTTGAAGGTATTAAAATTAAATTTATTCTCGGGAACTAACGCAATGAGGGTACGGATTTGTGTCGTATTTCTAATTTCTGGATATACATCAATTGTCACCCATCTATACTGTCCCAGGCATTATCCTCGCGTGGCAATATTCTGATTATGTCCAGCAATATACTTCTGTTGGTTGTGTTAATTGCTTCCCATGGCAAATCTGCCAATACGATCCCTTGAGATATGTATTCAACGATCCGTGAGAAGAGTAGTCCAATGATAACATTGTGCATGAGAAGCGGTCTATGTCCGTATCGACGATAGAGGCCACTAGCGACGTGCATTTCCCGGCTTTGTAGAGCTGTTTTTATGACGACACTCCTCGTGCGCCATACCCCTGTCTTTACTCTAACCGACCATACACAAGCGTCATAATCGGGTGAGAACAGTGTGCCAACTCTTTGGTGTGCTGGTATTTCCAGGTCAAGTTTACGGAATAAAAATGATAGACGATTCTGTTCCTTGAGTAGATTGGCCATTGTGATATTACATCCTCTTGCAACAGCTGTTATATATGCCAATGCAATCTCAATATAGAATGCCATGCTGGGGTCCAATCTTGTATTTATATCAGTGCGACGTCTGAATGTATTATTAGGAGATGGTATAAGAAATGTATGTCCATTGAAAAGGCACCGGCATATGTTCATTTCAAAATCATTTGTTACGTCCATGCATGGACGGCCTGGGTGTGAAACTATCAAATCAACGCTAAATCTACCATGTGCTCTTTGGTCGACCAACCTCCCTTCCCAGAGCAAAGGTACACCGGTATATGTACTGATATGCAATGTGTCACCATCAATAATACTATTGATTGTAGGAGGATCTCTTTCAAATTCCGATACACCAGTATTTGTACTGATACGCAATGTGGCACCATTAATGTCAATACTATTGATTATAGAGTGATCTCTTTGAAATTCCCATAAGCTGTCATTCATTTGAAAAACATCTCCGTTGGCAGGAGCTTTCGTGTAGAATTCCACATTTCGAGAGTTTGCTCTCCTTTGATGGTCTTGTGGGCTATCCACTAATCCAACCAACACTAGGTCAAAGGAAGCAACTAACCAACTTCGCACATACGTGGCAACTTCCGCGTTACAATATATGGCAATATTGGACTGCCGTATACGTCGGAGGGTGTTCAAAGTTTTTGTGGTAATATAATTGTTTCCGTATGGTGTTGTGTTTGATGGCCACAATTCACCTAGCACTGTCTGGACAACAATTGACCCCCCTAGAGCCACAGAACCTACTGGCAACCCGCGTGAAATGCTGATGAATGAGTTTAAGAATTCACCATCATGCGACTGTAAGTTCCGACGGAGAACATTCATCAAAGTCTGGTGTAACATCTCTTCACCACGGTGTCTGGTGTCATCCAGATGGCTTAAAAGGAAGCATTTTGGATCCGCCCTACATAGGTTGTACACATCCGGAGGCGCCAGGAAACTACAGATAATCTCACGGCTTTCGTAAGGAAGACAGTTGTACATGTTTGTGGCTGCTGGCTGTAAAGTACAATGCTGTGTTGTGTTGTTCACCCTAGTCAAATAACTTCTTCGTGCCCCCGTTTCACATTTACATTTTAAGTGCCCCCTCAGATTACACCAAACTATTTTTTTTGTTTTCTATACACCGATTCAGTTGTCAAAATGGCCAGAACAAAGCAAACAGCACGCAAGTCCACCGGCGGCAAAGCTCCCCGCAAACAGCTCGCCACCAAGAGTGCACGTAAGTCTACACCCAATGTTGGAGGTGTCAAGAAGCCCCACCGTTACCGTCCTGGAACTGTTGCATTACGTGAGGTCCGTCGTTACCAAAAGAGTACCGACCTATTGATCCGCAAGGCGCCCTTTCAGCGTTTGGTACGTCAGATTGCCCAGGATTTTAAGAGTGATCTCAAATTTCAGAGTACTGCCGTGTTGGCGCTACAGGAGGTTAGTATATTGTTGTGTATTATTGCTTTTTTATTTAAAAGATAAAATGTTACCTTGTAAACCCCCCTCTTTCTTTATTTGTTGATAAAAGGCGGCAGAAGCCTATCTTGTTGGTCTTTTCGAGGACACTAACTTGTGCGCCATCCATGCCAAGCGTGTTACCATCATGCCTAAGGATATTCAGCTTGCTCGTCGTATCCGTGGAGAGCGTGCCGTAAGATTGTTATTGATCAAAGAAAACTTATGTTTGTTCATTGTTTGTTCTTTGTCTAATATATATATCATAATATGTTCGTGTTGCGTATGTGTTTCCTGAGGCAGTAAAGTAAGATGTTTGTGAAACTTTAGACTTTGCAATTGATGGATGATAGTTGGTGGAGATTACGCCGTCGAGTTTAAAGGAAGCGAATAGTAACGAATGAAATTATGGTATGAAGTAGTAAATTAAGTTCCTCGTAAGAACGGTTATGATGGGTATGATCAGTCTATTTGATAATAAGTAACCTTACAGAGCCCTCAATAAACAACATATGTGTGCCGGTATCTACAATTCCTACGTACTAGCGTATCACTATACCCCCCTCTTTCGAGTGAGCCTAGCACCAAGAACTTATACCCCCTCCCTAATATACCCATATATGCCCCAATAAGTACCCAAATTGAGCCATATTATCACAAATTTCAAGATTTATACCCCCTTGATCTAAGGCTAGCGCAAAATCTTATACCCCAGGGGGGGTATAGTTCGGGGTAGTCCACTGTGTATCCTCTCTTTGTATTTCCCCAGGATGTAACAATAAATGTTAGATATGAAGTTGTTCAAATCAATGATAATATAATCATTGCGACATTGTATATGACGTAGAATTGCACCAGGATTTCATATATGCTACTAATTTTTGACGCCAATCACCAGTTTTTAACTTAAAAGTATCTGAATAGGCCGCAATACTCTCTAGATGCTACTTATTAATATGGTATCATGTGATGTTTATTAAAGGTGGATAGGAGGAGATAGGAGGTATGTAGTAAAGGGTATCTGGGATTGGCAACAACATTGGTTAATAATAATAAATTACAAAATTACAGTACACCAACAATCGTTAAACATATTACAGAATTGACACATAATATATCAAAAGTCATCCTGCGTTGATAGATCACAGAGCTCGATATTACATTTTACGTCGCTTCTTCTTTGGGCGCTTTGGTTGGAATCTCCCAGTTGTGTAAATTTTACTGGTATTTCTTTTCTTCTTGTATAGGGGATTGGATCTTTTCAATTCAAAGACGTTGCACTTGTGCTTGACTATGTGAGTGAAGGATGTCAATACCATTGCCGTGTACCTCTCGTTGACCTGTTTTCCTAGCCAACCAAGTACATAAGGAAATATATGATCATCACTGCAGTCTAAAAAGACTGGTTTACTTTGACTTCCTCCTCTTTTGACGAGGTGTTTGATGTCCCTGTTGTATAAATCTTGTAGATGATACCGGATGATCTTTTCTGCGGCGGCGCCTTTCTCTCCTGTGCCTATTTGATGATGTTGGGCTTCTTCTGCTGCTTTGCAATTTACACCCAATAGCAGTTGAATCTTCTTACCCAGATTATTCTTCCAGAATGTCTTGCTTGGGCCTTCTACCATCTGAATAGTATGGTTGGATTCAAAAGTTTCGTTGATAGAGGAATCATTACAGACAAGAGGTAATACGTGAGACCAGCCTTTGTTGGTTATATTGTTTTTCTTGAGAGACAGACGTTGTAGATGCTTGTTACTACCAAGACCGGTTAAGAGGATTGCAAGTCCACGGTTGCTAATGTTGTTATCATTCAGTATCAACTCTTTCGTCGTGTAACAAGAGCTCTTTAGCATCTTGTACAATGGGCCACAGGCAATGTCACCTATACCTGTCGCACTGAGGTTCAATGAGGATAGAGAGCTAGGTGAAGTTTTTGTAAGTGATTCATTGCCCAGCAACAAGCTATAGACGCCAAGTGTGCCGATAGACTGGCAATGCGAAAGGGAAAGACTTTCCACTACTTTCATCACTCGTGAAAGCTGGTCGCATGCTCTTTCGCTTAGGGTATTTCTCGACAAATCGAGTGTTGTTGGGGCTGTATTATCAACCATCCAACAATTGGCCAGAAGCTTGATGTGTTTGTCTCCGATTTGTGACCCTTTTATTGTCACTTTGTCTAAATTACCGTCAAAGGCCATCAACGCGGCAGTGAATTTGGTGAAAGGCAGGGGTGTATCTTCGATGCATATTTCTTGGATGGATGGTGACTGCAAAGTACATCTTGTGAAGAGCAGCCATGAATTGATATCAAGTGAACATCTCTTTAGTCGAACGGCTTCAATGTTTTGATTGTTGCGGAAGAAGGAAGATATATCACGAAAGAGAGTGCATTTGTTTTCTTTTGGTTGCCGTGGTTTATATTGGTAACATCCATGTTCAGAAATTGGCAGTGGTGAGTGGTATGGAGTGTTAGTCAAGGGATATGACCTGTAATCGAAAACAGTTTTGTTATATTCTACTTACCCAGGAACGTTATGTTATGCAGTGAAATATATTTAATGCTTCTGTTTCTTTTCAGCCCGGAGGCAAGATATTTCAGACTTAGATTTTGGTTGTCTATACCGATTTGATCCCATGGTATTTCAATTGATAGGCTAATGAGCTGTGTATTCTTGCCAATGAGGCGTCCTAGCTTTATGTAATCGTGGTCTGTCGCTGGGAAGAAATTGTCAGTTCCATTATCCACTGAAAGAACCAAGCTCTTCAGGGTCTGGTCGTTCTCGGCAAGTCGTTTATGCAGTACCTCTTTTTCCATCTTTGATATGAGGGGGTTGTTCTATTAGCATGCATACTACACCTCAGAGGGCACGAACATGTTACCGCCCCTCGGTAGGGTGGCATCTTAACCATAAATCGCTGTTTTTATTGCAAGCACGCCCCTCCAATTGATATCACTCGGGGCACGAAGAATGAGGGGCACGAAGAATGATCACTATACTTATTCTTTGCATAATTATTAGACAACAACAACCCTTAAGAACAACTTCCTAAGATTATGACAGGATCCTACTCTATGAACCTACG
>NHEP01000059.1 GCA_002171515.1 bacterium TMED88 | reverse complement strand
TCACGGAGAAAGTGAGCGAGATGCCGGCCGCGCGTCTATGGCCGACGGCCTGGCTCGGGCGCTCGGGGCCTTCGGTGCTGAGCCTCCCCCCGTTGGTATGGAGCTGGACGGGCTGTCGGGCAGCGCGGCGAATGCCAAAACCGTCGAGGCTCTCCGGAATGAGTACAACGCCGCCTTGAGGGAAATCTCGACCGAACGGCGGATCGCATTGGCCGAGTGGCCGGGCCGCGCGGAGGCATATCGTGCGGATCGTCAGAGTTATCAGGTGCGAGATCGTAAGATTTCGGTGGAGAACCACTTCAAAACACTCTCAGGCACTGAGATCCCGAAGGTGGCAATTCCTCAAACGAAGGATTGGGGTGAAATCCTTCGGTTTATTGCGCGAGAGAATCTGGCTGGAAGCTTTCCCTTCACCGCAGGCGTCTTTCCGTTCCAAAGGACCAGCGAGGATCCGACTCGGATGTTTGCCGGGGAAGGCGGGCCGGCGCGAACCAATCGACGGTTTCATTATCTGGCTGAAGGACAACCCGCGGCCCGTTTATCGACGGCCTTCGATAGCGTCACGTTGTACGGCCGCGACCCCCATCGCCGGCCAGATATCTATGGAAAAGTGGGGAACTCTGGGGTTTCGGTCTGCACCTTGGATGATGCCAAGGTCCTGTATTCCGGATTTGACCTCGTCGACCCAGCCACCTCTGTTTCGCTCACCATTAACGGGCCCGCACCGATGCTGTTGGCTTTCTTTCTGAACGCGGCGATCGATCAGCAGGTTGAGAGACACCTGATTGAAACGGGCGGGCTGGAAAGTGTTCGTCAGCGGGCGGCCAAGGATGCGTCTGAACGCGGGGAGGCCCTGCCTGAGTATCCTGGCGGGCGCCCGCCGAGTCATGACGGCCTGGGGCTCGGATTGCTGGGGATTCCGGGGGACCGCGCCGTGGAGGCCGATGTGTATGAGCGGATCCGCGGGGATGTGTTGACCCGGGTTCGGGGTACCGTGCAGGCCGACATCTTGAAAGAAGACCAAGCGCAAAACACATGCATCTTTTCAACGGAGTTTGCGCTCAAGATGCAGGGGGACATGCAGGAGTACTTTATTGAGCATGCGGTTCGGAATTTCTACTCCGTTTCGATCTCCGGCTATCACATGGCCGAAGCGGGTGCGAACCCCATCACTCAGCTCGCATTCACGCTTGCGAACGGTCTTACGTTTTGTGAGTACTATCTCGCGAGAGGAATGTCGATTGACGACTTTGCGCCCAATTTTTCCTTCTTCTTTAGCAATGGACTGGACGCAGAATATGATGTGATTGGCCGGGTGGCTCGGAGGATTTGGGCGATCGCCATGCGAGAGTACTATCAAGCTTCGGAGCGCAGCCAGAAGCTTAAGTACCATATCCAAACCTCGGGCCGCTCTCTGCATGCGCAAGAGATGGCCTTCAATGACATCCGCACCACTCTGCAGGCGCTCACGGCCATTCAGGATAGCTGCAACAGCCTACATACGAATGCGTACGATGAGGCTGTGACGACTCCGACTGAAGAATCGGTTCGTCGCGCCATGGCGATTCAGTTAATCATTAATCGCGAGCTGGGAACGACCCGCAATGAGAATTCAATCCAAGGTGGATTTTACATTCAGGCATTGACCGACCTCGTTGAAGAGGCGGTGCTTCAGGAGTTTGAACGGCTCTCGGATCGGGGGGGCGTGCTGGGCGCGATGGAGACTCTGTATCAAAGAGGCAAAATTCAAGACGAGAGCCTCGAGTATGAAACGCAGAAGCACACAGGGGATTTGCCCGTGGTCGGGGTAAATACTTTCGTGTCTGAAAACGAAACGGATGAGCTCGCGGGACCGACAGATCTGATGCGTTCGTCAGAGGACGAGAAGGAAGAGCGTGTCGAGTCGCTGAGGCGATTTCAGTCACGTTGGCAGGGGGAGTCGGAGGCGGCGCTGGACCGCTTGGTGCGCTCGGCCGCGGCAGGTGAAAATGTTTTTGGCGAACTGATGGAGACAGTAAAGACTGCGAGTTTGGGTCAAATTAGCGACGCTTTGTTTTCCGTCGGTGGGCGTTATCGAAGAAGCATGTAGTCCAGTCTGGATGCCGGCAAGCGTCGCTGGACGGGCTAGACTCGCCGCCCGCCGGATGTTGAGCTGGAGACAAGGAGAAGGGCTGTCGGTCTCGGGGCCGAGAGCGAGGAGTAAGAGATGGCCGCAAATGATCAGAAGACGGAGTCCCTTGATCGATGGCGCGAGATCGCAAGCAAAG
Organism: bacterium TMED88; assembly: GCA_002171515.1. Classification (GTDB taxonomy): domain Bacteria; phylum Myxococcota_A; class UBA9160; order UBA9160; family UBA4427; genus TMED88. The sequence continues at coordinate 14,697 of NHEP01000059.1, read as the reverse complement.
AGTTGCGAGGGGTGCCCCTTGAGGAGCTCCGTTGGACGAGCCCTGAAGGGATCGAAATTAAGCCGTTGTACACCGCAGAGGATTTGGAGGCTCTGGAGAATATCGACACTCTCCCGGGACTGAGTCCGTTCCTCCGTGGTCCGCGGGCCACCATGTACGCCAATCGTCCGTGGACGATTCGTCAGTATGCGGGTTTCTCGACGGCAGAAGAGTCCAACGCCTTTTACCGGGCCAATCTCGCTGCGGGCCAACAGGGTCTTTCGGTCGCGTTCGATTTGGCGACGCACCGAGGTTACGACTCGGATCACGAGCGCGTGACGGGTGACGTCGGGAAGGCTGGCGTCGCGATTGATTCGGTCGAGGATATGAAAATTCTCTTTGATCAGATTCCCCTGGATCAAGTCACCGTGTCTATGACGATGAATGGGGCCGTGCTGCCAGTGCTTGCGTGCTTTGTCGTGGCGGGTGAGGAGCAGGGCGTTTCGCGAGAAAAGCTGGCGGGCACGATTCAGAACGACATCCTGAAAGAGTTTATGGTTCGCAACACCTATATCTATCCGCCCGAACCCAGCATGAGAATTGTTGCGGATATTATTGAATTCTCCGCTCAGCAGATGCCTAAATTCAACTCTATCTCGATTAGCGGCTACCACATGCAGGAGGCGGGTGCGAGTACCGTTTTAGAGCTGGCGTTCACCCTGGCCGACGGAATCGAGTACGTGCGCGCGGCGCTCTCTAAGGGATTGGATGTGGATTCTTTTGCGGGCCGCTTATCCTTTTTCTGGGCGATCGGGATGAACTTCTACCTTGAGGTCGCGAAGATGCGGGCTGCTCGTCTGCTCTGGGCCGAACTCATGCAGCAGTTCAATCCGAAGAATCCTCGATCCTCGATGCTTCGGACACATTGCCAGACTTCAGGCGCCAGCCTGACCGAGCAGGATCCCATGAACAATGTTGTGAGAACCACGATCGAAGCGATGGCGGCTGTTTTTGGGGGAACCCAGTCTCTTCATACAAACGGATACGATGAGGCGGTGAGCCTCCCGACGGATGCGGCCGCGCGTACGGCTCGGAACACCCAGCTCATTTTGCAGGAGGAAAGTGGTATTCCCGCTGTGATTGATCCATGGGGTGGTTCTTACTTCATGGAGTCTCTGACCCATCGCGTTGCAGAGGAGGCGCGAAAGGTGCTTGAGGAGGTGGAGTCACTGGGCGGAATGACGAAAGCCATCGTGAACGGAATGCCGAAGTTGCGCATTGAGGAGAGCGCGACTCGTCGCCAGGCGAGAATTGATGGCGGGCAGGATGTCGTGGTTGGGGTCAACAAGTACCGCTTGGAGGAAGAGCCCGTCATCGACGTGCGTGATATCGACAATACTGCGGTTCGGGAAGCCCAGGTCCGGCGTCTTGAGCAAATCCGTAAATCTCGCGACCAAGAGGCCGTTGATCGCTCCTTGAATCACTTGCGCGAGTTGGCAAAGAGTGGCGAGGGGAATCTCCTCGATGCGGCCGTTGAGGCCGCCCGTGTCCGAGCCACCGTTGGGGAGATCTCGTCGGCCCTTGAGGACGTATACACGCGGTACCGAGCGACGGTCCAATCGGTTTCAGGAGTTTATGGCGCAGTGGAGCAGGGTGATCCGGACTACGAACGCGTCTGTGGTGAAGTGAAGTCATTTGCGGAGGAGGAGGGTAGGCGACCGAGAATGCTGGTCGTGAAGCTGGGCCAAGACGGTCACGATCGTGGGATGAAAGTGATTGCGACGGCCTTCGCAGATATTGGCTTTGATGTTGACGTTGGGCCTCTCTTTCAGACCCCTGAGGAAGCGGCACAACAGGCCATCGACAACGATGTCCATGTCGTTGGCGTTTCGAGCCAAGCCGCGGGCCACAAGACACTGGTTCCGCTTCTGATTGACGCGTTGGCCGGGCTGGGGGCGGAGAATATTTCAGTGGTGGTTGGGGGCGTAATTCCACCACAGGACTACGAGTTCCTCCACGAGAAGGGTGTGGCTTGTGTGGTCGGACCGGGAACACCTGTCCCGGAGGCTGCTTCCCAGGTGATTGCTGCTCTGAGGGATCGGGCCCGGTGAGTCGAGCGCGGTGCGACCGTAAGGGCCGCATCGGGAAATCGGATTGATGCGGGAGGCAGCCGACCCCAAGAGCTTCGCCGCGGCGATCGTTGCGGGGGACCGTCGTGCGCTGGCGCGAGCCATTACGCTGATCGAGAGTCGTCGCTCCGATCAGCAGGAGCAGGGGCAAGCCATTCTCGATTGCTTGGTCGGGGAGACCGGCCGGGCCGTGCGAGTGGGCATAACGGGTCCGCCGGGGGTGGGGAAAAGCACTTTTATCGAATCCCTTGGCCAGCATGTGCTTGAGGCCGGTTCTCGTCTGGCGGTTTTAGCTGTTGATCCATCAAGTCCGGTGACCGGGGGAAGTATTCTCGGGGACAAAACGAGAATGGAGCGGCTGGCGACCACGCCCGAGGCTTTTGTCAGGCCTTCTCCTTCGGGTGGGTCCTTGGGTGGAGTTGCCGGGCGCACTCGGGAAGCGATGCTTCTGTGTGAGGCCGCAGGCTACGACGTGATTCTGATTGAGACCGTCGGAATTGGTCAGAGTGAAGTGGCTGTGAATTCGATGGTTGACTTTTTCCTGGTCCTTCTTCTGCCGGCGGGTGGCGATGAGTTACAGGGGATTAAACGGGGCGTGATGGAGCTGGCTGACGCGGTGGTCGTCAATAAGGCCGATGGGGACACGCTGCCTGCTGCGGAGCGGACGCGTCAGGATTACGAGAATGCCCTCGGCTTGCTTCGCGCGCCTTCTGTTGCATGGACGCCAACGGCGCTCATGACCAGCGCTCTGACGGGCCGTGGAATTCCCGAGGTGTGGGAAACGGTGCAAAAACAACGGAATGCCCTAGAGACCAGCGGGGAGTTCGCCGAACGGCGTCGTCACCAAGCCCGTGACTGGATGTGGTCGCTGATCGAGCAGGGGCTGAGGGCCGCTTTGCAGGCGGACCCGCGGATCGCGCGCCGTGCCGAGGGCTTAGAGCGAGCGGTTCAAGCTCAGGAGAAGACCCCCTCCTCGGCGGCCCGCGCGCTGCTGGCAGATTTCCTGAAGCCGCAATCCTAGCTTCGACCGCTCCAAGTGCCCCTTCATTTTGGGCAGCGTCTGGCCGATGACTTGCTCAACGGGATCTTCTCGATTTCGTAAGTGGAGCGGGCGCGATGGTTCAGGTCAACATGTCGAGCAAAGAAATCACCTTGAAGGTGGTGTACTACGGCCCGGCTCTGTCGGGCAAGACGACGAATCTTCGGCAACTCCATGCGATGATGGATCCCGAAGCCCGCAGTAAAATGCTGACCCTCGACACGCGAGAGGACCGGACTCTTTACTTCGATTTCTTGCCGGTTTCCTTCGCGACGGTGGGCGGCTTCACGGTGAAAATGAAGCTTTTTACCGTGCCCGGCCAAGTCATGCACAAGTCGACTCGTAAAGTCGTTCTGGCGGGTGCGGATGCGGTGGCCTTCGTGGCTGATTCTCAGCGAGCCTCGGCGAGCGCGAACGCGTACTCTTGGCGCGACATGGAGGCCAATCTTCGGGCCAATGGGATCGACTTTGAGGCCCTTCCGAAAGTGGTTCAGTTTAATAAAAGAGATTTTCCCGAGGTGAAGCCTCTCTCTGAAATCAAAGAGCAGTGGGGTGAGATTCCAACCTTCCCGGCGATTGCGGTGCGTGGGGAAGGTGTTCTCGAAACATTCCGTGAGTTGATGAGCGCGTTGTACCAGAGCCTCGATACCCGTCATGCTTTTTCGGCCCAATTTCAAGTTGGGGAGTCCGAGTTCCTCAAGGGTGTCTTGGCGCATTTCGCAGGGGACCACGGCTAAGGCCCGGTTCGAACGCGCTTGGGTCGTCTGACTCGGGTCGGCGAAAACCCGCGGGGGCGTAATTGACACCTATGTCAACGTCTCGTATCGTTCGGCTTTCCCCGGCGGAACCGTCTCGGTCCGCACGGCTGCGAGAGAGACCGATGACCAGTCCCCCCCCTGCGGATGGTGAAGACGTGCTCCGCGCGTCGCCCGGAGCACCTGGCTCAGCCCTATCCACCGTCGATGAGGCTCTGGACGATATTCGGGCCGGCCGCATGGTCATCTTGGTGGACGACGAGGATCGTGAGAACGAGGGCGATCTGTGTATGGCGGCGGAATCCGTGACGCCCGAGGCCATCAATTTCATGGCGACCCATGGCCGAGGATTGATCTGCCTCGCGCTGACGGAACCTCGACTTGAGCAACTGAACCTGGGGATGATGGTCCCGGATTGGGAAAACGGCTCTGGTTTCGGCACCGCTTTCACTGTGTCGATTGAGGCGCGCGAGGGCGTCACGACGGGGATCTCTGCCCACGACCGCGCCCGGACTATTCAGGTGGCTGTCGCAGACGACGCGCAGCCTAACGACATTGTGCGACCGGGCCATATCTTTCCCCTGCGGGCTCGAACCGGTGGAGTTCTGCGACGAGTCGGACAGACAGAGGGCTCTGTCGATTTAGCCCGGCTCGCGGGTATGAAGCCGGCCGGCGTGATCTGCGAGATCATGAAGGACGATGGGAGCATGGCCCGCCTGCACGACTTGGTGGGATACGCGAAAGAGCACGATCTCAAGATCGTCACCATCAAGGACTTGATTCAGTATCGACTGAGAAACGAACGTCTCGTCCATCGAGCCGCCGATGCAGTCATGCCCACAATGTTTGGCGATTTTCGATGCATCGTGTACGAAAACGATATCGATCGGGTCGATCACATGGCACTCGTGAAGGGCGAGATTGATCCAGATAAGCCTGTTTTGGTTCGTGTTCACAGCGAATGTTTGACGGGAGATGCCTTCGGGTCGCTGCGCTGCGATTGCGGTGAGCAATTGGCGGCTTCCATGCAAATGATTGACGAGGAGGGGGCCGGAGTCGTCCTCTACATGAGGCAGGAGGGACGAGGCATCGGCCTCGCCAATAAAATCCGCGCTTACTCACTTCAGGACTCTGAAGGGTTGGATACCGTCGAAGCCAATCATCGGCTCGGCTTCAAGGCCGATCAGAGGGACTACGGCGTTGGTAGCCAGATTCTTTCTGAGCTGGGCGCACGGCAGATTCGGATTATCACAAATAATCCTGTGAAACGAGCGGGCATTGAGGGCTATGGGATAAGCATCGTTGAGCGTGTACCGCTTGAGATCGAGCCGAACGAGAAGAATCTCCGTTACCTCCGCACAAAGAAAGAAAAGCTGGGTCACGTACTGAATTTGATGGGGTAGGGGGAGCCAAGTGGCTCTCGCATGGGTTGCGGGGGCAAGCTTTCGGCCAAGCAGATCACGCTCCTCGACTGCATCGGCTCCTCTGGGCTGCCTGAGTCAGGCTGTCCGGCTCTGGTTATGAAAGGCTCGATCGTTCATCGGGCTTCGCGAAGCAGAAAGGGAAAGAGGCATGTTCGATTCCGTCGAGAACGTCATTAAACAGCTGGGTGAGCAGGGATATATCTGTGACAAGCGGATTGCCACCGTGGTGTTTCTCGCGCAGCAACTGGATAAGCCGGTTCTTGTTGAAGGACCTGCGGGCGTAGGCAAGACAGAATTGGCAAAAGTTGTTTCGCAGGCGCTGGGGCGAGAGATGATCCGCCTTCAGTGTTACGAGGGACTCGATGAGGCGAAAGCGCTGTATGAGTGGGAATACTCGAAGCAGCTCTTGTATACCCAGATCCTCAAAGACAAAGTGAGCGAGACAATTGGGGACTCTCAGAGCCTGACCGAAGCCGCGGAGCGGGTGGGACAGGAGGATTCGGTTTTCTTCTCAAATCGTTTCATTGTTCCCCGCCCTTTGATGCAGGCCATCAGTTCACCTAAGCCGACTCTGCTTCTAATCGACGAGGTCGATAAATCCGATCCCGAATTCGAGGCTTTTTTGCTTGAGATTCTCTCGGATTTTCAGGTCACGATTCCCGAGATTGGAACAATCCAAGCGCAAACTCAGCCGTTGGTCTTTCTGACTTCGAATGACGCGCGTGAAATGAGTGATGCGCTCAAACGGCGATGCCTGCACCTTTGGATTGACTATCCCAATGAGGAACTGGAAGTCAAGATTTTGGACAGTAAGGTGCCCAACATCGCGGACCAGCTCGCTGAAGACCTTGTTTCGCTGATGCACAAAATCCGCGATCTAGATCTCAAGAAGGCACCCTCCATCAGTGAGACCTTGGACTGGGCCCGTTCTTTGATGGCGTTGAATGCCGAGAGTTTGGATGAGGCCATTGCGAGCGACACCCTTAACGTGATCCTCAAATATGAGGGTGATGTAGCCAAGGCGCAAAATGAGCTGAGCAAAATGCTCGAGCAACGTGCTGCCGCTAAGAAAACCGAGGTGGAGACGCCTGAGCCTGCTTCACCGGCAGAGAAGAAGAAGGGCATTCTCCACTAGGCGACTGCCGGAGACGGCGTCTTTTACGGCGAAATTCGCTCGCACAGGGAATCAAGATGCAGCGCAAGGTCATCGAATTCACGAATTTGCTTCGGAAAAGCGGCCTTCGCGTGTCCGTCGCCGAAGGGATCGATTCTTTTCTGGCCCTCGAAGAGCTCTCGATTGAGGATCGGGACATCTTTAAGGATGCCCTTCGCGCTTCCATGGTGAAGCGTGGAGATGAGATCGCCACCTTTGATGAGCTCTTCGATCTCTACTGGTCCGGCTTCTATGACAATCTGAAGGATTCCTTCGGAGACCTCGGCGAGCAGATGGGGGAGATGGGGGTCGATCTTGAGGATCTCATGCGCCAAATGGCCGAGTCGATGCAGGGCCTTGAAGGCGAAATGGACCTTGGTGAGCTGGCCAAGGCCCTCTTAACCCAGGATCTCGCTTCGCTGGAGAACATGATCCGCGAAGCCGCGGAGCAGGCGGGTGCGGGCCGGATCGAAAACATGCTCCAAGTCGGGTTCTTCTCGAGGCGAACCAATGAGCAGCTCGATTTGGAAGGCGCAGGGGGGCAGCTGGAGGATCTCGCGGCCAAGCTCGCCGAAATGGGTATGGGTAGCGAGCAAATCGAAGCGATGCGTCAGCTCATTCAGAAGCTCGTGGAGAACATGCGGCGCTCGGTCAAAAACTTTGTCGAGCGTGAGTTGCAGACGCGAAACCATGATTACATGGAAAAATTCCGCAAGGAGATGCTCCAAGAAAAGAGCTTCTATCACTTGACGGAAGAAGAAATTGCTCGGATGCGTGAGGTCGTGAGTCGACTCGCGCAGCGGATCAAGAATGTCCTTTCCATCCGCAAGAAACGGATCAAGCGAGGTAAGCTGGATCTTCATCAGACATTGCGAAGAAATATGGCTCGAGGCGGTATTCCCTTCGAGGTGATCTATAAGCATCGCCGTAAGGATCGGCCCAAGCTCGTGATTCTTTGTGATGTCTCCTCCTCGGTTGCCAATGTCTCGCGGTTCATGTTGCAGTTTATGTACGAGCTTCAGGAAGCCTTCACAAAGATTCGAAGCTACGTATTTGTCTCCGAATTAGGCGATGTGACTTCAGTCTTTAAGGGCAGCGACGTCAATGCAGCCATTGAGAAAGCGCTCGATGGGGGCGACGTCGTCAATGTCTATACCCGGTCAAACTTTGGCCACGCCTTTCACGATTTTTGGAAAGACCACCTGTCGAGCCTGGATAATCGGACAACGGTTTTGATTCTGGGCGACGCGCGAAATAACTACAATGATCCGCGGGCGTGGTGCCTGAGAGACATTCATAACAAGGCGAAGAACGTGGTTTGGCTGAACCCAGAAAGTCCGAGCGCGTGGGGCTTTGGGGATAGCGTGATGGACCGCTATATGCCCTACTGTGACGTGGTCGAGGAGTGCCGAAACCTGCGCCAGCTGTCTCGGATCGTGGATCAGATCCTTCTGTGATGCCCCTCGATTCCCTCGATTTGCCGTTCCCAATTCCTGTGCAGAACCAGTAAAATGTCAGGCCAGGGTGCCCGGGTGATGCAGAGCTAAAAATACTGAATGTGGACGAGTGCATCGGCAAATTGGAGGCCGTCGCCCGTAGCCGCACCCCTTACCCCAAAATGAGAACGCAGCAAGGAGAGAGAGAGAGATGGCTGGAACCCCCAGGCTTGCAGAGCTCCGAAAGTGGCTCGCCGGGCGAAAGATCGAACACGTTGTGGTGCTCGGTGCGAACGGCACCATGGGATATGGAAGCGCGGCCCTCTTTACGCAGGCCGTGCCAAAAGTGACTTTTCTAGCCCGCAGCCGGGAGAAGGCTGAGGAAGGTCTCGCGGCCGCGGTGAAGCAGGTTCGCTCGCCCACGGTGGCGAGTCGCTCAGGTGTCGGTTCGTACGACGATGATTTGGAATCGGCGATTGCCGACGCAGATATTGTCTTCGAGGCACTTACAGAAGACTTGGAGATCAAACGCGAGATGTTCGACCGCGTTGAGAAGGCTAGACGGGACGATTCGATTGTCGCGACCGTGACTTCGGGCCTTTCGATCAACCAGCTCTGCGACGGGCGCAGCGAGTCGTTCCGGCGGCATTTTATGGGTCTGCACTTCTTCAATCCGCCGAATGTAATCGTCGGCACGGAGCTGATCGCCGGAGACGATACCGACCCCGCCTTGGTGGATTTTGTGGAAGCCTTTTCTCGACTGAGGCTAGGCCGGGAGATCGTTCGTACATTCGATACCCCCGCCTTTGCGGGCAACCGCGTGGGCTTCAAGGTGCTGAATGAAGCTGCCCAATTGGCTGAGCAACTCGGCCCGGTCCTAGTGGATCGACTGGTGGGGCCTTATACCGGACGGGCGATGACGCCCTTGGCGACCATCGACCTCGTGGGCTGGGATATTCACCGGGCCATTGTCGATAACATTCATCAAAGTGTCTCAGATGAGGCTCACGCCACACTGAAACTCCCGGACTACATGGATAGCCTGATGAATCAGGGGGTCATGGGGAATAAGAGCGGGGGTGGATTCTTTAAGAAGGAAGGCAAAGCCCGACACGTGCTGAATCCTGCGACGGGCGCTTATCAGCCAGAAGAAGACATCAAAGTCCCCGACCTTCCGTACATCGAAGAGGTGGCCCACCTGCATTCAATGGGCCGCTACCGAGAAGGGATGCGTGTTTTTCTAGAGGCCTCTGGGGAAGAGGCTGCACTCGCCCGAAAAGTGATTGCCGGCTACATCAGTTACGCGTTTCATCGGGTGGGCGAAGCCACTGAATCCATTACGGAAATTGACATGATTATGGGTTCTGGGTTCAATTGGGCGCCGCCGAGCGTCTTGGTGGATACGCTGGGCACGGCGGAGGCTGTCCAAATGATTGAGCGAGCCGGCCTGCCTGTTCCCGCAGCTCTGGTGTCCGCGGCGCAAGCGGGTGAGCCCAAGAGATTTTTTGCGGAGCCTCAGGTCAATATCGGCAAATACTTCGTGGCGGGGGAGCGAACACGGGTTTGAAACCCAGGGTGCTCTCCTGATTTGTTGGGTGGGTCAGCCCTGAAAATATCTGTTGAGTGGGCGCAAGGCGCAGCGTGTCATCTAGAGCGCGATTGAGCCTTCCGGCCGGAAAAAAAGAGAGGAATCGACCCATGGCGACACCGGAAGTTTACGTTCTTGGCGGTTACCAGACAGACTTCGCCCGAAACTGGACGAAAGAAAACAAGCACTTCTCGGCTTTGATGCGCGAGGGTGTTCGCGGTGCGCTTGAGCACTGCCAAGTTGCTCCGGAAGAGGTCGAGAGCGCGCATGTGGGCAATTTTGCCGCAGAGCTCTACTGCATGCAGGGGCACCTCGGGGCCTTCTTTACTGAAGTTGACCCGGCATTCAGTGGGCTGCCGACGGGGCGCCACGAGGCTGCGTGCGCTTCGGGCAGTATCGCTTTGTTGGCCGCGTCCGCCGAGATCGAGGCAGGCCGTTACGACCTCCAATGCGTTGTGGGGATCGAGCAAATGAAGACGGTGTCGGCTTCTCAGGGCGGCGCGTATTTGGGTACGGCGGCTTGGTACGACCAGGAGGCAGAAGGGGTTGAGTTTCCCTTCCCGAAGCTTTTTGGCCGATTGGGTGACGAGTATGACAAACGCTACGGGCTCAAGGATGAGTACCTCGCTGAAATCAGCCGTCTCAACTATGACAACGCCAAGTTAAACCCGAATGCACAAACTCGGACGTGGTACATGAATAAAGAACATGCGCTGTGCCGGACTGATGACAATCCGGCGGTCGGTGGCCGAATTCGCATTGCGGACTGCTCCCAGGTGACCGATGGCGTGGCCGTTGTTTTTCTCGCCTCTCGTGAGTACGCGGAGAAGTGGGCAAAAGGCATGGGGCAGAAGATCGAGGACATTCCGCGGATCAAGGGATGGGGGCACAACACGGCCCGCCTGCGCTTCGAGGATAAAGTGGAGGAGAGCCGTGAAGCAGAGTACGTCTTGCCCCACGTCCGCAGCACGATCACGAACGCGTGGAAGCGGGCCGGGATGTCGGATGTGAACGACGTTGATGGCATCGAGACACACGACTGCTTCACGACTTCGGAGTACATGGCGATTGACCATTTCGGCATTACTGCCCCTGGGGACAGCTGGAAGGCCGTCGAGGCGGGATGGCTTGAAATCGACGGTCAGCATCCGATTAATCCGAGTGGCGGCTTGATTGGGGCCGGTCATCCGGTGGGCGCCACGGGAGTCCGGCAATTGCTTGATGGGTACCTGCAGGTGACCGGGCAAGCGGGGGCCTACCAGGTTGAGGGGGCGAAAAACTTTCAAACCCTGAATATCGGCGGAAGCGGCACGACGAGCTGCAGCTTTGTGATTGGTCGCTAGGCGGCCAGGTGATTCAGCCCCGGGCCTTTTGAAGAGCCCCGCCTCCGAGCGAAGTCGGGGGCGGGTTTTTTTTCGCGCACAGGCTGGGCCGGCCCTCTGCAGCGGCGAAAAGAAAAACGCCCCATCAGCGAAGTGCTGATGGGGCGCGTCAGGGGGAGGGCGGTGGACTCATTTTGGGGGGTGAGAGGTTGGACATTTCAGATGGAAATGACCAATCCACCGCCACTCCGGAACCTTGTAAAAACGTTGTGGTGGGTCGTCTTTGCGTCCCGTCACTCTTCGAGTATCACTCGAAGTCCTGCTTTACGCAAGTAAAAAGATGGCCTCAATTCAGGGGCTGCTCTGGGGCCTCTGTGATGTCTTTTAGGTGCCTTTGAGGACTCGGGTCTCTCATATTTATTGATATTTAACAGGGGCTTGAAGTAGATTCTTCACGTGGTCTTTGGGTTCCGCCCAAACAGGCGGGACCATCAGGCATTGGCCACAGGGGCGCGCTCGTCTACTGTGCCCCGCTTCGTCCTTCCCTTCGCCCGATGGCGTTCAGAGAGTGCTCGTGTCCAGTCAATTCGGCTCATCTTTTTTTATTCGCACCTACGGGTGCCAGATGAATGTCCACGACTCTGAGAAGCTGGCTAATTTGCTTCATCACGCCGGCTTGGACCGGGCTCGGGACGAATCTTCGGCCGGGCTGCTGATTATCAACACCTGTTCGATTCGAGATAAGGCGGAGAATCAACTTTACTCCGATCTCGGCAAGCTTCGGGACTGGCGAGATGAACAACCGGGTCGTTTGATCGGGGTCGGGGGCTGCGTGGCCCAGCAGGTGGGGGACCGGCTTCTGGCCCGATTTCCACATCTGGATTTCGTCTTTGGTACGCACAATCTTAAACTCGTTCCCGCCATGGTGTCCGGAGCGCGATCGGGTCAGAGAGCGGTCGAAGTGGGGGAAAGCCGCTCGGTGGACCGCTTTGACCTGCCCATGGCCCCGCGGCCGGTCGGCGAAGCTGCGCGCTGCAAGGCCTTTGTGACGGTGATGGAAGGCTGCGACATGTTCTGCAGTTTTTGCATCGTCCCTGCCACCCGGGGGCGGGAGATTAGCCGCCCCGCTTCGGGCATCCTCGAAGAGGTTCGACGGCTGGCCGACGAGGGGGTTCGCGAAGTCACCTTGCTCGGCCAAACCGTGAACGCCTACGGTCGGCATGATGTGAAGCGGGGGCAAGCTGGACGGTCGGGCACAATGGCCTTCGCCGAGCTCCTGGCCGAGCTGGATCATATCACTGGAATCGAGCGGATCCGATACACGAGTCCACACCCGCTTTTCTTCGACCGCGCCCTAGTCCAGGCGCACGCGTCCCTGAAGAGCCTGTGCCCTCACGTGCATCTCCCGGTGCAGAGCGGCAGCGATCGCATCTTGGACGCCATGAGGCGGCGGTACCGACGAGAGTCCTACATGGAGATCGCGCACTCGCTCCGATCCGCGGTGCCGGGGATTACGCTGACGTCCGATTTGATTGTTGGTTTTCCAGGAGAAACCGAGGAAGATTTTGAGCAGACCCTGGACCTCATGCAGACGGTGGGTTTTGAAGACAGCTACAGCTTTATCTACTCCCCCAGGCCTGGGACCGGGGCAGCAGAGATGCCCGGGGGCTTAGACCGGGCGGAAGGCCGCCGTCGCCTCGATGCTTTGCAGGGGCTCCAGCGGCGCCTCACGATGGACTATCACCGAAGACGAGTTGGGTCGTCCACGCGAGTGCTCGTGGAGGGGCCCAGTCGACACGGAGCGGGTCAGGTCTGTGGCCGAGATCCTCATCATCGGGTCGTCAATCTCGTCTCCGGTGGCGGGGCCGTCGCCGGGGAGATCAAGCCCGGTGACTTGGTCGAGGTCGAGATCGTCGAGGCCACACCGCATTCGCTGCTGGGAGAAGCCGTTTTTTCCGGCGGAGGTCCATCGGTTTCCGTTTGACGGGGCTCGCCGAACGGGACGGCGCCCGGGCGGATTGGCGCCGCAACGCGACGCTGGCGGACTCGTTGAGGGGCGCCGGGCCACTTTGGTTGACCGGTCATCGGGCCGCGAGTATGCTGCGGCGGCGGGCTCCGGACGGGGTTCGCTCCCCCCATGGTCGCTCGCTTCCGGTTCTCGAGGCGGCTTCTCAGAGCGTTTTCCAGCGCTGATTTGGGGGGCTGTCGAAGCGCTTCGGGGGGGGCAAAACATGGCGAGCAAAGACGGTACAGGCCGAGGCTACATTGAAGAAATTCGAGAGGCGCTGACTTTCGATGACGTTCTTCTGGTGCCTGGCGCGTCCGAAGTGCTGCCGGGTGAAACCGACCTTCGAACCCGCCTGACGCCCGAGATCAGCTTGAACGCTCCGCTGGTCTCTGCCGCCATGGACACAGTAACCGAGCACGAAACTGCAATCTGTATGGCGCAGAACGGCGGGATCGGAATCGTCCATAAGAATATGCCGCCGGCCGACCAGGCGGCAGAGGTCGATAAGGTTAAGCGTTCGGAATCGGGAATGATTGTCGACCCGATCACGATGCGTCCCGAGCAACGAATTTATGAAGCCTTAGAGTTAATGGAGCGCTACCGCATCTCGGGTGTGCCGGTCACCCGGGACGGAAAAGCAGTCGGCATTCTGACTAACCGAGACCTGCGATTCGTCAGAGATCACACGGCAGCCATTTCGTCTGTGATGACCCAGGACGATTTGGTGACGGTCGCGCCCGGTACGACGATGGAGGATGCCAAAGAGCTTCTTCACGCCCATCGCATTGAAAAGCTGTTGGTTGTGGATGGGGCGGGGATGTTGCGTGGCTTGATCACCATCAAAGACATCGAGAAGACCGAGCGTTTCCCCAATGCGTGCAAGGATGGCCTGGGCCGGCTTCGCTGCGGAGCAGCGGTTGGGGTCGGAGCCGATCGGCTCGAGCGCACGCAGGCGCTGATCGGGGCGGGTGTCGACGTGATCGTGGTGGATACTGCGCACGGACATTCGAGAATGGTTCTTGATGCAATTTCGGAACTGCGGCACGACTTTCCCGAGGTGCCCATCGTTGGCGGGAATATCGCAACCGCGGAGGGCGCTGAGGCGCTGATTAAAGCCGGGGTCTCTGGCGTGAAGGTGGGGGTCGGACCCGGTTCGATCTGTACTACTCGGGTTGTGGCCGGCGTGGGGGTGCCTCAATTCACGGCAGTTCGAGATGTCTGTGAAGTCGCCAACGCGAGCGGCATTCCCGTTATTTCGGACGGAGGAATCAAGTTTTCAGGAGATATCGTCAAGGCCCTGGCGGCGGGGGCCTCGACAGTCATGTTGGGGTCTCTTTTTGCCGGAACCGACGAGGCCCCGGGTGAAGTGGTTCTCTTCCAAGGTCGTTCCTACAAGGTCTATCGAGGCATGGGGTCGATTGGAGCGATGACCCAGGGCAGCAGCGACCGTTACTTCCAAAGCGATGTAGCGTCGCCAAAGCTCGTGCCCGAAGGGATCGAGGGGCGTGTCCCCTATCGGGGCACTCTGTCCAGCAGTATCCATCAGCTTCACGGCGGACTGCGATCAGGGATGGGCTACTGCGGTGCGGCCGGGCTGGCCGACTTGAGGGCCAAGGCTCGGTTTGTCCGGGTTTCCTCGGCAGGCCTGAGCGAGAGCCATGTCCATGACGTGATCGTCACCAAGGAGGCCCCGAACTACCGCATCGAATAGGCCGCCGGCCTGCATTGCGATCGATCCCGTTAGGACTCATTCGGTCCTCGACCCCAAAACTGAGAGAACCTTACCCCCGATGCCGATTTCCACTGCCCAGCCCCGCTCGACCGAAAGCCGGATCCTGATTCTCGACTTTGGTTCGCAATACAC
>NHEP01000058.1 GCA_002171515.1 bacterium TMED88 | reverse complement strand
GAACAACCGGTCGTCGGCGAGGATTCGCACTCAGCATTTCGCCGGCCGATGGGCGGACTCGCGCATGGCGTTCAAAAAGAGGCAGCACGATGTCGGGCAAAAAACGGGTTCGAGGCGTCAGAACATGACGCTTTCCATAGCGACGCTGCCCCCGAACAAAAAATCGCAAAGGGTGAAGGATGTAAAGGTGTTCCCGAGCCCGTGTCATCGCGACGTAGAGCAGACGCCGCTCCTCTTCAATTTGCTCGGGGGACCCCGTGGACATATCAGATGGAATACAGCCATCGGCTGCATTCAAGACAAAAACAGCATCCCATTCCTGTCCTTTCGCCGAATGGATCGTCGAAAGAATCAAATAGTCCTCATCGAGCAGCGGCTCGCCTGCTTGATCGCCGCTCGCCTCGCTGGGATCCAGAGTCAGCTCGCTCAAGAAGTGCTCTCGGCTCGGATGGGCATTTCCGACCTGCTCCAGCTGCTCTAGATCCCCCGCTCTCGTCGGCGCCGAATCGTAAAGCCTCTCAAGATGGGGACCGTACCACCGGCGAACTCGAGCGATTTGGCCAGGCCAGGGCGTAGCGGATCCTTTCAATTCATTGAGCAATTGACAAAGCGGCTGCCAATCTTCCGCGGCGGCAGACGGGGTGCGAAAAGCGCGGAGCGCTGCCAGATCAAAGCCTCGGCTTGCGAGTTGCTCGATGAGCCGACCCGCGTGACCTGGGCCAACCCCCGAAAGCAACTGCAGAACGCGAAATCCTGCAACGGCGTCCTTCGGATTCTCCGCCCACCGCAAAATGGAAAGCAAGTCTTTGACATGGGCGGCCTCAAGAAATTTGAGACCGCCATACTTCACAAAAGGAATGTTGCGACGCGACAGCTCCACCTCAAGCAGGTCACTATGGTGCGCCGTGCGAAACAAAACGGCCTGCCGGTGCAGGGGAATGCCCGCCTCCCGGTGGGCCATCACACGCTCGACAACGTAATTCACCTGCTCGAACTCGTCGTCGACGGTGGACAAAACCGGCTTCTGAAGTGATTTCCGCTCGGTATACAGCGTCTTCGAAAAACCCTCGCGGGCCTGATGGATCACCGCGTTGGAGGCCGCCAGCAAAGGCTGGGTCGAGCGGTAGTTTCGCTCCAAACGAACCACTTCCGCCGGCGGATCAAATTGATTCGGAAAATCCAGAATATTGCGAACAGTGGCCGCTCGAAAACTGTAGATCGATTGCGCATCGTCGCCGACAACCGTCAGGCCGCGGCCTTGCGGTCGAAGATTCTTCAAAATTCCCGACTGAAGAGCATTAGTGTCCTGATACTCATCAACCAGAACCTGGTCAAAACGATCCGACACAAGCCCAGCTAAACGCGGTTCCGCCATGAGATAAAACCAGTACAAAAGCAGGTCGTCGTAATCGAGAATATTCTGTTTCTGTTTCGCTTCGGTGTACTGAGCAAAAAGTTGTTTCAACTCATCCGCCCAGTCTCCGCACCACGGAAATGCCGCTTCCAAGGTATCCTGTAGCGAGCACTGCGCATTCACAGTGTGTGAGTAGATCGCCAAACAAGTTCCCTTTCTGGGGAAACGAGTTTCGCGACGAGAAAAGCCCAAGTCGTTTCTTTGGAGATCGATCAAGTCCGCCGCATCCGAGCGATCGAGAACCGTAAAAGCCGGATCCAAACCCACAGCCTGAGCGTGATGCCTGAGCAAGCGATTGGCGATGGCGTGAAAAGTGCCCGACCAACGAACCAGCGCTGAGGGGGTCTGCCCAACCCGCTCACCTTGCGAAGCGTACGCCCGAGCGACGATGCCCTCGGTGCGCCGAGTCATCTCCAAAGCCGCCCGGCGACTGAAAGTGAGCAAAAGGATTCTCCGAGCATCCACTCCGTCGAGAATCAGCCGAGCCACGCGATGGGCCAGCGTCTTTGTCTTTCCAGTGCCGGCCCCTGCGATCACCAGCAACGGTCCGGCTTCAAGCCCGCCAAAGCGAACCGCTGCGGCCTGTGCGGGATTCAGGGCCTCGAAAATCTCCGTCTTCGGGCTGGCCGGAACGGCGCGTTCTTCAGGCTCGGTCTCCGCACCCATCTCTTGCGTGTCTCGCATGGGGCGAAAATAGGGCAAAAACGGCCAGCGAGCTGGCCCGCCCGCAATCCGAGCGGCAAGCCCAGTCAATCGGGTTAGAGTGGTCCAAGAATCCGATTCGAAATCTCAATGCGTCAGAAAGGGATGACATGAGCGAGCGACGAGAGTGCGTCGATGCGTATTTGGTCGCGGGCGGCCGCTATCACGACATCGATTTTGCGAGAATCGAGCTCCTCAAACTCCTCGCTGAGCACCCACACGTTCGGGTCAAAGTGGCCTCGGACTACCGTGATACGCAAGGCATCGCGGACTCAAGTTTCCTCGTGACCTACACCTGTGACCTTCGTCCCAGCGAAGAGGAGCAGAGCGCCTTAGCGGACTTCGTTGAAGGGGGGGGGCGCTGGCTTGCCCTGCATGGCACCAACGCGGCGCTGGACTTCAAGCCCCAGGGCGTTGAAGCCCCGCGAAATTTTCCGACCCTCAGCCACGTGCTCGGCAGCCAGTTCATCGCCCACCCTCCCATCCAGAACTACCGGATCGAAAAAAGAGCCCCTGATCATCCACTCGTTCACGGAATCGAAGAATTTGAAACCGACGATGAACTCTACCTTTGCGAGTACCACGATTTTGAAAAACTAGAGGTCCTTCTGGACTGCCAGTATGCGGGCCAGGCGGAGGGCTTCGCTGAATCGGACTGGACTGACGCCGATCGACATCTCGTGATGTACCTCCGGCCGCTGGGCAAGGGCGCCGTGCTCTACAACACGCTTGGACATTGCCGCGGCCACTGGGACATGCGACCCGCCATGGACTACTTCCCGCGGGTCGAAAGATGCTCCTGGGAAAAACCGGCGTATTACGAATTGCTACGCCGCAGCTTACGCTGGTGCTTGGGCGAGCTGTGAGGGCCTAGCCGGACGCACCACGTTTCTCAGCGTCCCACCGAAGACCTCAGTGCCGAGTGACGCCCGCCGCGCTGGGCCTTGCTCCAACCAGGGTCGTCACGGCATCCTGAATGCCATCTAGGCTCAGGGGCAGCATCGGGAAGATCGACTGGATCACTTGTGTCGTGCGCGTATGTTCCCAGTCGCTCTGGGGGTCTGGATTCATCCACACAATGCGCTCGAAGTGCTCACGAAACTTCATCAACCAATCGATCCCACGAGACTCCGACTCGTGGCGAGGGTTAATATTTCCACGAGGGTTCATCAGCTCCGCCGGATGCATCGCGGCATCGCCCACAATCAGGACTTTCCAGCGCTCATCGTAGCGCCGCAGAAGGTCGCCGGTGGGCACCGCATCCTTCATATAAAGATCAGCTGTCGTACCCACACGCTCATAAATGCAATTATGAAAGTAGTAGGGTCGGAAGTCTCGCAGACCTCGTTCCTCATGAAGCGCAGTCAGAAGCCTACTGACAGGTTCGTAATAGGGGTCCATGGTCCCCCCAACGTCCATCAAAAGCAGCAGCCGCACGTTGTTACGACGCTCCGGGCGGTACACGAGCTCGATCTCTCCGGCATTACGACAGGTTTCATCGACGGTCTCATCGAGATCCAGCTCGTCCTCTCCCCCTTCACGCGTCAGATGACGCAGCCGCTTCAAAGCGACTTTAACGTTCCGAACGTCCAGGGTGACATCCGTTCGGTAGTCTTGAAAACGCCGATCTTCAGCGACTTTCATTGCGGAACGATTCTTTGACTCTCCGCCCACCCGGATCCCGGTAGGATGCTCGCCACTGTGGCCGAAGGGAGAATGCCCACCCGTACCGACCCAACGTCCGCCACCGTCGTGGCGCTCGTCCTGCTCCTCCAGGGTCTCGAGAAACCGACGCATCAACTCGTTCGCATCGAGCTCCTCAAGCATCTCCCGCTGCTCATCGGTCAAATCCTTGAAATTCTCAGGATCCCTCAACCACTCCTCAAGCTCGTCACTGACACTCAGCTCGCCTTCAACGCCTTTGAATACCTTCGCGAAGACCCGGTCGAACGCGTCAAAGTAGGTCTCACTTTTGACCAGTGTCGATTTAGCGAGGTTGTAAAACGACATAAGGCTGCTGTCATGGAGACCGCGCTCGAGCACGGTCATGAACATCTGCCATTCCTGCATCGCAACAGGAATGCCTTCGTCACGCATTTCGTAGAAGAAGTCAAGAAACATTGAGGGAGCCTCTCCGCACCGAGTCTGGAAAAGACCCGACGCACCTGCCTTACTGGTTGTACCGTGGGCCTAAGTCGCTCCAGTCTTCAGGCATTTTGCCACCCCGTTCTTCGAAATCAGCGAGCGCTGCAGTATCCGCCTCGTTTTTGAGCAACGACCCGATGAACGGAATGTGCTCAGAGAGCTGACCGTCACTGAGCCCGGATCGGCGCAAGGCGGAGATCCAGTCGATCAGCTCCGAGGTCGACGGCTTCTTGCGGAGATCCGGCTGACCCCGGAGCCAATAGAACTTAATCAGCACCTGATCAAGAAGCTGGGTGTCGAGGTTCGGATGATGAACATCGACGATTTCCTTCATCAGGTCCGGAGTCGGAAAATCAATAAAATGAAAGACGCAGCGCCTCAGAAACGCGTCCGGAAGTTCTTTCTCGTTATTGGAGGTGATGATGACCACCGGCCGTTCTTTTGCCTTGACCTCATCTCCCGTCTCCATGACGGTAAACTGCATCTCGTCAAGTTCGCGAAGAATGTCATTCGGAAACTCAAGGTCCGCTTTATCGATCTCATCGATCAATAACACGTGACGCTTTTCTGCCGAAAAGACACGCCCCATCGGACCCAGCTTGATGTAGCTGCGGATGTCTTCGACATTGCCCTCACCGAACCGCGCATCATTCAAACGCTGCAGCGTGTCGTAAACATAGAGGCCCTCCATGGCCTTGCTGGTCGACTTGATGTGCCATGACTCCATCGGCATGCCGAGGCCCTCGGAAACGTGCTCTGCCAAGAGCGTCTTCCCCGTTCCGGGCTCGCCCTTGATCAACAGAGGGCGTTCCAATGCGATCGCACAGTTCACCGCTTCCACGAGTGAACGCGACACAATGTAGCCTTTGGTCCCCGTAAACTGATAGAAATCTTTTTTTTCCGACATCCTCACACTCCCGCAATTTTCAAAATCTGATGATAATTAGCCGCGCTGATGGATGAGCAGTTTCTTCTCATCGCCGAACAGCACGGAAATTTTCCCTCGACCCACGACGCCTTGAACGACGCCAGTGCCCAACTTTGGATGCACGAGCGTATCGCCCGACTCGTAGCTGTCCGAGATCTGATAAGCCCGGGAGGGGCGTTCGGGATCGGCTTCGACAATCACATTCGCCGGATCCTGCTTGCGCGCTCGGCTCTTTGGCTTCGGCTTCAGCTTACCCGCGCCGGACTCCCAGGAGGGATTGCAGTCGGGGTCAGCGGCCAAGATCGGCCCCTCTTCCTCATACTGCCACGCAGGGTCGGCGCCGATGGACAGCCCCAGGAAAAAGACCTCCACGCCAATTGAGCCAGCAATCTCCCGGCCCAGACGCTCGAGCTCGCGGATCCAAGCCGCTCCCTTCTGCGCTTCCCGTTTACGGCAGATTTCCCAATAGCGCGGGCTTCCGGCCAAGATCAATGCCGGTGCCTCGCTGGAAATCGGTCGACCGGTCTGTTTTTCGATTTCTTCGCCGAGCGCCTCGCGGCGCGCGTCCACTATGGCTGCCTGAGCCAAGCCGGAAAGCAGAGCCCGCAGAGGCGTATCCCCTGCCCCACCCCGGGTCGCCGTATCGGCCAAAAACTTAGTGCGCACAACTGCGACCCGATTGTCGGGAAGAAGGCCAAGCAGGTCGACATCCTCGACGCCTTTATTCGGATCTTCGTCACCGAGCGCGCGATCCGGCGCAGCCGTCCGAAGGGGCATGGTGGAATCAACTACCACCATTTCGTCGCCCCCCGGCAGTTCGAGACTCCGATCACCAGCCTTGGCCCATGCATGCAGGGCCAGGGCCAGATGACGATCATCTTTACCCGCCTGGTGGCCTGTTGGTGTGCGGCCTGTCCGGACGTCGAGATACTTCTTTCCCGCAGCCGCCCGATCCGGCGCCTGCGCGACTTCTTGCTGGTACATCTCTTCGAGAAGTTCGCCGTTCAATTCGGCAGCCTTCTCTTTGAAGCCCTTCGCTTTCTTGACGTCCGAGTTATTCGACAACTCGATCAACGGATGCAAACTCACGTAGCTTCCTTTCGCCGATCCCTGAACGGGACCTTTTATACGTTCTGCCGCGCTCTCTTGGCTCCCGGATTTTCCGGTCGAGCCCGCGCAAGCTCGCCGTAGCCTGATAAAGCCGAGGCAGACACTTAAAACGAGCCGAATTCAGTGCGGCGAGGTCTCATCGCACTTACAACTCGTCCGCCTCGATGAATCGAACCCCACGAGGCAAGGGAGCGTCGGCCCCGCGAAACTGGGCGGGTTTCGTCATGCCGGCCGGAGCGCAAAGCCCGGTCCATGCCCAGTGACGACCCATCCGACGGTCCCTCTTCCCTGGAGGTCCTTGAAGCCCCTCTTCCCACAAAAAATGAATGGTGGACAAAGAGGTCTGGCCCCGTCGTCCGGCGTCCTGAAACCGTAACCCTTCTTTCCTTGGAAGCACCCGCGCGCGAACCGCTTTGGAGCGGTTCTGCGGGCCGCAACCCCGAAAACCCTGCTTCCGGCACCAGTCCCGCGACGCCGAATCGCTCTTCCCGAGAGAAGACGGGCGGAAGGTAGCGAGATCGAGCCCAACGCACAGTGCGGCCGCCATCGAGGCGGCCTGGATCGGCACGGCCGTCAGACCGAGAGCCGCCAAATCCCCGAGGGGCAGGCGGCGAGTCCATCGAACGGACCCGTCACCTCTGGCTCAGTGGGGGCCTGCCAGATTCAGTTCAGGTCGCGGAATCGGCGAGGCTCACCCGATTCGAGTTCGAAGATGATCTCATCCAGCCCAAGGCCTGAACTTGAAAAAAGCGTGGCCTCGAGCGCATCCTGATGCTCTCGGTAAACCGAAGGCTCGGAAGGCGTCCGGCCCACCTCAAGTCGAAAATCGTTCTCAGTGGGCTCTGTTTCGGAGAAAATCGGCAGCAGGGACGGCATCGGCATCACGGTGAACCTCGAACCTCAGGTGCATTGCGGGTCAGCCTGAACGATGAGCCAGTTCATCGCGCACCTGGACCGCTTCCACCCTCTTCGCATCGCCCAAATGGCCCTTTGTCTTGAGGATTGACCCGAGATCCGTCGCACCCTGGCCAAGAGGCGCCGGTTTCCTGCTGACCCCCCGGGGTAAACCGGCGGGACGGGCCGCGGAAACGGGCAAGGATCCGTGCTTCGCGTACTCTTGCCCCGGGCGATCCGGCTGAGACGGGCTTCACCGAACCGGCGATGGTCGCCCCCTCCATCGCCTTGGACGAATCCGGCCTTCTCTTCGAACTGATCCTCTTGCTCGCCCTCACCGCGACGGGCTTAGCGTTGTTTGAACGCCTGGGGCTGCCGGCGATCGCCGGATTTCTGGTCGTCGGAGCCCTCGCTGGTCCCGGTGCGCTCGGATTGGTTGCCGATCCCGAGCGGGTTCGGGCCCTCGCGGAAATGGGCGTGATCTTTCTCCTCTTTGAAATCGGGCTTGAACTCCCCATCGAACGACTCAGAGAACTCGGCAAAACAGCTTTGCTGGCCGGCGGCAGCCAGGTGCTCTTGACCATCGCGCTGGTGGCTGCCGCGGCATCTCTGGTCGGTTTACCCGGGCCGACCGCATGGATTCTCGGCGGCCTCGTCGCCATGTCGAGTACAGCCCTGGTGATGCGCATCTTGGCCGACGAGGGTCAAATCGAAGCGCCCCACGGTCAGCTCGCCATCGCTGTGCTGGTTTTTCAAGACCTCGCCATTGTGCCGCTGCTGTTAGCCATTCCATTCCTGGCCGGCGGAAGCGATCAAGGCGCCTCGGATCTGCTGCTCTCGATCGGCCGCATGATCGGTGGGTTGGCACTGGTGCTTTTGATCTTGCGGTTCGGAGTACCGCGACTGCTCAACCGGGTCGCCGAGGCCCGGTCGCCGGACCTCTTCAGTCTCTTGGCTTTGCTCCTCGTGCTGGGTTCGGCCTTCCTCGCCGAAGAGCTGGGTCTGACCTTAGCGGTCGGCGCTTTTTTGGCCGGCGTCGCCGCATCTTCATCGCCCTATGCTCAGCAGCTTTTCTCGGAAGTCGTGCCTCTCCGCGGTGTAATTCTCGGAATCTTCTTCACCGCAGTGGGCATGTTGTTCGAGCCGACCGTTTTACTCGAGCACGGAGCTTTGGTTGTGCTGTACCTCGTCACGACACTGGTTCTCAAAACCGCCATCGTCGCATTGGCCGGGCCGGTCCTCATCCAAAGCAGTCTGCGGGTCAGCCTGCTCGCGGGATTGGTTCTCTCACAGACCGGTGAATTCTCCTTTGTCTTGGCCGAGGCCGCGCGTCAAGCAGACCTTCTCAGCGAATCTCTCTATCAGGTGGTCTTAGCCGGCTCGATCTTCAGCCTGCTCCTCAGTCCCTTCGTCATCCGCATCGCCCCAGGGCTCTCGGACTCCGTCGCACGGTGGTGGGAGGGCCGATTGGCCCACGAAGAATCCGAACCGGCAGCCGAAACCCGAGAAGTTCCGCGAGTCATCATGATCGGATACGGCCCGGCTGGGCAGACCCTGACTCGGCTGTTGCGAGCGATTGAAATCCCATACCGGGTGATTGACGCCAATGCGAGAAGCGTTCGAGCCGCCCAGGACCACGACCCTGCTGTGTTTTTTGGAGATGCCACGCGGCCTACGGTTCTTCGCCACCTCGGCGTTGAGAACGCGCGGCTTGTGGTGGTGGCCATCTCAGACCCCCTCGCGACTCGGCGTATCGTCTCCCGCCTGCGCCTTCTCGCCCCGGACGTACCCATCCTGGCGCGCACTCGGTTCGTTCGTGAGGTCGACCCGCTCGACGCCGCCGGCGCCTCCACGGTCGTCGCCGAGGAATTCGAGGGCTCGATCGAACTGGTCGCGCGATCGCTCGATCTCTTTGGCATTCCGGCTGGAGCGATCGCGCGGTTCACCGAGGCCCTGCGCGAGGAGGGGTATGGCGCGATTCGGAGTCCCGCGGCCCTGCCTCTTGACCCCTGGCTGATCGAATTGCTCGATGAAGTCGGCACCGAGTGGGTCGACGTACCCGAGGGTCTCGAAGCCGCGACCACACTCGTGGGCCTGAATGTGCGCGCACACACCGGTTGCAGCGTTTTGGCCGTAGATCGCGATGGTCGATCCGTCGCCAACCCTGAACCGGGCTTCGTCCTCGCTGGCGGCGACCGCCTCCTCGTCATGGGAGATTCAGCGAGTCTCTCGGCCTTAAGACAGGTGCTTGAGGATGCCAGCGCCGGGCACTAACACCCTCCCGACGACTCATTCGGGCGATCAAATTTCCTCCTGAGGACCGAAGCGGTTCGATTCATGCTACTCCTCAAATCAATGACCGATCGCCCCCTGCCCGCTGTTCTCGCTCCCTCGGATACCTTTGCCCACCGCCATATTGGGCCGCGTCCGTCCGAGATTGAAACGATGCTCGAAACCCTTGGATTCGAGTCTCTGGAGGCCCTTGTCGATTCGGCCGTCCCTCGATCGATTCGTCTCTCCAAGCCTCTTTCCCTCGACGGGTTGCCGGATCGCCCTCTCGGCGAAGCGGAGCTCCTCGAGCAGCTCTCCGCAATGGCCAGCGAGAACCAGCTCAGCCGGTCCTGGATCGGAATGGGCTACTCGGACACGATCGTCCCTGGGGTCATCCAGCGAAATGTGCTGGAAAATCCAGGCTGGTACACCCAGTACACGCCTTACCAGGCCGAGATTTCTCAAGGTCGCCTTGAGGCTTTACTGGTCTTCCAAACCATGGTTTCCGATCTCACCGGATTGCCCCTCGCCAACGCCTCACTGCTGGACGAGGCGACCGCCGCCGCCGAGGCGATGGCCATGTGCAATGCCATGGCGCGACAGCGAAAAAGTGGCTTCTTCGTGTCGGAAGACTGCCACCCCCAGACCCTGAACGTGGTGCGAACACGGGCTGAAGCCGTTGGGCTGACCCTTCATGTGGGCGACCCAGCTCATGCCGACTTTGCGGCGCTGGACCTCTGCGGCCTCCTTCTCCAATACCCCGCCAGCGATGGGACGCTTGAGGATCCTCGAGCGGTCATCGAGCGGGCGCATGCCGGCGGGGCCCAAGTCGTGATGGCGGCGGACCTTCTCGCCCTGACACTCATCGAAAGCCCTGGGACATTGGGGGCCGACATCGCAGTGGGATCCACCCAACGTTTCGGAGTGCCCCTCGGATTCGGCGGACCTCACGCCGCTTATCTTGCAACAAAAAAAGAACATGCTCGCAAGCTTCCGGGGCGGCTGGTTGGCGTTTCCCAAGACGCTGCTGGCCGACTCGCCTACCGGCTGGCCATTCAAACCCGTGAGCAGCACATCCGTCGGGACAAAGCGACGAGCAATATTTGCACCGCACAGGTTCTGCTGGCCATTATGGCGGGGATGTATGCGGTCTATCACGGCCCGAATGGCCTGCGTCAAATCGCCGAGCGGATCCATCGGTTGACGCATGGATTGGCCACCGGCCTACGTCGGCTGGGCCACGAGGTCCTCCAAGACGGGTACTTCGACACGATCACGGTGCAGCCCCGCAATCGGACCGCGGAGGAAATTCTCGCAACCGCCTGGGAGAGGGGCATCAACTTGCGGCCCTGGTATCGAGCGGGAGAAGACGGCACCCGTTCGCTGGATTACCGCATCGGCATCGCTTTTGACGAGACCACGACACCCCAAGACGTGATGGAAGTCATCGCTTGCTTCGAGGTCGAGACGGGTTCGGCCATCCCGCAGGCGGACCTTTTTCCCGAAGCAGAGGGCCTGCCGGGCGTCCCGCAATCGCTCCAACGCACGGACACCTACCTCGAACACCCCGTCTTCCAGGCACACCAATCCGAGACGGGTATGCTGCGCTACTTGCATCGCCTCGAGTCGAAAGACCTCTCACTCAACACCTCGATGATTCCCTTGGGCTCGTGCACCATGAAACTGAACCCAACCACATCGATGGTTCCCGTGACCTGGCCCGAGTTTGGACGCATGCACCCCTACGCGCCCGCCGATCAATGTTTGGGATATCAAGCCTTGCTCGAACAGCTCGAAACCTGGCTGGGAGAAATCACCGGCCTACCCGCCGTTTCGCTTCAGCCCAATGCGGGGAGTCAGGGGGAATTCGCCGGCCTTCTCGCGATCCGACGTCACCACCAATCGATGGGCGATGCGCAGCGGACTGTTTGCCTCATCCCCACCTCGGCACACGGTACAAATGCTGCGAGCGCTGTCATCGCCGGTTTCGAATGCGTCGCCGTGCGATGTGACGATCAGGGGAACGTCGAGGTGGACGACCTCAAAGCGCGCTGTGCCGAGCACGCGAATCAACTCGGTGCTCTCATGATCACCTACCCATCGACCCACGGCGTTTTTGAAGAAGGCATTCGCGAAATTTGCCATGTCGTTCACGAGTATGGCGGGCAAGTCTATATGGACGGGGCCAACCTGAACGCGCAAGTCGGCCTGACCTCGCCCGGCGAAATCGGGGCCGACGTCTGTCACGTCAATCTCCACAAAACCTTTTCCATTCCGCACGGCGGCGGCGGGCCCGGCATGGGACCGATTTGCGCGGCCGAGCATCTACGCCCTCACCTTCCCGGTGACCCCGTCCTGGGCGAGGGACCCGTCTCGGCCGCCCCGTATGGAAGCGCAGGCATTCTTCCGATTAGCTGGGTCTATATCGCCTTGATGGGCGCATCGGGACTGACCCAGGCCAGTCAAACCGCCATTCTCAACGCCAACTACATGGCCCGTCGGTTATCCGATCACTTCGAGGTGCTCTACCGCGGCACCGCGGGATTGGTCGCCCACGAATTCATCATCGACTGTCGAGGCTTCG
>NHEP01000057.1 GCA_002171515.1 bacterium TMED88 | reverse complement strand
AAACATTTTTAATTTTTTGATATGTATTCGCCTCTTGAACAATTTAGTATTCTATCACTAATTCCTCTTCATATCGGTAATGTGTATTTTTCATTTACTAATTCATCATTGTACATGTTGCTTTTTACCGGTTTGGTAGGGGCTCTATTTTACATGGTTACTTTGAATGGTGGTAAATTGGTTCCATCACGTTGGCAATCTGTAGTTGAAATGCTTTATACTTTTATTTTGGATATGGTAGAAGGTCAAGTAGGTCCAAAAGGTAAAAAATATTTTCCTTTTGTATTTACTACATTTAGTTTCATTCTATTTGCTAATTTGATTGGTATGGTTCCATATAGTTTTACAGTAACTAGTCACTTTGTAGTAACATTCGGTTTGAGTGTATCTATTTTTATTGGTGTAACTATTATTGGTTTTACTACTCATGGAATGCATTTCTTTAGCTTTTTCTTGCCTCCAGGCGCACCTCTAGCACTAGCACCATTGTTGGTTGTATTGGAAGTTGTATCTTATAGTTTCCGTGCAGTTAGTTTGGGTGTCCGACTGTTTGCTAATATGATGGCCGGACATACTCTAGTAAAAATTCTAAGCGGTTTCGCTTGGACTATGCTAGGTGTGGGTGGTGCATTGGGAGTTGCTTCAATCATTCCATTCGGTGTAGTATTTGCTCTGACCGGTTTGGAAATTGGTGTAGCATTCCTACAAGCTTATGTATTTACAATTCTAACATGCATTTATTTGAATGATGCTATCCATCTACACTAAATCTTAGGTATATGCTAGTATATCAAATGCGCATTTGATTGGTAGATTGCGCCCGTATTTATTACGGGCCTTGCGGATATAGCTCAATGGTAGAGTGTGGCCTTGCCAAGGCTAAGGTTGAGGGTTCGATCCCCTTTATCCGCTCCCGTGCAATGTAGATTGCACATTTGATTAAACAGCTGCAGATGTTGCAGCTGCTTAATTATACTATACATAAAAGTGCATATGCGCTTGTGGCTCAATTGGATAGAGCGTCAGACTACGGATCTGAAGGTTGAGAGTTCGAGTCTTTCCAGGCGTGTATATAAAGGGTTATCTAGTGTATTTAACTCGTTAGAAGACGTTAGTAGCTCGCTTAGAGGGCCTGTAGCTCAGTTGGTTAGAGTATACGCCTGATAAGCGTATGGTCAGTAGTTCAAGTCTACTTAGGCCCATATTTTATGTGTTTAAATTCTAAATCTAAATTTTAAGGTTTACACACAGCACTTCTTTATGTGTATGTAGGTTATATGTTGCAATCACTAGCAAAATATAACCTCCACAATTAAAATTTTATACGAATTATGTATATTGTAGGTAATCTTGTGAAAATTCTAGGCTTGGTAGTTCCTTTGCTTCTAGGTGTAGCCTTTATGGTATTGACCGAACGTAAAGTAATGGGATCTATGCAACGTCGTAAAGGACCTAGTGTAGTAGGTATCTTTGGAATTCTTCAGCCTATTGCAGATGGATTGAAACTATTGGTAAAAGAGCCTGTACTACCAAGTAATGCTAATATTGCGGTTTTCTTGGCAGCTCCAGTAATTACCTTTATGCTTGCACTTCTAACATGGGCGGTAGTTCCTTTTGGACCCGGTTTGGTACTGGCTGATTTGAATGTAGGCCTTTTGTATATGTTTGCAGTGAGTTCATTGGGTGTATATGGAGTTATTATGGCTGGGTGGTCAAGTAATTCTAAATACGCTTTTCTAGGTGCATTGCGTTCTGCTGCTCAGATGGTTAGTTATGAGGTTTCTCTTGGATTGATTCTAATTACAGTATTGTTGTGTGTAGGTTCATTGAACCTAAGTGAAATTGTAAATGCTCAACAAACAGTGTGGTTTGGATTGCCTTTGTTTCCTTTGATGCTGCTATTTTTTATTTCATGTCTTGCAGAAACAAATCGTGCTCCATTTGATTTGCCTGAGGCAGAAGCCGAATTGGTAGCTGGATATAACGTTGAATATTCTTCTATGGGTTTTGCGCTTTTCTTTCTAGGTGAGTATGCTAATATGATCGTTATGAGCAGTTTGTGTGCTATTATGTTTCTAGGTGGTTGGTTGCCTCCACTAAACCTAAGTATTCTATATTGGGTACCTAGCGGTTTTTGGTTGGGTGTTAAAGTTGTTTTCTTTCTATTTGGTTTTGTATGGGTTCGTGCTGCTTTCCCACGTTATCGTTATGATCAACTTATGCGTATTGGTTGGAAGGTTTTTCTACCTTTGTCACTAGCTTGGGTTCTTCTAGTAGCAGGAATTCTAGTAGGTTTTGAAATGCTTCCTATGTAAATATATGTGCCTAGTGGCTCGTTAGAGGGCATTAGTCGCTCATTAGAGGATGTATGTGTGTAAACCCATTACAATATGTATATGGGTTATACATTTCGTCCCCTTCGTCTAGTGGTTAGGACACTGCTTTTTCAAGGCAGCAACACGGGTTCGAACCCCGTAGGGGATGCTAAAAATACTCGTAAAGCGGGTATATATCAATGGTAGATTCTCTGCCTTCCAAGCAGAAGGTACGGGTTCGAGTCCCGTTACCCGCTTATGTAATAAAGTATATATACGTCTAAGCATGATACTAGCGTACAAGCATGGTAATTGTACCAGCAAGTACAAATTGCTCGTAAGAAGAAAGGAGAATAGTTGCAATGGTAGAATAGTGGCCTCCAAAGCCAAAGGTTAAGGGTTCGAGTCCCTTTTCTCCTGTGATATACTGGAAGGTTAGTTTAGGGGATAAAACAACGGTCTTCTAAACCGTCATCGGTGGTTCGAATCCACCACCTTCTATAAATCACAAAAATCTATAAATACAGGGTGTAGCGCAGTTGGTAGCGCATCTGCTTTGGGAGCAGGGGGTCATAGGTTCAAATCCTGTCACCTTGATTTTTCGGTATATTGTAATACCTCGTTAGAGGGCATTAGCTGCTCACTTAGAGGTAAAATACTGGAAATAAATCACAATTGGTAGTGTATATAGTACACTACTTATAGAATCTCTAAAATATAAATATGGATCAGGTCTACTATTTGACAGTGGCTATGATCTTGTTTCTGCTCGGAATTTGGGGTCTATATCTAAATCGTAAAAACATTATTCTAATGCTAATGTCAATTGAATTGATGTTGTTGGCAGTGAATCTAAATTTCTTGGTGTTTTCAGTGTATTTGGATGATATGATGGGCCAACTTTTCGCGCTTCTAGTATTGACAGTAGCTGCAGCAGAATCAGCAATTGGATTGGCACTTTTGGTAGTTTATTACCGAGTTCGTGGATCTATTGCTGTAGAGTTCATTAGTCTAATGAAAGGTTAGTGGTTTAACCTCCTATAATTAGGATTAAGTTGGTTTCAAACCAGTAAAGTGTGTATACTAAAAGTTATACACACAAATGTGTATATTTTGGGAGAAGCAGGATTCGAACCTACGTAGATAAATATCAACAGGTTTACAGCCTGTCGCCTTTGACCGCTCAGCCATTCTCCCAGAATGGTAAATAATTATATTTATGCCCTATATTAGGGACGAAGTGTTCCAGTACATACTATGTATTAGGGACATTAAGTAATATATACAAGCACAATAAAAATATTATAAATCAAAATTGGTGGCTGAAAGCGCTGCCAATTCCTTTATAATTTATTTAAGTATTAATATGCCACAACTAGATCACGTAAGTTTTTTCTCACAGTATTTTTGGCTGTGTATTTTCTTCTTTACTTTTTATGTGGGTTTGCTAAAAGGCTTTATGCCTAAAATGAGCCGTGCACTGAAATTGCGTAGTGCAAAAACAGGTGAAACTGGTGGTAGCTTGAGTACAGTTGAACAAGATACTGTATCAGGTAACACCAATTCATCACTTATTGGTTCACTAAATGCATGTAAAAAAGGCTTTGTAACCCATTTTGAATCAACTCAAGATTGGTGCACACGTATGCATACTGATGCTATGAATGGTGCATTGAAAGAGTCGAACTCTTTGTATTTGACAAAACTAGCATCTACATGTCTAGATCAGCGTTTGGTACAAGCACAATTGGATGTAATTCTTCCACCAACTGCAAGTGTTCCTAATATTGGGGCTAAAAAAGATATGTATCTAGGTAAGCTAGTAAATAGTTTGCGTAAAGCATAAATAAAAAAGAATTTTAATTATGGATTTTTTGAAAAATAACATTACATATGTTTTTCTTGCATTGGTAGGCCTAGTAGCTATGAGCTCTAAGGGTATTATTCTATATAACGAAGAAATTCTAGTCGCTCTAGCATTTGTAAGCTTTGTATCTTTTTGTGTAACAAATTATAGTTCAACTGTAGCAGATTCATTGGATGATCGTGCTAATAGTATTCAAGAAGAACTACAAACATATCTAACACTAAAAGAAAGTTACCTGCGTAGCTTGATTGAAACACATAAAAAGCAAGTAGATCTAACTACTGTAATTCTTTCTTTGAACAGTTTTTCTTCGTCATGTCTTGTAGAACATACAGCACAACGTGAGTCTGAACTAGAAAGAAATGTGACAAATCAAGTAAGCAGTCAACTAAAATCGCTAGCTGCTTTGGGTTCTGGTATGCGTTCAGGAGTGTACACAAAACTAGCTTCTAGTTTGCGTACATGTGTGCTAGAAAGCCTTCAGCGCTCGAAAAAATCTAAGCAAGATTTGAAACCTAAAGTTTTGAAAGAAGCTATTCAAAAACTTGCTACATATAATTAATATCTACCATTCACAATGGGCATTAGTTGCTCGTTAGAGGGTTCTAGATATTTATGGATATATATATGATGCAATTTGCAAATCGTTGGTTGTTTTCAACTAACCATAAAGATATTGGAACACTGTATCTAATCTTTGGGGCTTTTTCAGGCCTACTAGGTACATGTTTTTCTCTCTTGATTCGTATGGAGCTATCTCAACCAGGAACTCAGATCTTGGCTGGTAATCATCAATTGTATAATGTAATCATTACTGCTCACGCATTTTTGATGATTTTCTTTATGGTTATGCCTGCTATGATTGGAGGATTTGGTAATTGGTTTGTACCAATTATGATTGGAGCTCCCGACATGGCATTCCCTCGACTAAATAACATTAGTTTTTGGTTGTTGCCTCCAAGTTTGATGCTTCTACTTGGATCTGCACTTGTTGAAGTAGGTGCGGGTACAGGTTGGACAGTTTATCCACCACTAAGTAGTATTCAAGCTCACTCAGGTGGTTCTGTAGATCTTGCCATTTTTAGTCTTCACGTAAGTGGTGCTAGTAGTATTTTGGGTGCTATTAACTTTATTACCACTATTTTTAATATGCGTGGACCTGGTATGACAATGCACCGCCTACCTTTGTTTGTATGGGCAGTTTTGATTACAGCTTTCTTGCTACTTCTATCTCTACCTGTACTTGCTGGTGCAATTACCATGCTTCTAACAGACCGTAACTTTAATACTAGTTTCTTCGACCCTGCTGGTGGAGGAGATCCTATTCTATACCAACACCTATTTTGGTTCTTTGGTCACCCTGAGGTATATATTTTGATTTTGCCTGGGTTTGGTATGATTAGTCACATTGTATCTACTTTTTCTAAAAAGCCTATTTTTGGTTATTTGGGAATGGTTTATGCTATGCTAAGTATTGGTGTTCTTGGTTTTATTGTATGGGCACACCACATGTACACTGTAGGTCTAGATGTAGATACTCGTGCATATTTCACTGCTGCTACCATGATTATTGCTGTACCAACAGGTATTAAAGTATTTAGTTGGTTGGCTACTATGTGGGGTGGTAGTATTGAAATGAAAACACCTATGTTGTTTGCTGTAGGATTTATTTTCCTATTTACTGTAGGTGGTTTGACAGGTATTATTCTATCTAACTCTGGATTGGATATTGCATTGCACGATACATATTATGTAGTGGCACACTTCCACTATGTACTATCTATGGGTGCTGTATTTGCTCTATTTGCAGGATATTACTATTGGATTGGTAAAATTACTGGATATCAATATCCAGAAACTCTAGGACAAATCCACTTTTGGTTGTTTTTCCTAGGTGTAAACCTAACTTTCTTCCCTATGCACTTTCTAGGTCTAGCTGGTATGCCTCGTCGTATTCCAGATTATCCAGATGCATACGCGGGATGGAATGCTGTTGCTAGTTACGGTTCATATGTATCTGTATTTGGTGCTATTTTCTTCTTTTATGTTGTATATTGCACTCTAACAGGTAATGAGCGTGTAGGTAATAACCCATGGGCTGATGAAGAATCAACTGCTGCATCAAGTCTAGAGTGGATGTTGCCATCTCCTCCGGCATTTCATACATTTGAAGAAATTCCATCTATTAAAGTAACATATCCTGATAAGTAAAACAATATACTAACGTATATGGTTCACCATTAGGTACATAAATGTTACATATATGTGTAGCGGGGTTGATCCCCGCTGCATGTTGGAAGAATGGCTGAGCGGCTGAAAGCGCTGGTTTGCTAAATCAGTATACAGATTTTTTGTATCACGGGTTCGAATCCCGTTTCTTCCGAATATTTAAAATAAAATTTTAAATAATTATCTAAACTAAAATTTTTCTTAGAGTTTCTGTGTTTTAATACATACAAGTATATCTTGTATACATTCTACATATATGTGTTAAAACACTTTGCTGTGTATATGCTAGTTGCTGCTTTGAAAAAGCAGGACTTGGTATACATTCAAGAATAAACATTTGAATTATGAGCAGCCTAACAACCAAACAGGTTAAAAACTTCACCCTAAACTTTGGACCCCAGCATCCCGCTGCACACGGAGTTCTTCGTTTGGTTCTGGAAATGAATGGTGAGGTTGTTGAAAAAGCAGATCCACATATTGGATTGCTTCACCGAGGCACAGAAAAGTTGATTGAATATAAAACATATCTACAAGCTATGCCATATTTTGATCGACTAGATTATGTGTCTATGATGTGCCAAGAGCATGTATATGTAATGGCAATTGAAAAATTGCTACGTGTACAAGTACCTGAGCGTGCAATGTATATTCGAGTATTGTTTTCTGAACTTACTCGTATTATGAATCATTTGCTTTCTTTGACTACACACGCTATGGATGTAGGTGCATTGACTCCTTTCCTATGGGCGTTTGAAGAACGTGAAAAACTTTTTGAGTTTTATGAGCGTGTAAGTGGTGCGCGTATGCATGCTGCTTATTTCCGACCTGGTGGAGTGGCTCAAGATCTTCCTATTGGTCTATGTGACGATATTTATAAATTTACAGCTAATTTTGCATCACGTATTGATGAAATGGAAGAAATGCTAACATCTAACCGTATTTGGAAGCAACGTTTGGTTAATGTTGGTGTTGTAACTGGTAAAGAAGCTCAAGACTGGGGATTGTCTGGACCTATGTTGCGTGCATCTGGTTATGCTTGGGACCTACGTAAAGCCCAACCCTATGAAGTTTATGATCGTATGAATTTCGATATCCCTGTAGGCCTAAATGGAGATTGTTATGATCGTTATTTGATTCGTATTGAAGAAATGCGACAAAGTCTACGAATTATTTCTCAATGTTTGAATAATCTACCAGAAGGTGTTGTGAAGGCAGACGATAAAAAACTAACACCTCCTAGCCGTTCTCATATGAAACAAAGTATGGAATCATTGATTCATCACTTTAAATTGTATACTGAAGGTTTTAGTGTTCCTGCTGGACAAACATATACCGCTATTGAGGCACCTAAAGGTGAAATGGGTGTGTATCTTGTAAGTGACGGTTCTAATCGACCTTATCGTTGTAAAATCCGTGCTCCAGGTTTTGCACATCTACAAGCTTTGGACTTTATGTCTAAACACCACATGCTTGCTGATGTTGTAACTATGATTGGTACTCAAGATATTGTATTTGGCGAAGTAGATCGTTAATGAAAATATAATTTTGTGTACGTATGCTATTTCTTTGAGTATACGTACATAAGTTATATTTTTATAATGAATTATAATGCTGACTTATGTAGCATTATATTTATTGTGATCTTTAGGTTTTTACTTTATTTTACAAATTAAATAAAGTAAAGGGGTTATAGTTCAGCTGGTAGAACGCTTGTTTTGCATGCAAGATGTCATCGGTTCAAGTCCGGTTAACTCCAGTAATTATAAATTACAGCAAATGTAATAATAGATGACAACCAGAAACTAACCTATATAAATGAAAATTTCTTATGAAATCTACTCTAACTCTTGATATTCGTTCATATACTAAGCAAGATATTCTTAATAACCAAGCGAGTCTAGATTTGCTTAGTTCTCTTTATAAATTGGAATTGGTATCAAAAATCAATATGCCTACAAGAAAACGTATTTGGACTGTTCTAAGTGGACCTCATGTTCACAAAAAATCAAGAGAACAGTTTGAGATGCGTAGGTATAAATGTGTATATACGTACACATGTGAGTCTGTACAAAACGCCTATATGTATGTATTGGCTCTAAAATCTATGAGTACCCCAGGCCTAGGTGTACGTGTTAAACTAAAAATTAACAATTACGCATAGTGCTAAACTCTTGGATCCACCTCTAACGAGGAGATGCTACTAGGTAAGCGTTTGCTACATATAAAATATGTGTAGATTGGGGTATAGCCAAGTGGCAAGGCATCGGTTTTTGGTACCGACATTCGATGGTTCGAATCCATCTACCCCAAATGCATACAGGAAAATGGAGGGACGGATGTCTGAGTGGTTTAAGGTACCAGCCTTGAAAGCTGGCGTAATTCATTACCGGGGGTTCGAATCCCTCTCCGTCCGTATAAATATAGAAAAACTTAACGGATCTACCCGATCCCATCCGAACTCGACATGTTAAACCGTTAAAGGCCTAAACTACTGCTTACTGCGGGAGTCAAGGCTAAATATAGGAGGTTATTTTTTTGGAATTAGGTGTGTTCATTTTGTTCCTCATACCAGGAGAATACATGGGTTTGATCCTGGCCCAGAATGAATGCTAGCAACAGGCCTTATACATGCAAGTTAAACATATTTTATATGTAGCAAACGGGTGAGTAACACGTGAGAATCTACCCATATGGCTGGTTAAATACCGGATAAAAAGGTGAAATCCCTATATGGATGAGCTCGCGTAGGATTAGGTAGTTGGTGTAGGTAAAAGCTCACCAAGCCATCGATCCTTAGCTGGTCTGAGAGGATGTCCAGCCACACTGGGACTGAGACACGGCCCAGACTCAATATATGAGGCAGCAGTAAGGAATCTTAGACAATGGGCGAAAGCTTGATCTAGCTATGTTGCGTGGGTGATGAAGGCTATATCAGTCGTAAAGCCCTTTTCAATAATGGGAATTGTGATGTCCATATTGGAATAAGCCCCGGCAAATTCCGTGCCAGCAGCCGCGGTAATACGGGAGGGGCAAGTGTTATTCGGAATGATTGGGCGTAAAGAGCTTGTAGGTGGCGTACAGTGATAAACGGTGCCATCCCAAGGCCTAACCTTGGGAATGCCTTTAATACTTGTATGCTAGAGTATGTATAAGGAAAGTGGAATGCCATATGGAGCGGTTAAATGCGTAGATATATGGAGGAAGACCAAAAGCGAAGGCAACTTTCTGGTACATGACTGACACTGAGAAGCGAAAGCGTGGGTAGCGAATGGGATTAGATACCCCAGTAGTCCACGCCGTCAACGATGAGTGTTTATTGGGTGTAAGTTTATTTATGCTTGATTCAGCTAACGCGTAAACACTCCGCCTGGGGAGTACGGCCGCAAGGTTAAAACTCAAAGGAATTGACGGGGGCTTGCACAAGCGGTGGAGCATCTTGTTTAATTCGACAATACGCGCAGAACCTTACCAACCCTTGAATAACTGAGAACTATAAATGTAAGTTTATATGTATGCCAGTTACAGGCGCTGCATGGCTGTCGTCAGTTCGTGGCGTGAGCTGTTAGGTTAAGTCCTAGAACGAACGCAACCCTTGATACATATTAATTTCTTATGTATGACCGCCGGTTATACACCGGAGGAAGGTAAGGATGACGCCAAGTCCTCATGGCCCTTATGGGTTGGGCTACAAAGGTGCTACAATGGCGACTACAATCGGTAGCAATGGTGTGAACCGGAGCCAATCCTCAAAAGTCGTCTCAGTTTGGATTGTTCTCTGCAATTCGAGAACATGAAAGTGGAATCGCTAGTAATCGCGGATCAGAACGCCGCGGTGAATATGTACCCAAGCCTTGTACACACCGCCTGTCCCATTTAGGAAATAGGTTACACCTGAACCTGTATCTATTTATATAACCTATATATGTAAATATATATGTTTATTGCTAAGCTTATATACGTATATACAATTTAAGGTATGGTCTGTAACTTAAATGAAGTCATAACAAGGTAGCCGTAGGGGAACCTGCGGCTGGATCGACTCCTTTTTTTTATTTATAAATTACCTGGGCAATTGAAAAATTGCTAGACACTAAATTACATATGCTAATGCCTAAACGTACTAAATACCGTAAGGTGTTTAAAAGGTTCAAAAAGAATCCAACAAAATTTCGAAATCCAAAAACACGACTATCTTTTGGATCTGTAGGTCTAAGAGCTACTAGTGCTGGTGTACTAAGTGCTCGTGCTATTGAAGCAACTCGACGTAGTATTACACGTACATTGAAACGATCTGGTCAAGTATATACATGCGTATTTCCAGATAAACCCATTACACGTAAGCCTTCAGAGGTTCGTATGGGTCGTGGTAAAGGAAGTGTGGATTTTTGGGCAGCGTATGTAGCACCTGGTTTTGTGCTGTTTGAAGTAGATGGTGTAGATCCATCACTAGCAGCACAGGCGCTTAAGTTGGGTTCATATAAACTAAAAATTTCAACCCAAGTTGTGCATGCACAACCACATTTTAATAATTAAGATTTATATATGCTTTATCCTGGTAGCCGTGCCAAAGTATGCGATAATTCTGGAGTATTGGTAGTTAAGTGTATTAATTGCTATTCTAAACAATATGCTCAAGTTGGTGATCTTATTAGTGTAGTCATTGAAAAAGTTCTACCTAATTCTAAACACCCAAAAGGTAGTATTAGTAAAGCAATTGTTTGTCAAACCAAAAAGAAAATGAAACGTGGTGATGGATCATCTATTAAATTTGATCTAAATAGTGTAGCACTGATTTCAGCATCAGGAAACCCTGTAGGTACTCGGGTATTTGGACCTGTTGTTCATGAACTTCGTGCGGCAGGACACACCAAATTGGTATCTTTGTCTAATAGTGTATTCTAAAAGAAAATTCTTATGTATAAATCTGATTCTTTGTATTATTACCCAACACAATCCAATCTAGAATGCCCAAAAGTAGATAAAGTCATTCTTCATACATCTGTAAAAACAGCAACAACAGATGTGCTGACTTTGTTTCCTACATTGGTTTGTATGTATTTGATTAGTGGTCAATACCCAAAACTTACTTATGCTAAACGTTCTGTAGCTGGGTTTAAATTGCGTGAAAATCAAGTATTGGGTTGTATGGTAACTTTGCGAAATCAACGCATGATGAATTTTTTGGATAAACTCATTCATATTGTATTGCCAAAAGTTCCAGATTTTAAAGGCCTAAAATCAACTTCTCTAAGTAATAATGGTTGTTTGAATTTTGGTCTATCTTATGTATTGGCGTTTCCGGAATTGGAGGCGCACTTTGAAATTTTTGATAAAGTACGAGGTATTCACGTAAGTGTACACACCCAATCATCTAATAAAGAACAAGCTTTGCAAGCTCTTACACGTATTGGATTTCCTATTACTAATTAATATAAATCTAATAGAGTGTGAATTGCAATTATAATTATTATGCAAACTGATAAAAAACGACGTCTTCAGGTCATTAAAGATGAAGCAACTCGAATGCATTATACTGCTCTAATTCACAATCTAAGTCTACCTAGTTCAGTACGTATGTATTATGTTACAAAATTGGCACAACTTAAACGCTCCGGATCAAAAGTTCGGGTTAAAAATCATTGTACACTTACAGGGCGTAGTCGTGGTGTATATAGATTTTGTAAATTGTCAAGAATTGCTTTTCGTAGAGCAGCAGCACAAGGTTATTTGCCTGGTGTAGTTAAAAGTAGTTGGTAATTATTATGAGTGTAAAAAGTAATTTGTTTTCAACTTTGCAAAATGCATCCCAAAAATCTAAACTCTATGTATATGTAGATGCTTCTAAATATGCATACAGGTTTCTGAAACTTCTAGCAACTCAAGGTATTATTAAAGGTTTTAGTCGTGAGGATCTACAATATAAAGTAGACCTAAAAAAGATTTTGATTAGTATTAAGATGCATTCACGTCCTGGAAAGCAAGTATATACAAAATCTAAACATATCCCGGTTTGTAAAAATGGGCTAGGCTTTTATGTACTATCAACCAAAGATGGTTTGTATACTGATAACCAAGCACGTTCGCTAAATTTGGGAGGTGAACTTGTATGTATGATTAGTATTGCTTAGATGATTAGTATTCGTTAAATATATGGCAAGATCTATTTGGAAAGGTCCCTATGTAGACCCATCTGTATTGCGCAAAGTTTTTAAACCTAATAAATCTTTGAAAGTTTATAGCCGTCGATCGGTAATTATGCCTGAATTTGTAGGTAAAGAACTAGAAGTCCATAATGGGCATAAATTTATTAGTATTAGTATTACTGAACATATGGTAGGTCATAAATTTGGTGAATTTGCTACTACACGTAGAAAACCTACACATAAGACTAAAAAATAGGATCCTAAAGAATACGTCTTTAGCACAGATTGTATAGATCCGTTATGATTTAATATATGGCACAAAAAGTAAATCCCGTACTCCATAGATTGGGTATTATTAGAAGCGCAGATTCAAAATGGTATAGCGAATCTAAATATGGTTCTAATGTATTGCAAAGTTTGTCTCTTCGAAATCACATTGAAAAAACATATTCAGACTCATCTATGCGTGTAGGCCGTATTGGTCTACTCAACACCAAATCTGCATGGTATGCATATGTACATGCGTATATGTCTGATGTAAAGACTCTATCTAAATCTACAAATCACTCAGTACTGCCCCTACCAGCAAAACAAAATCTGGGAAGATTTTTGAGTAAGAAGGATACACTGAATAAGAACTTGTATAAATCTATGCGTAGTCTTGTAGCCGGGCATATTTACGGACAGTCATCATCTAAAGTGCTATATACATTGGCGCATTACGCCAAAAAACACAAAACTGAGCGTAGTTTCAATAAATCATTGACTAATGCTTGGCGTTACACATATAATCAAAATTTGCATCTATTGGCATTGACCAGTAATGATATGTATGCAAGTTCACACAGTGTTGCAGATTATATGAAGAATCAACTTGAGAAACGAACCCCTATTCGTCGTTTGTTTAAAGAATTGATTTCCGGAGGCATTAAACATAAACATGTATCTGGTATTAAATTGAGTATTAGTGGTCGAATTAATGGGGCTGCTATTGCTCGTAGTGAATCTAAGCATTGGGGACGTGTTCCATTGCATGGGTTTAATAATATTATTGATTATACATCTATTCCTGCATATACATCATATGGTATTCTAGGTATTAAAGTTTGGCTTTGTTATGACAAAATTTAATGGATTTATTAGTGTAGTTATTCCTACTAACGTAAGCGTAACTAAAGAGAATGAAAAACTTGTAATTGCTGGCCCACTTGGTAAATTGTCTGTAAATCTAAAGTCAAAAGATACCAAAGGAATTCTTTCATATAAAATTACAGAGACTACAATTGATTTGGCAGTTTTGTATAACACTAAACACGCATTTGCTTTTGTGAAAACTCTAGCTTCGCTTTTGGAACAAAAGATTAAAGGCGTATACATGGGTTATATGTGTAAAATGGAGGTGAAGGGTGTTGGATATCGTGTAAGTGTTGAAAATACCTCTGATGTGTGTAATCTAGTATTTAAGCTTGGTTATTCAATGGATAAAATCTATAAGTTGCCAAAGTACGTAAAAGCATTTAGTACAAGTCAAACAAGTTTTTGTTTGTATGGTCTGGATAAATCTTACGTAAATGAAGTTGCGGCTAAATTGATTGCTTTGCGTACACCTGACGCATATCAAGGAAAAGGTGTATTGAAAACAGGTACAGTGTTTAGACTGAAACAAGTAAAAAAACGTTAAGTATAAAATAAAGAACAAACTTAATTAGATAACCTAATTAAGATATTAATATAAATGTCTATTTAAAATTTAAGAAATATATATGTTGGAAGGCGCTAAACTAATCGGTGCAGGATGTGCTACAATTGCACTTGCTGGTGCTGGTGCAGGAATTGGTATCGTATTTGGATCACTAATTAGCTCTGTAGCTCGTAACCCATCTCTAACTAAGCAGTTGTTTGGTTATGCAATTCTAGGCTTTGCTTTGACAGAAGCGATTGCTCTATTTGCTTTGATGATGGCGTTCTTGATTCTATTTGTATTCTAATAACAATAGTCGCGGGTCTAATCTCAGGCCCGTGCATTGCGGATATGATGAAATTGGTAGACATGCTAGTTTTAGGCACTAGTGGAGCAATCCTTGGGGGTTCAAGTCCCTTTATCCGCATACTTTGTACTAGTTTCGGTTTTGGAACAAAAGGTACAAATTTTTAATTTTCTAAATACGCGTGTAGGGTGCGTAGCTCAGTTTGGTTAGAGCATCGGGCTTTTAACCTGGTGGTCGCAGGTTCGAGTCCTGTCGCACCTAATTATGTGCATAAGATCCTCTAGGCGAGCTACTAGCGCCTTATTATGCATATATAAATTGTTAAAACCTTAGCTTCTACTCATATATCTACGCGGGATAGAGTAATTGGCAACTCGTCAGGCTCATAATCTGAAGGTTGTAGGTTCAAGTCCTACTCCCGCCAAATAAATTTATGTACGCACCTGTCAAATAAATTTATGTATGTAACACTAACCACACATTTGAATGAAATTAAGTATAGACTAGCGTATACATTGTTGTCATATATTATTACATTTGCCGTAATTTATAATTACTCAAACGCATATATTAAACTTTTGGTATATCCTATGTATAATCTTGGCCAATCTAATATGATTTATACACATATTAGTGAGGCTTTTATGACACATATGTATACAAGTGTATATATTAGCTTTGGTATTTGGATTACTTATCTAAGTTATCAAATCCTGTGTTTTATTCTACCAGGCACTACAACCAGTGAAGCTAGTAAATATAAATATACGCTTTGTTTTTTTATTGTTTACAGTTTTCTAGCCGTATATTGTGGATATAAGGTTATTCCATATGTATTGCAGTTTTTTATGCTATATGGCGTACAGGAAGGTATTGTTACAATTTCTTTGGAAGCACGTATTCTACCCTATATGTATACCTCTATGTATATTGTAATACTGACTTATGTAGCATTTATAAGCCCACTAATTGGTTATTCTCTAGGAATGCTTATAAATTCAAAAACCTTGGCCTATTCTCGACCATATATCTGGT
This sequence comes from bacterium TMED88, assembly GCA_002171515.1. GTDB lineage: Bacteria > Myxococcota_A > UBA9160 > UBA9160 > UBA4427 > TMED88. The sequence continues at coordinate 20,232 of NHEP01000057.1, read as the reverse complement.
GTGGGTCATTGCTATTTGGAGCTCTAATTAGCCCACCAGATTTGGTAAGTCAGCTAATGCTAGCAATTGTGTTTTCGTTGATGTATGAAAGTTTTATGTTTGGGTGCATTCTAAAACATTCATATATAAATTCAAAATTAAGCCCGAAACCGCTCATTTGGTGGAATTGGTAGACACGGTAGATTCAAAATCTACTCCTTCACGGGTTATCGGTTCAAGTCCGATAATGAGTAAAACTTTTTAAAATTCTGAATATATTAAAAATGACTTCTAAAAATCAACAGATTTGGCCCAAGCCATCTGATCTAATGCGTTATCAAGCTCACCTAGGTTCAAAACATTGGGATCCTAGTATTTCTCAAAATCTAATTGGTTTTAGAGATAAAACTGGAATTATTGATCTTAATCAAACCTGTGTAGATTTGAAACGTGCATATACATTTATTTCTAATTGTACTTCAATGGGTGGAAAACTAATGGTAGTTAATACAAGCCCATTCTTGGAAGAACATGTTATTCGTGTAGCACGTACAAATCAATATGCTTACTTGAATGGAGGTTGGATTGGAGGTCTTTTGACAAATTGGTCAATGGTTAGTAGATCTGTATTTGGTTTTAAGGATTTTTGTAATCAATATGAATCTTTGATGAATTCTCAAGATATTAACCTAAGTAAATTTACCAAGTTTAAAAAGGCTTTTTCAGGTCTAACCACTTTGAATAATCTACCTGATGTCATTCTAGTAATGTCTGCTGAATCTACACTTCCATGTATTGTTGAAGCAAATGCTATGAATATTCCTGTGGTAGGATTTACGAGTTCTTCATCAAATGGTTTGGATTATCCTATTGTAGTCAATAATAAATCAGTAGATTTTAGCGCATACGCTCTTAATCTACTTGATACTATCAATAATACTTAAAACTATAAAAAAAGAAATATGGCATATCTTCATAATACATATATGCCCGGCCATATGCCAATCCATCAAGCACTTCAACGTATTTATGGGGTTGGTAGGAGCTGTGCACTAAACGTTTGTGCTATGTGTGGAGTAAGTGCTTCAACACGTGTAAAAGATTTGCATACATATCAACTAGAAGCTTTGGGCGACTGGATTGACCAATTGTATGTAACTCAATCAAACTTGAAACGTAAAGTACGTACAAATATGGAGCGTTTGGTTAAGATTGGGTGTTATCGCGGGTATCGTATTAGTTTGGGTTATCCTAGTCGAGGCCAACAAACTCAAACCAATGCACAAACAGCACGTAGACTTCGATATTTGAAACGTTTGACTAAAAATTAAGATCCGTGTAAGCTATATAAAATGAATGCGTGTTTTTTTACATAGAATTGTAAAAATCAATTACGCGGACGAAATAGTTCAGTAGGTAGAACAACAGGATCATAATCTGTGTGTCGGGGGTTCAAGTCCCTCTTTCGTCATGTATCAGATATAATTTATAAAACACAGAATGGATGCCTAGGCATATAAGAGAATAAGGGCGTTATACGGAACGAAACGCTGTAGTGAGGGCCGTTACACCTGTGACCTACAGATTCCCTATGGGAAAACCCATATTTGTTAGAAATGCATGGAATTGAAACATCTTAGTACATGTAGTAAAGACATCAACCGAGAGTCCGTCAGTTGTGGCGAGCGAAAGCGGATTAGGCCATTGTATATAAGTTTGTTATAGAGTACAAAAACGTTTGGAAAAGCGTGCTAGAGATGGTGATAGCCCAGTATGTACTACCTATAGCATATCAATATACAATATTGAGTAAAGCGGGGGCGTACCTTGCTTGAAGATAGGGGGACCACCCTCTAAGCCTAATAATCTTATATGACCGATAGTGAACAAGTACCGTGAGGGAAAGGTGAAAAGAACCCATTATATGGGAGTGAAATAGACCCTGAAATTCTGTGTATACAAGCAGTCGGTGTAATAATTCATATTATGACACGGCGTACTTCTTGCATAACGGGCCAGCGAGTATACATATTCAGCTTATCTTAAGCAGGTATGTGGAGGAATAGGGAAACCGAAGCTTAATAGGCTATAATGGTTGAATGTGTATGACCCGAAACCGAGTGATCTAGTTATGAGCAGGTTGAAGAAAAGGTTAAACTTTTTGGAGGACCGAACTTGTAGATGTTGCAAAATCTTAAGATGACTTGTGACTAGGGGTGAAAGGCCAAACAAACTCGGAGTTAGCTGGTTTTCCACGAAATCTATTGAGGTAGAGCGTACAAATCGTTTACATATGGGGTAGAGCACTGTTTAGGTATGGGGGGTCAAACAACTTTACCATACTTAGGCAAACTCCGAATACGTATGTAAGTATTGTGCAGACAGACATATGGCGCTAAGGTCATGTGTCGAAAGGGAAACAGCCCAGACCGTCTGATAAGGTCCCCAAGCAATTGCTTAGTGGTTAAGGATGTGGTTTTGCATGGACAACCAGTAGGTGGGCTTAGAAGCAGCCATCCTTATAAAGAAAGCGTAATAGCTCACTGGTCGAGCATACACGCGCCGACGATGTAACGGGGCTTAAGCAATTCACCGAATCAACGGATAGATAGATAAATAAATCTATGGTAGTGGAACGCTCTGTATGTAGAAGAAGCATCTATGTAAATAGATGTGGATATATCAGAGGTGAGAATGCTGGCATAAGTAACGATTAATTCTGTGAAAGTCAGAATCGCCGAAAATCCAAGGGTTTCTGCGGACCGTCTATCGGCGCAGAGTTATACGGCCCCTAAGCTAAAACTAGCGATGGGTTGTTGATTATCAATTTTAAAAATTTCGACGAATATATTATTAACGGTAATATGTATAAATATAGGTAAGATTGAATGTTTACTAATATAATTAAGAATTGATACTAATTATAGTTTTTATATATTTATCCTGGAAAATTTTAATATATATTTACCGTACCCTAAACCGACACTGGTGGATAGGTAGAGTATACCAAGGCGAGTGAGAGAACCATGCTGAAGGAACTCGGCAAAATACTCCTGTAACTTCGGAAGATGGGAGACCAGTCTATCAATTTGATAGATTTGGTGGCACAGAACAGAGGGTGGCGACTGTTTAGTAAAAACACAGGGCTCTGCTAAGTCTTTGACGATGTATAGGGCCTGACACCTGCCCGGTGCTGGAAGCTTAAGGGGCGCGGTGCAAGCTGCAAACCTAATGCCCAGTAAACGGCGGCCGTAACTCTAACGGTCCTAAGGTAGCGAAATTCCTTGCCCACTAATTATGGGCCTGCATGAATGGTGTAACGACTGCCCTACTGTCTCCAGCATGGACTCAGTGAAATTGAATTCTCCGTGAAGATGCGGAGTACTAATGGTTAGACGGTAAGACCCTATGCACCTTTACCGCAGCTTTGTATTGAATATATATGTATAGTGTGTAGAATAGGTGGGAGACTTTTGTCGCTCGTGAAATACCACCCGCTATATATGTAGATTCTAACCTGTATTAGGGACAGTGCATGGTGGGTGGTTTGACTGGGATGGTCGCCTGCTAAAAAGTAACGGAGGCGCACAAAGGTAGGCTCATGTAGGACGGACATCTACAGTAGAGCGTAATGGTATAAGCCTGCCTGACTGTGAGATTGACAGATCGAACAGGGACGCAAGTCGGTCATAGTGATCCGGGAGTTCTATGTGGATAGGCTCTCGCTCAACGGATCAAAGGTACGCTAGGGATAACAGGCTAATGATCCCCAAGAGCTCATATCGACGGGATCGTTTGGCACCTCGATGTCGTCTCATCACATCCTGGGGGTGAAGCAGCTCCCAAGGGTTCGGCTGTTCGCCGATTAAAGTGGTACGTGAGATGGGTTTAGAACGTCGTGAGACAGTTCGGTTCCTATCTGCCATTAGCGTTTATAATTGAGAGAATGTATTCCTAGTACGAGAGGACCGGAGTATATCAACCTATGGTGTATCGGTTGTTGCATCAGCAGCAGTGTCGAGTAGCTACGTTGAATTGGATAACCACTGAAAGCATCTAAGTGGGAAGCCTATCTCGAGACAAGTTATAGTGCGTGTATAAGACTAATACATTAATAGGCAAAGTGTGGAAGCAAGGTAACTTGTGTAGCTAATTTGTACTAACGCACATATGTATCTGATCCATTTTTATATTTCATTTTTGGCTGTAAAAAATGCAGCAGATACAACATATAGAAATTTGTTTATTCTATAATCTTTAGAAACTGTTGTTTTAAATACCCGATGAATACAACAATTGACAATCAATTTTAAAGATATTTTAACAAGATTCTAGCTTAATATTTATTTACTACTAATTAGTTGACATAGTTAGTTATAGATATATGTATATACAGATTAAATCTACAATGATTAAAAATTCGCTGCAGCTGATTTTTAAAAACGTGTAGTTTGTTTTCAATTTGTATATGTATAATTATCAACAATATTTCATAAAATTTTATGCAACGATTGTCATTGATCAAACAACCGGCGTTTTCGATTGTAAACGATCACTTGGTAGATTATCCATCACCAAGTAATATTAATTATCTATGGGGTTTTGGATCTCTAGCAGGTATTTGTCTTTTGGTTCAAATTGCAACAGGTATTTTCCTGGCAATGCACTATACCCCACACGTAGATCTAGCTTTCCTAAGTGTTGAGCATATTATGCGCGACGTAGAGGGTGGTTGGTTTCTTCGTTACATGCATGCTAATGGAGCAAGTATGTTTTTTATTGTAGTATATGTTCACATGTTCCGTGGTCTATACTATGGTAGTTATACAAGTCCTCGTGAAGTTGTATGGATTCTAGGAGTTGTAATTCTTCTTCTAATGATTATTACCGCTTTTATTGGTTATGTATTGCCATGGGGTCAAATGAGTTTTTGGGGTGCTACCGTAATTACTAGTTTGGCTAGTGCAATTCCAGTTGTAGGAGATTCAGTTGTAACTTGGCTATGGGGTGGATTCTCAGTAGATAATGCTACATTGAACCGTTTCTTTAGTCTACACTATCTAATGCCATTTGTGATTGCTGGTGCTAGTATTGTACACATTGCAGCTCTTCACCAATATGGTTCTAATAATCCTTTGGGAGTGAATTCAACTGTAGATAAACTTCCTTTGTATCCATATTTCATGATTAAAGATCTTGTAGCATGGGTTGCTTTCTTTATTTTCTTCTCGGTATTTTTGTATTTTTATCCAAATACACTAGGACACCCTGATAACTATATTCCAGCAAACCCTATGTCTACACCTGCCCATATTGTACCTGAGTGGTATTTCTTGTGGGTATATGCTATTCTACGCAGTATTCCTAATAAATTGGGTGGTGTAGCCGCTATTGCTCTTGTATTTATCTGTCTACTAGCTTTGCCTTTCCTAAGTACTAGTCAAATCCGTAGTTCTAACTTCCGACCTTTTTATAAGAAAATGTATTGGTTGTTGGTAGCTGATGTATTCTTGCTAGGTTGGATTGGTATGCAACCTGTAGAAGAACCATACGTTCTTGTAGGCCAGTTGGCATCAGTATACTTCTTTGTTTACTTTTTGGTATTTGTACCACTTCTAGGTAGACTTGAAGCTGACTTGATTCACTATAAGCCTGCATCTGCAACACCTGCAGCTGCTTAATCTATAGATCGGGAGGGTTTCATATGTGCCCTCCCGACTCTATTTTAAGACCTAAGGTAATTAAGATTTACCTTTTGTTCCAAAAGCGAAACTAGTACAATCTAATATACACCTGCTTTTTCAAAGCAGCAACATACACAAGTACACAAAATTTTATTTATGGCACCCACCATTAACCAATTGATTAAACCTAAACACGCACGAGTTTCTAAAAATCGTGTATATAAATCTGCTGCTCTAGATCAATGCCCAATGAAAAAAGGTATTTGTTTGCGTGTATACACCCGAACACCTAAAAAACCTAATTCTGCATTGAGAAAAGTAGCTAAAGTCCGTTTGACAAATAAAATGGAAGTTATTGCTTACATTCCTGGTGAAGGACATAATCTTCAAGAACACTCTGTAGTAGCTGTACGAGGCGGACGTGTGAAGGATTTGCCTGGTGTAAAATACCATCTAATTCGTGGCAAATATGATTTGCTGGGTGTTAATGGGCGTGCTCAATCAAGATCCAAATATGGTACAAAACAAAAAAAAGATTAATCCTTTTTCAAATTTGAATGATTTGCTTCAAACCAATACTGGTTATGGTCATTTGTATGCTGATAAGTTGGCTAACCTAATTATGATGAATGGGCTAAAGCCTAAAGCAGTAGCTACAGTTATTCGTTGTTTGGCACAACTAAAACCCTCTAAATATGATAAAGACCGTGGGGCTACAAAATTTGAAATTCTAGAAAACGCTGTATCTAATGTTATGCCGTACGTTCAAGTACGTAAGGCAAAAGTACGCGGTACTAGTCATCTAGTGCCTTGCCCAATGTCACATACACAAATGTATACAAAAGCTATTCGTTGGTTGGTAGACGGGGCTAGAATGATGAAAAAAAATTCTAAATCAAATTTTGATACATGTTTGGCTTCAGTGATTAATGATGCTTATGCAGATCAAGGTTATGCTAAGGCTAAACGTGATGAATTGCATAAATTGGCTGAGGCAAACCGCTCATCCGCATATTATCGATGGTGGTAATTCATTGCGCCTGTATCTATTACGGGCAGGTAAATCTATTAAATACTAAAGCTTATTAGCCTATAAATCTACATTGGGTAGCTACCTCTAACGAGCGGCTAAAGCCCTCTAACGAGCCACTAATGCCCTGGGTAGTAAAGTCTAGGTAGCTCAGTTGGTTAGAGCAAAGGACTGAAAATCCTTGTGTCGGTGGTTCAAATCCACCTCTGGACAGCTTTGAATTGTTCCGCATATTAGAGGGACTTTCATCTATGCTTATGGCAATTGAAAAATTGCTAGTACGTAGGTATAGATTTTAGGTATGTTTAAAAGCTTAGAACTCTAAAATATTCAATATTATGAAAAGTTTCAAACTTAAAAAGTTGAAGCGTAGTTATCTTCTGGGAGAACACGTTTGGCCAAACAAAAAATTGACAGCTAAACAGGCGGCTAAAATTGTAAATAAATCTAGCCGTTCTATGTCAGATTTTGGGCGTAATTTGATGAACTATCGTAAATATACTAATGTATATGGTTCACTAAGTAAATCATACATGACGCGTATGGACGTGAGGGCAAATTGTTTTCCTGGACAGAAGCGCCTAAACCTTCTATACATGTTGGAAAGTCGACTGGATGTATGCCTGTATCGTGCAGGTTTTGGGTCAAGCTTGGATGAAATTCGTCAAGTAGTAAGCCATAAACATGTATATGTAAATAATAAATATGCTAAGTGCTCATCCCAAGAACTTAACCCAGGAGATATTGTACAACTTCAAAAATCTAATTTGAATGTACCTAATTGGGTGAATTATTATCCAAATTATCCTATGAATATTGAAGTAGATTATGCTAATCTAAGTTTGGTTTATTTGTACCCACCTCAAAAAGTCTATTTGCCAATTAATCCAACCGAATTTTAATAGGTTTTAACCTTCTATAAACTTAAGATAGGTTTAGATATTAGAATTGGTTAGATAACATAAAGGCTAATGTAGTGGATTGCAAATCCATGTATGGCGGTTCGAGTCCGCCTCTAACCTAGCCAGGTTTCTTATGACGATAGTAGCATGTTTAGAAGTATAGCGGCGGGTATAGCTTAGATGGTTAAAGCGCTAGATTGTGGCTCTGGAGATACGGGTTCAATTCCCGTTATTCGCCTTTAGCATTGTTAGCAATTTATTTACATGATACGTATGTAGATTAGCCAAAACATTACTCAATTGTGTATATACTGAGCTTACTGGATTACATTTAGAAGTTAGTGTATTTACAAATACTGAATGTACATTGTTATCCAATTTAGTATAATTCAAGGTGTTTGTATGATTTAGTACGTGATGTTCTACAAGTGCTCCCAAGATGACCAAAGATTCATTTTTAATATTTAGAATAGATTTAAGTTGATCACGTTCAGAACAGGCTACGTAATATGTAGGTCCTACTAGAAGATTAGAAAACTCTTTAGATTTTAGATATTTTTTAACCTTTTTTGTTTGAATTTGTTTGACTTTCAAATCTGGGTGAATACCAGCTACACTTGCTTTAAAATCTAGAATTTGTTCAGCTGAGCACGCATTATATTGAAAAAATACAACGTATGTTGAGTCGTTAATACGTCTGGCATTATAAATAGCATTTCTCGAAGATGCAAAAGATTTAATATTGGTCATAATTCTTTAGTCTATGTATGTTCGTCAACCTTAGGAGAAAATAGCTCGTTCAGAGAAAGTAGCTCGTTCAGAGGTTGCTGGTATCTTTCTACTATAGAACCCAAATTGGATTAAACATAGAAAAATTATAATTGTATTTGGGAAAATACAAGTATAGATAAAAAACGAAGGTATTTGTACATGAAAACAGATTTTGTACTATCAAAAATGGATGATCTAGTCAACTGGGCCCGTAAAGGTTCAATGTGGCCAATGACATTTGGTCTAGCATGTTGTGCAGTGGAGATGATGCACTGTGGAGCAGCACGTTATGATCTAGATAAGTTTGGAATTATTTTCCGTCCAAGTCCCAGACAATCAGATGTAATGATTGTAGCTGGTACACTTACCAACAAAATGGCTCCAGCCCTTCGTAAAGTATACGATCAGATGCCTGAGCCGCGTTGGGTAATTTCAATGGGTAGTTGCGCAAATGGTGGTGGTTATTATCACTATTCATATTCTGTGGTTCGTGGATGTGATCGTGTAGTCCCAGTAGATATTTATGTACCGGGTTGTCCACCTACAGCAGAAGCGTTGTTGTACGGACTGTTGCAGCTTCAGAAGAAGATTCAACGTTCTAAAAACACACGTATGTGGTATAAACTATAAATGATTGAATAGATATTCTAATCTTTGTGTGCTAAAGAATACGTCTTTAGCACACATTTAGAATATTTATTGAATTGAAATTAGCTGCAAAAAATGCAGGAAAAGGACTAAATGTATATGCATGTAGATTTTGCACACACACTAGTAGCATGTGTTCCTAAATGGGTACAGAAATGTACTTATAAGCATGGTGAACTAGAGATTGTAGTAAATCCAGAACATGTTGTACCTATGTTGACTTTTCTACGCGATACTAGTACATGCCAATATAAATTGGTAATGGATATTTGTGGCGTAGATTACCCTAGCCGTGAAAAACGATTTGATGTAGTTTATGTATTGCTAAGTCTACATACAAATTCACGACTACGTGTGGTTACTCAGGTAGATGAAACAACTCCGATCCAATCAGCAACAAGTGTATATAATGCAGCATGTTGGATGGAACGTGAGGCTTGGGACATGTTTGGTGTATATTTTGATGGTCACCCAGATCTTCGCCGTATTCTAACAGATTATGGTTTTGAAGGACACCCATTGCGAAAAGATTTTCCATTGAGTGGTTATACAGAGGTTCGTTATGATGACACTGAAAAACGTGTGATTTACGAAAAACTGGAAATGACTCAGGAATTTCGTTATTTTGAGTTCTCAAACCCTTGGGAACAATTGTCTAAAAAAATTGACAAGTAAAAGAAGAAAGATATATGAGCGTATCAGCTCGCGAACTAAGTAAGCTGCTTGAGCAGCGTATTAGCAACCTATCAAGCGACCTAAATATTGATGAAATTGGTCGTGTTCTATCGGTAGGTGATGGTATTGCCCGTGTTCACGGCCTAAATAAAGTACAGGCAGGTGAGCTAGTTGAGTTTTCTAGCGGTGTAAAGGGTATGGCCCTAAACCTTGAAAATGATAACGTAGGTATTGTACTATTTGGATCTGACACACTGATTAAAGAAGGTGATATTGTTAAACGTTCAGGTTCTATTGTAGACGTTAGTGTTGGACACGGTACTTTGGGCCGTGTACTAGATGGTCTAGGAAACCCAATCGATGGTAAAGGTCCAATGACTGACACTACTAAAACACGTGTTGAGGTAAAAGCCCCAGGTATTATTGTACGTAAATCTGTACATGAGCCAGTACAAACTGGTTTGAAGGCTGTTGACAGTCTTGTACCTATTGGCCGTGGTCAACGTGAACTTATTATTGGTGACCGTCAAACCGGTAAAACTGCTGTAGCTATTGATGCTATTTTGAATCAAAAAGTTGCACATGATGCTGGTGATGAAACCAAAAAACTTTATTGCATTTATGTTGCAATTGGTCAAAAACGTTCTACAGTTGCTCAAATTATGAAGACTTTGGAAGAAGCTGGTGCTATGAAGTATACAACTATTGTAGCTGCTACCGCTTCTGACCCTGCTCCTCTACAATTTCTAGCTCCATATGTAGGTTGTGCAATTGGTGAGTTCTTCCGTGATAACGGAATGCATGCTGTAATTATTTATGATGATCTAAGTAAGCAAGCTGTAGCTTATCGTCAAATGTCTCTACTACTACGTCGTCCTCCAGGCCGTGAGGCTTTCCCAGGTGATGTATTTTATCTACACTCTCGTCTACTAGAGCGTGCAGCTAAGATGTCTGACGATGTAGGTGCTGGTTCACTAACAGCTTTGCCTGTTATTGAAACTCAAGGTGGTGATGTATCTGCATTTATTCCTACAAACGTAATTTCTATTACTGATGGTCAAATTTTCCTAGAAACTGAGTTGTTCTATAAAGGAATTCGTCCAGCTATTAACGTAGGTCTAAGTGTAAGCCGTGTAGGTTCTGCTGCTCAGTTGAAAGCAATGAAACAAGTAGCAGGTACATTGAAGCTAACCTTGGCTCAGTACCGTGAGGTAGCTGCTTTTGCACAATTTGGTTCTGATTTGGATGCAGCAACACAGTTTACTCTAAACCGTGGTGAGCGTCTAACTGAATTGTTGAAGCAAGCACAATTTTCGCCAATGCCAATTGAAGAACAAGTAGTTGTAGTTTATGCAGGTACTAAAGGTTATCTAGATAAAATTGGTGTAGATAAGATTGGTGCTTATGAAGCAGGTATTCTAAAAGAAATTGATCCTAAACTATTGAAAACTATTGCTAGTGAAGGTTCAATTAGCGATTCTTTGGATAAAGAATTGGCTTCATTCTTTGAATCATATACTGATCGTTTTCTAAGCCTATAATAAGTTTACTTTATTTATAGCAAAAATATGGCCGGTTCTCTGGCCATATTGCGGGTAATTAGCTCAGTTGGTAGAGCATCTCGTTTACACCGAGAAAGTCAGCGGTTCAAGTCCGTTATTGCCTATGTATTAAGATTCTATATGTAGTATGGAATCTATAGTTGCTGCTTTGAAAAAGGAAGTAGCCCAAGTTTTTTAGAACTTGGGGAAGTAGCTCAGATTGGTTAGAGTACTGGCCTGTCACGCCAGAGGCCGCGGGTTCGAACCCCGTCTTCCCCGTATAAGAAATTTTTTTCTTATATTAAAAAGAAAATCTATTATGGTCGAATATATTCCAATTTTGATGTATTTTGGTATTAGTCTTGGGCTTTCATTGCTATTGCTTGGGCTATCATTCGTCTTTTCTACCCAAAAAGCTGACCCGGAAAAACTGTCAGCTTATGAGTGTGGATTTGATCCTTTTGATGATGCTCGTGGACGCTTTGATATTCGATTTTACCTAGTAGCTATTTTGTTTATTATTTTTGATCTAGAAGTATCTTACTTGTTTCCTTGGGCTATGGTATTGAAACAATTGAACCTATTTGGTTTTTGGACTATGATTGTGTTTCTATTGATTTTGACCGTTGGTTTTGTCTATGAGTGGCAAAAAGGTGCACTTGATTGGGAATAATCGAAAAAAAATAACGTATATATATGTCGAAAACTGGAAATGTATATATTAACGCTACATATAATAATACTATTCTAACCCTAACCGATCAATCTGGTAAAACACTGGCTTGGTCTAGTTGTGGGTGTGTTGGTTTTAAAGGTTCGCGTAAAGCAACCGGCTATGCAGCTCAAGCAGCTGCAGAAGATTTGGCATCTAAAGCCAAAAATATTTCACACACAAAAGTTAGAGTAATCCTGAAAGGGTTGGGTAAAGGTCGTGATCTAGCAGTTCGTGGGTTGGTACTAGGTGGAATTAATGTATTGAGTTTGATTGATACAACACCAATTCCTCATAATGGATGCCGACCTAGAAAAAAACGACGTGTCTAGAACGAACCTTAGTATATTGCACAAAATATGTGCTAAAAATACTAAAAATAATATATATTAGATTAAAAGGAGAAACTATAAATGTACCTAAGTCTTGTATTCTTGCCTTTGTTTGGTAGTTTGACATGTCTCGGGTTTGGTCGATATCTTGGCTTTCGTGGAGCAGTATTGGTGACTACTATGTGTACTGGAAGTGCATTTTTGATGTCCCTTGTTGCATTTTATGAAGTAGCTCTATGCGGAAGTCCGGTTAATGTCGAATTGGCGCCTTGGTTTGTATCTGAACTCTTTGATGCGTATTGGGGATTTATGTATGACACTTTGACTGCGGTAATGCTAGTAGTTGTAACAAGTGTAAGTACATTGGTTCATATCTACTCTAGTAGTTATATGGACGGTGATCCACATCTTCCACGCTTTATGAGTTATCTGTCACTGTTTACATTTTTCATGTTGATGCTAGTTACAGGAGATAATTTTCTTCAGTTGTTTCTAGGTTGGGAAGGTGTAGGTTTGGCATCATTTCTTTTGATTAACTTTTGGTACACACGACTAGGGGCGAATAAATCTGCTGTAAAAGCAATGCTGATGAACCGTGTAGGTGATTTTGGACTTGCTTTGGGGATTATGGGTGTATTTCTAGTGTTTAAAACCGTTGATTATACTACAGTTTTTGCATTGGCTCCATATTTCCAAGATACTAGTTTTATCTTTCTAGGTTTTGAAGTACCTCTTCTAACTACAATTTGTATTTTGTTGTTTATTGGGTCGGTTGGTAAATCAGCTCAGTTGGGACTTCATACATGGCTTCCAGATGCAATGGAAGGTCCGACACCTGTAAGTGCTTTGATTCACGCTGCTACCATGGTAACCGCGGGTGTATTTCTTGTTGCACGTTGTTCTCCAATCTTTGAATATGCACCTGGTGCACTAGCTGTTGTAACATGTGTAGGTGCTATGACTGCATTTTTTGCAGCTAGTACTGGATTGGTTCAAAACGATTTGAAGCGTGTTATTGCATATAGTACATGTAGTCAGCTTGGATACATGGTATTTGCATGTGGACTAAGTAACTATAATGTAGGTGTTTTTCACTTGGCTAATCACGCGTTTTTTAAAGCCCTATTGTTTTTGGGTGCTGGTTGTGTGATTCATGCAGTAAATAATGAACAAGATATGCGTAAAATGGGTGGTCTTGTACAAGTTCTTCCCTTTACGTATGCTATGATGACCATTGGTTCTTTGGCTCTTGTTGGATTTCCATTTCTAACAGGTTTTTATTCAAAAGATGCAATTCTAGAAGTAGCTTATGCTCGTTATAGTATGAGCGCTGAATTTGCTTATATTTTGGGTTGTGCTTCAGCCTTGTGTACATCTTATTACTCATTCCGACTACTAGTAGTAACATTCCTAGGACCATGTAATATGCATAAATCAAGTATGAGTGGTATTCACGAAGCTCCGCTTTTGATGAGTCTACCTCTTGTACTTTTGGCCTTTGGTTCAATTTTTGTAGGTTATATGTGTAAGGATATGTTTATTGGGGTTGGAACTCAATTTTGGGGAACTGCTTTGTACAGTTTGCCATCTAATACACTTCTAGTTGAATCAGAATATATCCCACAAGATATTAAAATGATTCCATTGGCACTAACAGGTCTTGGAGCAGTTCTTGCATATACATTGAATTATTCTAATGTAGCAAGTTCATATACCTTTACTACTAGTTATTATGGGCGTATGCTTTATACATTTTTGAACAAACGTTGGTTGTTTGATAAGGTATATAACGATGTATTTGGTAAAAATGCACTAAGTTTTGGTTATAATGTATCATTTAAGTCTGTAGATAAAGGTGTTCTTGAGATGTTGGGCCCATACGGTCTTGTAGTAATGTTTAAAAATCTAAGCGGTCAATTCAAATCATTGCAAACAGGTTATGTATATCATTATGCATTTGTAATGTTGATTGGTCTAACCTTTATGTTGGCATTGGTAGGTCTATGGGATGTAGTAAGTGTATACGTAGATAATAGACTTTATTTTATTCATCTAGTAACATACCTTATTATCCAAGCAACTGCTGGTGAGGCTTAAAAAATTGGACAGATTATGAATTCTTCATATATTAATAATATGAGTTTGGCTTTTTGGGCAGTAAGTCCTGTATTTCTATACAATATGGTGTATAGCCCAAATAGTCCATTTTTGTTGTACTTGATTCTTGTTCCACTTGTAGGCGCACTAGCATTGTTCTTGATCCCAAGCGAATCAATTCAACTGATTAAAGTGGTTGCATTGAATGTATCTTTGTTTACATACATTGCTTCATTGTTTTTGTGGATTGGTTTTGACGCTAGTAGTCCTAACTTTCAATATCTATATCAGGCTGATTGGATGCCCTACGGTAATTTGTATTTTACTCTAGGTATTGATGGAATTTCTCTCTTTTTTATTATTCTAAGTACTTTGTTGGTACCCATTTGTATTATGCTAGGTTGGTCTAGCATTACAATCTATATTCGAGAATATATGGTAGCCTTGCTTATTCTAGATGCTATGATGATTGCAGTTTTCTCTACACTAGATCTATTGTTGTTTTATGTGTGTTTTGAGGCTGTATTGATCCCAATGTTTGTTATTATTGGTGTATGGGGTTCACGTGCTCGCCGAATCCGCGCAGCATACCAATTCTTTTTGTATACATTCTTTGGTTCTGTATTGATGCTTCTAGCTATTTTGATGATGTACTTTCAAGCAGGTACTACAGATCTACAAATTCTTCTAACCACTGAGTTTAGTACTCAACGTCAGATTTTGTATTTCTTGGCATTTTTTGCATCTTTTGCAGCTAAAGTGCCTATGATTCCCGTACATATTTGGCTACCTGAAGCTCACGTAGAGGCACCAACCGCAGGTTCTGTACTTCTAGCTGGTATTATGTTGAAACTAGGTACATATGGTTTCCTTCGTTTCTCAATGCCACTCTTTCCAGAAGCTACTCTTTATTTTACTCCATTTATTTATACCCTGAGTTGTATTGCTGTTATTTATGCATCTTTGACTACTGTACGTCAAGTTGATTTGAAAAAAATTATTGCATATAGTTCAGTAGCACACATGGGTGTTGTAATGCTTGGATTGTTTAGTTTGAATGCACAAGGAGTAGAAGGTAGTATTCTTTTGATGTTGGGACATGGATTGGTAAGTCCAGGTCTCTTTATGTGTGTAGGTGTACTTTATGACCGATATAAAACACGTCTAGTGAAATATTATGGAGGTGTTGTTCACACTATGCCATTGTTTGCTACTATTTTTCTATTGTTTACAATGGGTAATATCGGACTTCCAGGTACATCAAACTTTGTGGGTGAATTTCTAGTATTGACAGGGTGTTATCAAACAAATACCCTTATTGCAGCACTAGGTGCTACTGGAATGGTACTAGGTGGGGCATATTCATTGTGGCTATACAACCGTGTAGTTTATGGATTCCCTAAGCCACATTATATCAATACATATGCAGATATTAATCGTCGAGAGTTCTTTATGTTTGTACCATTGATTATTGGTACTCTATGGATGGGTATTTATCCAGAAGTATTCTTGCACGATATGCATGTAAGTGTAGCTAATGTGATCCAACATGGTTCATATTAATAAAGATTTAAGAATTTATGGATTATCTAAGTCTATTTGAAAATGATTTTCTTGTATTGATGCCTGAAATCTTCTTGGTATATGCAGCATGCTTCTTGCTTATGTATGGTGTATTGGTGTCTGGTGCTCCAGAACATGCATATGTTACTAATACTGGATTTCTTGTTATTTTGAGCCTAGGTCTTGCATTGTTGTTGTTGATCAATGGCCCTGTAACAGATATGTTGCTAATGTATAATACATTGAAGGTAGATTACTTTACTTTTTATGTACAAGCCTGGATTTTGATCATCGGTATTGGTGTAGTTCTAATGTCGTTTGATTACCTAAAACGTGAAAAAATGCACATGTACGAATATATGGTACTTGTTCTATTGAGTTGTACTAGTATGTTGTTTATGGTAGCTTCGTATGACTTGATTGCTATGTATTTGGCCGTAGAATTTCAAAGTTTGGCCTTTTATGTTATTGCAGCATCTCAACGTGATTCAGAATTCTCTACTGAAGCTGGTTTGAAATATTTCTTCTTGGGTGCTTTTTCTTCGGGTATCCTATTGTTTGGAAGTTCTTTGGTATACGGTTATACAGGTACTACTAATCTATCTGATTTGGCTACTCTATACACAGGGTTTGAGTCCTTGAATGTGGCTTCAGGTGGTTTGTATGTTGGACTAATGTTTGTTTCAGTAGGCTTCCTATTTAAACTAGCAGCAGCCCCTTTTCATATGTGGTCTCCAGATGTATATCAAGGTTCACCAACAACTGTAACAGCCTTCTTTGCTCTTACACCTAAACTAGCTGTACTTGCTTTGTTGACAAAGATCTTGTATGTAGGTTTCTACGATATTATGGGTCCGTGGCAAAAGGTTGTAATGGTATGTAGTCTAGCGTCTATGGTAGTTGGAGCTATTGGTGCATTGGGTCAAACAAACATTAAACGACTATTGGCTTATAGTTCAATTGGTCATGTTGGTTATATGTTGATGGGCTTGGCATCAGGAAGTGTGGAAGGGATTCAAGCAATGTTTGTATACATGGTAATTTATGTTGCTATGACATTTACAACTTTTTGTATTGTACTTTCAGTACGTACTGCAGATAATAAACCTGTAGAATATATTCACGACCTATCTCATATGAGTCGATCAAATCCTATTTTGGCAATGACTCTTGCTTTGACTATGTTCTCTATGGCGGGTGTACCACCTCTAGCAGGATTTTGTAGTAAATTCTACTTGTTTTTCACTGCCCTAAGTTCATCTCTATATCCTTTGGCGGTTGTAGGTGTTCTAAGTAGTGTAGTAAGTAGTTTTTATTATCTACGCTTGATTAAAACACTTTATTTTGATCATACAAATACAGTGCATAGTTATGTATCTCTTGATACAGAAAAAGCATGGCTATGTGCACTTTCATTTGGCGTAACTATGTTCTTGATTATGTACCCTAATCCGCTATTTTTGGCATCCCATAAAGTGGCACTAGCGTTGTGTGCCTTAATTAGATAACCTAATTAAGATACATATATGCTTAAAAAAAATTAATTAAATTATGACATCGACTCTATTTTATTTGTTTTCATCGTTGCTTTTGGTATGTTCTACTATGGTAATTAGATCTCGAAACCCGGTATATTCAGTATTGTACTTGGTATTGGTATTTGTTAATGCAGCAGGTCTACTTTTGTTGCTAGGATTGGATTTTTTCGCAATGATTTTTCTAGTGGTTTATGTAGGTGCAATTGCAGTTTTGTTTTTGTTTGTTGTTATGATGCTAAATATTAAAGTGGCTGAAATCAGTGAAAATACTCTTCGATATCTACCAGTAGGTGGTTTGATTGGGGTTGTGTTTCTACTAGAAGTACTTGTAGTAGTAGATCAGGATATGGTTCCTGCATTGTCAGCTACTGATTATAGTCCGTATGTAGATTGGGTAAATTGGTCATCTCTAGTGGATCATACATCAAACATTGAAAGTATTGGTATGCTAATGTATACATATTACTTTTATTATTTTTTGATTGCAAGTCTAATTCTTCTAGTGGCTATGGTAGGTGCTATTATGCTAACCCTTCATAAACATCGCGCAGTGAAACGTCAAGATCCAAGTGTTCAAAATGCACGTGAATTTTCGAAAACAGTTCAAAAAGTACGACTTGGTTAATTTAAACCAAGGTAAAGGGAGTCTTTCAATAAGTCTCCTTTGTTTCTCCAATAGCTCAGTGGTAGAGCAAATGGCTGTTAACCATTTGGTCGTAGGTTCAAATCCTACTTGGGGAGGTTATATGGCAACATATAACCTAAAATGCACAAATAATGTGCAATATATAATAATTACTTATTATTATTAAAAAAAGTGTATACTATGTGGTATGTAACAAGTGCACTGTTGATGCTTATGCCAGTCATTGCAAAAGCAGACGCAGCTCAACCATGGCAGTATGGTTTTCAAGATCCAGCAACTCCGGTTATGCAGGGTATTATTGACCTACACCATGATATTATGTTTTTTCTAGTATTTATTATTGTATTTGTAATGTGGATGATGTTTCGTACACTATATCATTTTCATGTAAGTCGTAATCCAATGCCAGAAAAAATTGTACACGGTACTGTAATTGAAGTTGTGTGGACAGTGATGCCAAGTTTGATCTTGGTATTTATTGCTATTCCATCATTTGCACTTTTGTATTCAATGGATGAAGTAGTAGATCCAGCAGTTACATTGAAGGCAGTTGGCCGTCAGTGGTATTGGACATATGAATATTCAGATTATGCAAATGCAGATGATGAAATGTTGATTTTTGATAGTTACATGATTGCGGATGATGATTTGGAATCGGGACAACTGAGATTGCTAGAAGTAGATAATCGAGTAGTACTTCCAGTGAACACTCATGTACGTGTAATTATTACCGCGTCAGATGTACTTCATAGTTGGGCAGTTCCAGCACTAGGTGTCAAATGTGACGCGGTTCCTGGGCGACTAAATCAAACCTCTCTATATATTCAACGTGAAGGCGTGTTTTATGGACAGTGTAGTGAATTGTGTGGTGTGAACCATGGATTTATGCCCATTGTAGTTGAAGCAGTAGATTTGGATACATATCTAAGTTGGATTGCTAATAAACTAGACGAACTTTAAATCTTATAATTATTTAAAGATTTTAGTTTGGTATGCACAAGATAATTTTGTTAGAAGTATGTTAACAGGTTACGATCTGTTAAAAGCATGTTAACAGGATTATGTGCGAAATAATCTTTAATTTATGGCTGTACAACGACACCCTTTTCACTTGGTTGACCCAAGTCCGTGGCCTATTTTCGCATCACTAGCGGCTCTAACAACAACAAGCGGTGGTGTAATGTATATGCATGCATATACAGGCGGAGGTTCAGTACTATGTTTTGGTCTGAGCATGATTATGTACTCTATGTATGTTTGGTGGCGTGATGTTGTGAATGAATCAACATATCAAGGTCACCATACAGTTGCAGTTCAAATTGGACTACGCTGGGGCATGATTCTATTTATTGTGTCTGAAGTAATGTTCTTCTTCGCTTTCTTTTGGGCTTTCTTTAACGCTAGTCTTGCACCAGGTATTGAAATTGGCGGTGTTTGGCCTCCTCATGGAATTCAAGCACTAAATCCTTGGGAAGTACCTCTTGTGAATACATTGATTCTACTAACATCTGGGGCTAGTGTAACATGGGCTCACCATGCTATTCTAGCAGGATGGCGTCAGCAAGCTATTTGGTCTCTAATTTTGACTGTAGTATTGGCAGCTGCATTTACTGCACTGCAGGTTCTAGAGTATTTGGAAGCACCATTCTCAATTTCAGATGGCGTGTATGGATCAACTTTCTTTCTCGCTACTGGATTCCATGGTTTTCACGTATTTGTAGGTACAATCTTTCTAACTGTATGTTTGTTTCGTTTGTATCAATTTCATTTTACACGTAATCATCATTTTGGTTTTGAGGCTGCTGCATGGTATTGGCATTTTGTAGATGTAGTATGGCTATTCCTATTTGTATCTATTTACTGGTGGGGTGGTCAGTAAACTATAAATAAAAATTTATAGTTACATCCTCTAACGAGTGGCTAATGCCCTCTAATGAGCGATCATCAACAAAGGCTAATCTTTTCGCCTATTTTTATATTTGCTGATTATTGCTAATGTATTATACATTAGGATTTTACGGCAATTGTTACCTGATTTGCTGTGAAATCAGCAATTGTTACCTGCAAATTTCTATTTTGCATTTTGTTAGTAACATTTAAACATTTTTAATTTT
>NHEP01000056.1 GCA_002171515.1 bacterium TMED88 | reverse complement strand
CCCCCGCATCCGAGACCGCTTTGACTTCATCTGCCAGCCGACCAAAGTCGGCTGCGAGAATCGAGGGCGCGATCAGCTGGCTTTTTGCCTGGCTTTGGGAATCGGACATCGAGGCGCTCCTTGAGGCAGCTTCAATCGGTCCGGAGAAGCCGGGCCGCGTAGAAGCCATCGGTTTCGTGTCGATGAGGATAACAGCGCATGTCTCCCGCTGCGTCCAACAGCTCTTCGACATGGGCAATGGTCGGCCGGGATGGATCGCGTCGGAAGGCCGGGTTCCTCTCGAGGAAGAGGTCGACAACCTCCTCGTTCTCTTCTCGCAGAACGGTGCAGACGCTGTAGACCAGACGCCCGCCGGGCGACGTCACTTCGGCCGCTCGATCCAGCAGCTTGCTCTGGATCCTCGCCAGTCGCTGGGGATCCTCTGGGCGTATCCGCCAGCGCGCGTCAGGATTTCGCCGAATCGCCCCCAGGCCAGAGCAGGGCGCATCGACGAGGACCCGGTCGAAAGCAGCGGTTCGATCATCATCCTGGGGCTCGGAGGCGTTCGCGACGGGGAGGTCTGTCAACGGGCGGGTTGCATCCCGAACAAGGGTGTGGATTCCGGAGAGCCCCAATCTTCTGGCGGCTCTCGCAACCAAGGCCAGTCGATTCGTGTGTCGGTCCAGGGCTAGGACGTGGCCTGCATCCGGGCCCAGGGCTTCAGCGATCGCTGTCGTTTTACTACCTGGGGCTGCGCAGACATCTAAGACCGCTTGGCCGGGGTGAATGTCAAGAAGCTCGACGACGAGTTGGGAGGCCTCATCTTGCACGCTGTATTCGCCGTTGCGGAAGCGAGAATCGCGTCCAGGATCGCCTCCATGGCCGAGGACTAAGCCTCGCGATGCGTAGCGACACGGTTGGGTCTCTGGGAAAAAAGTGGTGGAGAGGGCTTCGGCAAGCCGGGCTCTGTCACCATGGACTGGATTGGCTCGGACAGTCAACGGAGGAGGAGTGTTGGAGGCGATCGCCAGGGCCGCCGCATCTTCGGCTCCGTAGTCGTTCAGCCAGCGCTCTGCCAACCAAGGTGGGAGGGAGAGCGCATGCACAAGATGCTCCACCGGATCCTGCGAAAGTTCGGGCCACTCAAGGGAGTCCCGCTCTCGAGCCGTTCGCCGAAGCACGGCATTGACCAGTCCGGTGGCGCGTTCGGCTCCGATCGCCCGGGCACAACGGACGGATTCATCGACCGCAGCAGAGTCGGGAATGCGGTCAGAGAACATCAGCTGATATGCGCCAACTCTCAGGGTGGTGAGCACGAGGGGCTCAATTTCGCTGAGCGGTCGCTCGAGGGCGGATTCGAGAGCGTAGTCCAATCGGCCTCGCCAACGGAGCGTGCCGTAGACGAGTTCGGTGGCGAGGCCCCGGTCCGCCGCCGGAAGGCTGCTCTGCGCGAGGGCATGGTGAAGAGCTAGGTCGGCATAGGATCGGACGCGGTCGACTCGATCGAG
Organism: bacterium TMED88; assembly: GCA_002171515.1. Taxonomy (GTDB): domain Bacteria; phylum Myxococcota_A; class UBA9160; order UBA9160; family UBA4427; genus TMED88. Next base: position 10,922 of record NHEP01000056.1, on the reverse strand, counting down.
GACCCGAACGGCGAGAATCCTGGCCGCGGTCGGCTTCGGTCCGCGCCGGCGCGCTCCGGTCTCGGGCGCATTCTCTCGCCGCCGCCGGCCTTTGCCGGGCTCATTCGCCATGGATCGCCTCGGTTTCGTCGCCGAGCAGTTGCCCATCCTCAAGAGGATGGCCTCGTAGGAAGTCGCTGATTTCTAGGACGCGTCCCCCGCTGCGCTGCACGCGCTTGAGCTCAAGCCAGCCTTCGCCGGTTGCGACCCAGAGGTGAGAGGGGGCTACGGCAGGCCGATGAAGTCGGCCCGGGGACAAGTGTACGGACTCCGTCGTCGAAGAGATGGCTCGCGCTCCAAGAATTCTCAAGCTCTCCGGGCTGCGCCCGGGGACCGCAGGCAGTGCAGTGAAGGCGCCGGGCTTGGGGGCGAGGGCGCGAATCCGTCGAACAAGAACCGAGGCGCTCTCTCTCCAGTCGAGCCGCCCTTCGTGTTTTTCGATTCGGGAGGCATAGGTCACGCGGGCTGCATCTTGCTCGCGCCAGGTCACGCGGTCTTCGGCAATTTGATCCACCGCTTCGAGGATGGCCTGCGCGGCCAGCTCGCCGAGGCGATCGGTCAGGTGTCCAGTGTCTTCTTGATGACCGATGGGAATTTTTCGAGTCAGGGCGACGGCGCCAGCATCCATTTCTTTTTCCACGCGCATTACCGAAATTCCGGTTTCTGCGTCTCCGGCCAAGATGGCGGCTTGGATGGGCGATGCACCTCGGTGGCGAGGGAGGAGGCTGGCGTGGGCATTGATCAGGTAGCCGAGACGCGGCTGATCTCGGACGCTTTTCGGAATGAATTGGCCGAAAGCGATCACCACACCGAGGTCTGGCTGGTGCCGATTGAGAAACGCGAGGCTGTCGGCGTCGCCAATGCGCTCGGGTCTGAGCAACGGGACCTCCTGCTCCAGCGCCCAAGCTGAAACCGGGGCGGGGGTGCGTCGGCGCCCGCGTCCCCTTCCTCGGTCGGGTTGACTGATGACGCTCACCACTCTGTGTCGAGACAGGTTGAGGGTCTCAAGGGTGGGAAGGGCGATTTCGGGCGTTCCAAAGAACGCTAAGCGAAGCGGGTCAGAAGACAGACCTTACTCCTTGGCTTCAGCGGCCAGCTGCTTCTTGCGTTTTTTAGTGTAGAGCCCGCGCTTGAGCCGACTGATCCGATCGATGAAGAGAATCCCATCGAGATGATCCATTTCGTGCTGCATGCAGACCGCCCGCAGGCCCTCGGCCTCCTCGATGATTTCCTGCCCCTCGAGATCGAGGGCTCGAATCGTCACCGACGCCGCGCGGTCTACGTCGGCGGTGTAGTCGGGAACCGAAAGGCAGCCCTCTTCCCAGGTGATCGAGCCTTCGCGGCGGGTGAACTCCGGGTTGATCAGCACCTTGGGCTCTCGTTCGCCACCGTCTTCACTCCACTCCGTATCAATCACGAACAGACGGAGCGCCTCCCCGACTTGGGGGGCCGCCAAGCCGATTCCTGGCTCGTCGTACATCACGTCGCACATATCTCGGGCGAGATCACGGATGACATCGGTGATCTCGCTGATCGGTTCCGATACTCGCTTGAGTCGCGGGTCGGGAAATTGGAGAACCTCTCTCAGTGCCATGGCCCTTGCCCGTGCCTTTCCTCTCTGATCGGCCTCACGGGCCGTCGCTCTGGGCGTGCTCTAGTGGTTGACCGATGGGCTCTAAACCCTCGACAGGCCAACAGAATCGCGCTTTATAGCATGTTGACCGGCGCAGCGTCCACGGCCACTTGGACGCCTTTGGGGACCCGGCGTGCGGCCTCGACAATCCGGCGGGACGCGGCCATGACGGGGAGGGACTTGGGGGCTTTCAGTAGAAGCTGATAGCGGAAGCGCCCACGCAGGCGGGGGAAAGGCGCGGCCACCGGACCGAGGACCTGCACGGGTTCCGAGTCGGCGCCGGTCCGCGCGGCGCTGGCCAACTGCTCTGCGGCTTGCACCGCGAGCGACTCCTCTTCGCAAGACACAATGACATGGCTGATGTGTCCGAAGGGGGGATAGCCAAGAGATTGTCGATGCCCGATTTCCTCCGCGTAGAAGCGCTCGTAGTCGTGCTGAATTACAGGCTGAATGGCGTAATGATCGGGGAGGAAGGTTTGGATGACGACCCGCCCGAGGGCCTCAGCCCGGCCAGCGCGACCCGCGACCTGGGTCAGGAGCTGAAACGTTCGCTCGGCCGCTCGAAAGTCTGGCATATGGAGCCCGACGTCGGCTGCGACCACGCCGACCAGTCGAACGCCCGGGAAGTCGTGTCCCTTGGCGACCATTTGCGTGCCAATCAGAATATCCACTTCACCAGCTTGGAGCGCGGCGAGCACACCCTCCACATGGCCCCGTCGTGCGGCGGTGTCCCGATCCATTCGAGCCGTTCGGGCCGATTGGAAACGGGCGCGGATTTCTTCCTCCAATCGCTCGGTTCCCGTCCCGAGCAGCGCGGTATCGGGATTTCCGCATCCTCCGCAACGTTCCGGAGGTACTTTTTCGAGTCCGCAGTAGTGGCAGCGAAGCTGGTGGGCGCCCGCGTGATACACCAGGGCCACATCGCATTCGGTGCAGCGCTCGGCGTGACCGCAGTCAAAACAAAAAATCTGAGTCGAGAAGCCCCGTCGATTCAAAAAGAGCATGGCCTGGCCACCCTCTGCGAGGGTGCGTTCGATGGCTTGGGCGAGCGGCCGCGAGAGGACGCCACGGTGTCCACCCCGAGCTTTTTTCTGGCGCTCCGCGTTCATGTCGACGATTTCGACCGAGGGTAGAGGGCGCCCACCGACTCTTCGGGGGAGCACGAGACGCTGGAGCTCCCCTCGGTCGGCTCGATGACGAGTTTCGAGGGCGGGGGTTGCCGACCCGAGAATCAGTGGGCAGCTCGCTTGAACCGACCGTCGTTCCGCCAAGGAGCGAGCGTGGTAGCGGAAACCCTCCTCGTTTTTATAGGCGGAATCGTGCTCCTCATCGATGACAATCACGCCAAGGCGGTCGAGCGGGGCGAAGAGAGCACTTCGCGCCCCCACGGCGATCGGTGTTTCGCCCGTTCGCAATCGCGCCCACTGCTCAAGTCTTTCGCTGGGTCGAAGTCCGCTATGGAGCACCGCCAATCCGTCTCCAAACCGCGCTCTCAAGCGGGCCACGATTTGGTGGGTGAGCGAAATTTCAGGAACCAAAATCAAGGCTTGACGGCCGATCTCCAGGGCCGACGCCACGGCCCGGAGGTAGACCTCAGTTTTGCCGCTGCCCGTTACGCCGTGGAGCAGCATTGTGCGGGCCTCTCTTTGCCGGATCGATTCGGTGATCGGCTGCAACGAGTGCGCCTGGTCGGAGGTGAGATTCAGCGGAACGTCCCGATCAACCGGAGGTCCGAGAACATTGCGGGGTTGGAGCTCGTTTTCGACGATCACGAGGCCGCGCTCTCGCAGTGCGCGCAGAATGGCGGCGGAGGGTCCCGCGGCCAATGAGGCCGCCGGGCTTGGACCGAGCTTTGCTAAACGACGAAGCATTTCAGCCTGACGTGGGGCACGACCCAAGACGTTTTGGCACACGGATTCGACGTCGAGGTCGGGGGCCAGGCGCGCGATGCGGATGTGGCTCATTCGGGCGCTGGGGCCCTGAACCCGATCCGATCGCCTCACTAGGCCATCGGCGATCAGCGCTTCGAGTTGCGGGCCTGATCCCGGGTTCGACTTGGCCAGTTCGCGCGGGGTCTTCCCCGCCTGGGCGAGGTTATCCAGAATCGAAAATGCGGCGCCGCGGACAACTCCGCGCTGATAGGCCTCGCGGCCCAACGGGGTCAACTCAAGAAACCGGACAACTCTTGGCGTGGAGCCGGAGGGGATCGCGGCCGTCAAGGCGAGCCCGACCGGACAGAGGGCTTCTGCAGCCGCACCCTGGAGGATTGTGATCATCTCCGATGAGAGAACCGGTTCGGAATCGATCACCTCTTCGATCTCGCGTAGGTGGCTGCCGCCTTCTAAATCGGACTCGGTATGCTGGTGGGGGCCTTCGACGATGACGCCATGCAGGCGGCGTCCCGAAAAAGAGACCCGAACTCGGCATCCCGGCCGACAGGCTTGAGCCTGTTCGTCCGGTACGCCATACGTAAAGAGGGAATCAATGGGAACGGGGAGGGCGAGTTGGACGACCAAGCGTCCGGACGAGCCGAAGAGGGGGGCGGACATCGGAGCCAGTGTAGCGGGGCTCCGATGGAGCGCGTGAATCGAAAGCATTCCTTCGGTCGGGGCTCAATGTCGCCTGGGGGGTTTCGATGACACCGGCCCGTCGAAAAGCCCAGAGGGTTCGTGTTCAGCAAAGTTCACATGGTCTGGAACTGATCGTGGACGAGACTTTCGCCTCATTTCAGTCCAGCGGTGGGCTGGCCACTCGCTGCGTGTGGGATGCGATCGCCGCGCCGGTCTTGGCGTTGAAAGCCAGCCCAGCGCCTCGGGTTCTGCTGCTTGGCTACGGCGGCGGAAGCGCAGCCCGGATTGTCAGAGCCCTGTGCCCCCAGGCGAGCATCACCGGAGTCGAACTGGATCCCGATGTGATCAAGGCCGCGCGCCGACACTTTGACGTCCAGGGTTTGGGGGTCGATCTGCGCCAGGCCGATGCTCGGATCTTTCTCGAACAAGCAGTGCGTCGCTGCCAGAAAAAGCCTCAGTCCCGATACGATTTGATTCTTGAGGATGTTTTTATCGGGCGGGGCGACGCGGTCAGAAAACCCGAATGGATTCCGGCCCCGGGTCATGAGTGGGCGAGGCGATGCTTGGGCCGAGGGGGCATTCTCGTGAGCAATACGCTGGATGAATCCACGAGGGTGCAAGCCGCTTTGAGGTCAGCTTTCCGCTCCGTCTTGAGCATTACTGTCGAGGATTACGACAACCGGATCTTGGTTGCTTCGGACGCGCCTCTGTCGGCTCGGGGTCTTCGTGAGAAATTGAGGGCCGAACCCTTGATCCAAGAAAGTCTCGAGGTGCTGACGTTTCGGACCATCCAGGGAGTGTTGGCGGCAGGCGGCGGCGCTTGAAGGTTAGCGCGAGCCCAATCGCCTCGTATCGTCCGTCGCGCCCATCTGTGATGGGCGGGGCGATTCGGGGGGGGCTTGCGACGGGCTCATGTTATTCAGATTCGTCAGGACGCCCTTGGCCACGGCTTTCAGCGTTTCGAAGACGCCCTCGCCCGTGGCGGCACTCGCTTCATAATCCGGGACCTGGGTGGGGTTGAGGAGCTTGCGCAGTTCTTCAAGTGGGGCCGCGTTCGGCAGGTCTCTTTTGTTGTACTGCACGACGTACGGAATCGAATCCAGGGCGTACCCCTGCTCGACCAGGTTGATTTTGAGATTGTCGAGGCTTTCGATGTTGGCCTCCATTCGCTCGATTTGGCTGTCGGCCACAAAGACGACTCCGTCGACTCCTTTGAGGATGAGCTTGCGGCTGGCGTCGTAGAAGACCTGTCCGGGAACCGTATACAGGTGAAAGCGTGTTTTGAATCCGCGAATTTCGCCGAGGGCCAGGGGGAGGAAATCGAAGAAAAGGGTCCTTTCTGTCTCCGTTTCCAGCGAAATCATCTTGCCCTTTACGTCCGGATTGGTCTTGGCGTAGATGTGCTGAAGGTTGGTGGTCTTGCCGCACAGGCCCGGACCGTAGTACACGATCTTGCAGTTGATCTCTCGCGAAGAATAGTTGATAAAAGACATGATTTTCGGGGTGCTCAGTCGGAAAAGAGGTTGTCGATGTCGTCGTCCGTGATGTCGGCGAACGGGCTGGATGTACTGGCGGCGGCTTGCGCCTCAGATTTTTTTCGGGCTTCTTCGAAAATTCGAGCGAGCTCTCCCCCCGCTTTCTTGACGCGAAGTCGGACCAAGCCCAGTGAGCTGCGCTCGTCAAACACGACGAGCAGAATCATTCGCTCACCCAACAGGGTAATGTGCAGGTTGTCTCGCTCGCCCTGATGGTAATGGGTCGGAAATTCTTCCTCCCCGAAAATCAGGGCCAAACCTCCGGTGGCGGCCACGCATCCCGCGGCCAAAGAGGCGAGGCTCGTGCTGTCGACGCCCATCATCTCGCCCGCTTCACCGATCAGTTGTCCCGCCTTGTCGACGACAAAGACCCCGCGCGCACGCGCATCGACCGCGAGCCGTTCGATGACGGCTTGAACGCTCCGGCTCTCCTCCTCGCGCATCACGAATTGGGTTTGAAGCATGGCGGCTGGGTCGGGCCTCCGTTTTCCCCGGTCTTCAGTCCGGTTCAGAGCCCGCTGCCTGGGAAGGGCATCGGCTCTCGTAACCAACTGGAAACCAGAAGCATTTCAGTCGTCACCCTAACAGCGGGCGCCAACGGGAGCAAGAAATCCTGACCCCCTTTCATCGGTGATGCGGCCTCTGGGCTTGAGTCGGGTGAATTCGATGATCAGTTTGACGGAACCAACCGGGCGCTCGGCTGATCGCCCGGCGGCAGACTCCCCGCGGGCTCTTGGTTTCAGGCGAGCGGTCTCCGGTTGTCGATGGAGCGGCCGACCGTGACGTGATCCGCGTATTCGAGGTCCCCGCCAAGGGGCATCCCGGAGGCAATCCGCGAAACGGTGATCCCCGCGCGAGACAGTCGGTCCGCGATGAAATGCGCTGTCGCATCTCCCTCCGCGTTGGGATTGGTGGCGAGGATCACCTCGCGGATGGGCTCGCGACCGACGCGCTCAACCAGTTGGCCGATCCTCAGGTCGTCTGACCCGATGCCGTCGATGGGCGAAAGCGTTCCGCCGAGGACGTGGTAGAGCCCTCGGAAGCGGCCGCTTTGCTCCACCGAAGCGAGGTCGGCCGGTTCCTCGACGACGCAGATTAAGGCAGCATCCCGATCTGGGTTGGAGCAAATTAGGCAGGGGGAACTTTCACCCAGATTAAAACAGCGCTCGCAAACCGCCGTGTCAGTTTTGACCCGGGCGATGGCTTCGGACAATTCCAGCAGGAGTCCGTCTGGCGCGCCCAGCAGAAAGTAGGCCAGTCGGGACGCGCTCTTCTCCCCGATCCCGGGGAGCCGTTTGAGGGCTGCCCCCAGCCGCTCCATCGCAGCGGATGAATGCATGACGACGGGGCGCTCCTAGCGTCCGGAGCCGGGAAAAGCAGCCGCGCCCATTTGGCCCTGGAGTTGCTGAAGTTCCTCTTGGACGCTGCGCTGGGCCTTCTCCAGCGCCGCATTCACGGCAGCAGCGGCCAGATCCTCGATCATGCCGGGATCACTCTCGTTGAAGAGGGAAGGCTCTATACGGATCTCCAGCACGCGAAGTTGGCCCGTCACCGCGGCCGTCACCATGCCGCCTCCGCTTGAGGCTTCAAAACGCCGAGTCGAGAGTTCTTGCTGCAGCTCAGCGATGCGGCTCTGCATACGCTGGGCCTGTTCGAGCATTTCCTTCATGTCCGGTCCGGGCGCACTCATCAGGATCCTCTGGTTTCATTTTTTGGGTCTGAGACCCGCTGTTACTTCCCACCGATCGGGCGAATGTCGACTATTTCTGCCTTCAGCGCCTCGAGGGCAACGTTAATCTTGGGATGATTCAGAGCCGTCTGGCGTCGTTGGCGTTCCGCTTCGCGCTTTGACTGGGAAGAGGTTCCACTCTTCGGACCGCCACGGGAATCGGCTGCCTTGGCTTCGTTGATTTCGATTCGCGTCGGCCGACTGAAAAAACGCTGACAGATACTCTCGAATTCGGCGAGGTTGTCCTGAAGGCGTTTCCGATGAAACGGTGCGCTGACTTCGAGCTTGAGGAAGCCGTTTGTCCGTTCGGTGATCCGGGCTTCACTCAGGGAAGCGAAGAGCCCCCGATTTTCCTTCTGGGCAAACACGCGAAGTCGATCCAGCACAACCTCCACGGGAGCCTCTGGGGCTGGCGGTTCATTCGCGATCACCTCGCCCGGGGCCTCAGGGGCGGTGGCCGGTGAGGCTTGCTCCGAAGATGCGGTCTGGGCGGACGCATTGGGAGCCGGAGAAGATGGGGGCCGGCGGGCCGGAGCGGGTTTGGCCTGCGGGGCAGAGTCCTGTCCGCCGTTGCGGGTCCGCCCGCCGGATGGCGGTCCACCGCCGCCCCGTGTCGGGGCTTCAAGCTGGTCGATCTTGGCCAGAAGCGCCTGGACGTCGTCGCCTCGAGGCAGGGTCGCCAGGCGAACCAGGGCCATTTCGAGAACGGCCATCGGAAAGGGCGTGACCGAGAGCCCCGCGCTCTCTTGAACGAGGACTTTGAACATGCGTCGAAGTCGCGCGGGCTCTTCCTGCTCCGCCAAGGTGCGAAGGGCCTGAATTTCGGCTTCACCCCCCTCGATGAGGTCGCTGACATCCTTTGCGATGCGAAGCACAACGAGATCCCGCAGCAGGGCCACCAATGCGGCTGCGATTCGCGCGGGCTCTGTGCCCGACTGGGCCGCGAGCTGGCCGCTATGGAGCGCGGCCTCAGCATTGCCCTGGATGCACGCCTCGATGATTTGGGCCAGTAGGTTGTGATCGACCAGGTCCAGCACGCTCTGGACCGTTTCGTCTGAAATGTGGGTGCCCTCGTACGCGATCAACTGGTCGAGGAGGGTCTGTGAATCCCGCATCGACCCCTGGCTCTCTCGGGCGACGGCCCGCAGGCTCGCGTCGCTGATTTCGATGCCCTCCTCCTTGCAAATGAGCTCTAGCCGTTCCACCACCTCTGCGTTCGACAACAATCTGAGGTCGTACCGTTGGCAGCGGGAGAGCACCGTGAAGGGGATCTTCTCTGGGTTTGTGGTGGCGAAGACGAACAGACAATTGGGCGGAGGCTCTTCCAAGGTTTTCAGCAGGGCGTTGAACGCCGCGCCCGACAGCATGTGAACCTCGTCGATCACGAAAATCGTATGCTTGCCGGGGGACGGGGCGTAACGGAGGGCTTCGATGATTTCTCGGACGTCGTCGACCCCTGTGCGACTGGCAGCATCGACTTCTCGGACATCGGTCGCGGTGCCCTGGGCCACTTCCTGACAGGAAGTGCAGGTTCCGCAGGGTTCGTCGGTCGGGCCGTTTTCGCAGTTCAGACAGCGGGCGAGGATGCGGGCCAGGGTGGTCTTGCCCACTCCGCGCGGGCCTGTCAGCAGCAGGGCGTGAGGGACGCGCCCACTTTGGACAGCATTCCGCAGGGGCTTTGTGACGTGAATTTGGCCGGTGACTTCCTCAAAGTTCTGGGGGCGCCAACGTCGGGCGATGACCTGATAGCTCAAGGGGGGCTCCAGCCGGATGCGTTGTGAAGCGGGCTGCAATGCGACCATGCAATCTCATCGAGTGGCTTTCGTCGACCTCAAAGCGCTGGTCGAGTCACTTTTTTGAGCATGGTTGGTTCTTGTGCGCCGAGGGGAGACCGCAGGGCGTCCCCACCCGCAGCCGAAACTCTGCTGCGGCTGCTTCCTTCCGGACCTGACCGGGTTCACAGGGCCCCGAGCCCGAGCGGGACCCTGCGGTCACCCCTCGGCGCACCCACCGAACGTACCCGGCGGGGGGCGGGGGGTCAAACACCCGCGAAAGTTGGGCTCGAAGGATCCGAACATCGGCGAACCGCGGAATGTAATTGCGGGATTGTCGATTTGGCGACAGGATAGGGACAACCGGTTTCGTTCAAGGCGAGTCGGGCCAGCATGATCCGCGACGGTGGGGTGTCCGCTCGCGAGACTAATTCCACAACGATCTGAGGAGTGCGCTCGACGTATGGAGATTCTGACTGGGGGTGAGGGTCTGGCTCGACGCATCCAAAACATCAAAAGCCTGCGGGCTGTCTGGGTGAGAGTTCGTATTCATCGTGGAATCGTGTTGATGCTCTCGCCCCTGATCCTCGCTGCGTCGGTTTCCGCGGTCGATGCTGAGGTGCGCTTCGTGGCGAGCGGACGCTTCGGCGCGGCCTTCGCAAACGATCTGACGTTGTCGCTCGATCCTCAAATTTTTGCGGTCACGGGCAACTTTCTAGATGGCCCCGGCTTTGGCCAGAGTCAGCCCGGGTACGAGGTGGGGGGCTCTCTTGGGCTGCAGTTCGGAAATTGGATCCGTTGGGACGTTTTCGATCTTGGGTATTCGTTCACAACCCAAAACTTTTCGTTCCCCGGGCCGGATCCCGTCCAGTTTGACACGAATGCATCGACACTCGTCTACGGCACTGGGGTGCGAGTCGGCCGGTTTTCACCCGAGGCTCGATGGCGGCCCTTTGTGAGCGTCGGGCTGGGGGCCGCCTACGCGCGCCTGAACGCGCCGGAGCAGGCGTTGTTTCCATTCCTCGTTACTGTGGACACGATCAAGGGTTGGGGATTCGAATGGGATGTTGGGGCCGGGATTGAATTTGGCTTTGCGGATCGAGGGGCCGCCGCAGTTCGCCTGCGCTACCGACAATCGCACGTAACCTTTCGAAAGGACGGTCTCGCGATTGTCGATTTGTTTGGAACGACGAGCGATGCTTTTCCGACCCAAAGCCAAACTTTGCGGATTGTGACCCTCGGTCTGGAGTTGAGCTTTATTGGCCCCTAGCGGGACCTGCGCGCGCGAGTCATCGCGATCCTGAATCACCCGGATTCGAATCGCTGTCGCAGGGCGCGCTTGAGAACCTTTCCCGCCGCCGACAGGGGCAGGGTTTCGTCTTGAAGTGTCCAACTCTTCTGAATCTTGTAGCCCGCGATCTGTTCGCGTGCGTGCGCCGTGAGGTCCGTGGCGGTCACGGCGATGGGGTCCCAGACGGCCTTGGGCAGAAGGTTCGCGGTCCTAAAATATCTATACTCGTTATACGATTTCACCAAGGGGCTGCCGGGCCAAGGTTTGGGCACGGACCGGAGAGGGGGAAAATGAAGCGTCTCGATGTCCGATCCACGGGTGAGGCTGAGGCCGAGCAGGCGATCGCCACGCTG